>NZ_BAAGXS010000017.1:0-303876 GCF_054779715.1 Actinophytocola sediminis | reverse complement strand
TGGCGGCGGTGGGCGCCGACGGCGATCAGCTCTGCGGCCGAGGTGAGCAGGGTGAGGCTGGCGGTGGCCAGCGTGCGGCGGGCGGCGGCCATGGCGGTGCCGGCCCGCCGGTCGAGGGCGAGCGCGACGGCCGGTGCACCCAGGCCGGCCACCGCGACCGCGCTGACGAGCGTGCCCGCCGCTGCCGGCAGGATCGCCAGCTGGATGAGCACGGCCGCCACGATCACCAGTCCCGCGGTCAGTGGCGGGGTGAGGACCCGAGGGGTCAGGTCGCGCACGGTGTCCACGTCGTGTGCGAGCCCGTCCGCGCGTTGGGCGGGGACCAGGCGATGCCACAGGCGGACCCGGTGCTCGCCGGCCGCGCGGAAGGCGGCGTCGTGGGTGACCAGGCGCTCGACGTAGCGCAGCACGGCCCGGCCGAGACCGAACGCGCGCACGCCGACGACGGCCACCGACAGGGTGAGGATCGGTGGCTGTTGGGCGGCCTTGGCGATCAGCCAGGCCGAGGTGACGGTGAGCGCGACGCCGGCGATGAGCGCGGCCGCGCCGATGGCGGCGCCGGCGAGCAGCCGGGGTGTGTGCCGGGTGCGCAGCCGGGCGCGACCGGTGTCGGCCGGGATGTCGTTGGTGGCCCTGGTTTCCGGCGCCACGTTGTCCACAGTGGACTCAGTGGTGCGGTGGCTGGCGAGGATCACGGTGGCGCCGGCGGCGGCCGCGCGGTCGATGGCGGCCATCACCTGGCCCGCGGTTGCCGGGTCGAGGTGCGCGGTCGGCTCGTCGAGCAGCAGCAGAGTGGCGCAGGCGCAGCAGCGCGCGGGCGATGGCCACGCGCTGGCGCTCGCCGGTGGACAGGTCGGTAGTCGGCCGGTCGAGTAGGTGCTCGGCGGCGACCTGCGAGGCGACCTCGACGAGTTCCTGTCGGGACGGTTGGACTCGCGTGTCCGGAGCGTTGGACTCGCGGTCGGACAGGGACTGGGTGAGTTCGGTGGTGACGGTGGGGGCGGTGAGGGTGGGGTGTTGGGGGACCCAGGCGATGGTGTGGCGCCAGGCGTCCGGGTTGATGGTGTGCAGGGGGGTGTCGTTGATCGTCACGGTGCCGCTGGTGGGGGTGGTGTAGCCGAGGAGGGCGGCGAAGACGGTGGACTTGCCGGTGCCGCTCGGGGAGTTCAGGCGGGTGATCTCGCCGGGGCGGGCGGTGAAGGTGAGGGCGTCGGGGGCGCGGGTGTCGCGGCGGCGGACGGTAAGGGCGGTGACCTCGAGGTCGCCGGTGGGTGGGGTGGCGGTCGGGGGTGGGGTGGGGACGGGGAGGTCGGCGACGCGGCGGGCGGCTTCCAGGCCGTCCTCGGCGGCGTGGTGGGCGGCGCCGGCGGCGCGCAGCGGGGCGTAGCACTCGGGGGCCAGGAGCAGGACGAACAGGCCGACCGCCAGGGCGAGGTCGCCGCTGACCAGACGCAGGCCGATGACCACGGCGACCAGGGCCACCGACAGGGTGGCGATCAGCTCCAGCACCAGCGCGGAGGCGAACGCCAGCCGCAGGGTGTCCATTGTGGAGCGACGGTGGGCGTCGGCGACCGCGCGGATCACCGTGGCCTGCGCGGGCGCCCGGCCGAACGCGGTCAGCACCGGCAACGCCCGCACCAGCTCGCGGAACCGGCCGGACAGCCGGGCCGTGCTGTCGGCCGCGGCGGCCACCCGGTCGCGGGTGTGCAGGCCGACCAGCGCGGCGAACACCGGCACCAGCGGCAGGGTCAACGCGACCACCACGGCCGACGGCCAGTCGGTCACCAGCAGCACCGCGCCGACACCGAGCGGCAGCACCGCGACGTTGACCAGCGCCGGCAGGTAGCCGGTGAAGTAGTCGTCGATCGCGTCCAGGCCCCGGGTGGCGACCGTGGTCAGCTCGGCCGCGCCCGCCTCGGTGATCCACTCCGGACCGGCGGCCAGCGCGCGGTCGGTCAGCGTGGTGCGCAACTCCTCCTTGGCCCCGGCCGCCGCCCGCGCGGCGACGACCTGGGTGGCCCAGCCGAGCAGCGCGCGGGCGAGCACCGCACCGGCGAGCGCCCCCAGCCGCCCGCCGATGGGTGCCCCCGTCCCCCCGACGACATCGGCCAACACGCCGGCCAACGCCCACGCCTGCACGACCAGCGCCACCGCGTGTCCGGCCGCCAGCACACCGCACCAGACCAGCGCCCGCCTGGTCACGCCGGAGATCCACAGCGCGCTCATGGCGCGTGCACCTCGGGGATGTGCCGGGTGCCGATGCGCCTGCGGAACACCCAGTACGTCCAGCCCTGGTAGATCAGCACCGCCGGCGTGCCGAACGCGGCCACCCAGGTCATCACCGCCAGCGTGTACGGGCTCGACGCGGTGTCCGCGATGGACAGTGAGAACGCCGGGTCCACAGTGGAGGGCAGGACGTTCGGGTACAGCGCGCCGAACCAGGTGGCCACTGTGCCCGCGATCACCACGCCCAGCGCGGCGAACGCCTGCCCCTCCCGCCCGGCGGCCAGCCGCGACCACCCGAGCACCGCCGCTACCGCGACCACCGCCAGCGACGCCAGCGTCCACCCCGAACCCGCGCGCACCTGTACCACCAGCAACGTCAACGCCAACGGGGCCAACGCGAACGGCGCGATCCGCAGCGCCAGCGCCCTGGCCCGCACACGCACCGCGCCCTCGGTCTTGAGCGCGAGGAACACCGCGCCGTGCACCACCGCGAACCCCGCCACCGCCAGCGCGCCGACCAGCGTCTCCCAGCGCAGCGCCGCGAACGCCGAGCCGACCCGGTCACCGCTGGCGTCCAGCGGCAGCCCGAGCACGTTCCAGGACAACAACAACCCGACCCCGAGCGCGGCCACTGAGGACCCGGCCACGATCACCGCGTCCCACCCCGCCCGCCAGCGCGCGGAGTCGACCTTGCCCCGGTACTCGAACGCCACCCCGCGCCCGATCAGCGCCAGCAACACCAACAGCAGCGGCAGGTAGGCGGCACTGAACAAACTCGCGTACCAGCCGGGGAACGCCGCGAACGTCGCGCCGGCGGCGACGATCAGCCACACCTCGTTGCCGTCCCACACCGGGCCGATGGTGTTCACCAGCACCCGCCTGGTCGGCTCGTCGCGGCCCAGTACCCGCAGCAGCATGCCGACCCCGAAGTCGAAGCCCTCGAGGAACAGGTAACCCAGCCACAGCACGGCGATCAGCACGAACCACAGCGTCGCGAGATCCATGACACTCCCCGCTCAGTAGGCGAAGGACAGCACGTCGCCGTCCTTTGTGGACGATTCGGGTGGGTCGGCCGGCAGCACGCCGGCGATCCCGCCGCGCACGTACCGGCTGATCAGCACCACCTCGATCATCGCGAGCACGCCGTAGACCAGCGTCAGCGCGATCAACGAGGTCAGCACCTCGCCGACGGTCAGCGAGGACACCGCCTGCGCGGTGAACATCCACACACCGTCCACACCGGACGGATTGGGCGCGACGACGAAGGGCTGGCGGCCCATCTCGGTGAAGATCCAGCCGAAGCTGTTGCCGAGGAACGGCGTGGCGATGGCGCCGAGCGCGAGCCGGGGGAACCACCTGGTCCTGGGCACCCGGCCGCGCCTGGTCAGCCACCACACCACGACGCCGACCGCCGCCCCGGCCGCGCCGAAGCCGATCATCAGCCGGAAACCCCAGTAGGTGACCGGCAGGTTCGGCACGTAGTCGATCGGCTTGCCCGACAGCTCACCCAGCCGCTCGTCGACCGGGTAGAACTCGCCGTAGCGCTGCTGGTACTCCTCGACCAGGTCGTTGACCCCGCGCACCTCGCTGTCGACATCCCCGTTGGCCAGGAACGACAACAGCGCCGGCACGGTGATCGACTTGACGTTCTCACAGTCCGGACTGGACACGTCGCCGATCGCGAACACCGAGAACCCGGCCGGCTTCTCCGTGTGGCACAACGCCTCCGCCGAGGCCATCTTCATCGGCTGCTGTTCGAACATCAGCTTGGTCTGTAGGTCCCCGCTCACCGCGAGCCCGGCGAAGGCCACCGCGCCGACCACCGTCCCCAGCCGCAACGACGTCCGCCACACCGCACCGTCCGAAGAGGACCGCCACAGGTGCCAGGCCGCGATGCCGACCAGGAACGCCCCGGCCACCGCCAACGCACCGGCGATGGCATGCGGGAACGCCACCAGCACCGTCGAGTTCGACAGCACCGCCCAGATCGAGTTCAGCTGCGGCCGCCCGTCGACCAACTCCACCCCGACCGGGTGCTGCATCCACGAGTTCGCCGCCAGGATGAAGTACGCGGACACCACGGTGGCCAGCGAGAACGCCCACACACACGCCAGGTGCACCCGCTTGGGCAACCGGTCCCAGCCGAAGATCCACAACCCGAGGAACGTGGACTCCACGAAGAACGCGACCAGCCCCTCCATCGCCAGCGGCGCCCCGAACACGTCGCCGACGAAGCGGGAGTACTCGCTCCACGCCATGCCGAACTGGAACTCCTGGACGATCCCGGTGACCACGCCCATCGCGAAGTTGATCAGCAGCAGCTTGCCCCAGAACCTGGTCATCTTCAGGTAGCGCGGGTTCCCGGTGCGCACCCAGGCCGTCTGCATGCCGGCGACCAGCAGCGACAGGCCGATCGTCAACGGCACCATGAGGAAGTGGTAGACGGTGGTGATACCGAACTGCCAACGCGCGAGATCGAGTACGTCCACCCCACAACCCTGCGCCGAGGGCCGCACCTCCTGGCAGGTCCGCCGGTCCCGCCGGATCGGGACCTTGGTCCCGGGAAACGCCGGGTGGACACTGGACGGGTGAGCGCGCCGACCAGCACCCGCCGGCCGATCCAGCCGGGCACCCGGCTGTGGGACGAGACCGGCCTGATCACGTTCTCCCTGACCACCGGCGCGGCCTTCGCGTTACAGGTGATGCACCCGTCGGTCGGCGCGGTCGTCGGCGAGCACTCGGTGTTCCGCACCGACGCCATCGGCCGCGCCCAGCGCAGCATCGCCTCGGTGATGACCTGGGTGTACGGCGGCCAGGAGGCGCTGGCCGAGGCCGACCGGCTGCGCACGCTGCACGCCCCGCTGCGCACGACCGACGCCGACGGGGTGACCCACAACGCGCTGTCGTCCGGGCCGTGGGCGTGGATCCTGCTGACCGCGCCCTACGCGTTCACCACCGCGGCCAGGTACTTCTCCCGCCGGCCGCTGAGCACCGCCGACACCGAGGCCTACTACGCCGAGATCCAGCAGCTGATGCGCAACCTGCACGTGGTGGACAAGGAGATCCCGCCGACCTACGCCGACTACCTCGCCCGGTTCGCCGACGTGCTGGCCACCACCCTGGTCGCGCACCCGACGGCCTACGAGTTCCTGCGCGCCAGCCGCCGGGTGCCGCCGCCACTCGGCCTGCCGGTGGCGCTGGTCCCGCTGTGGCGAGCGGTGGCGTACCTGCCCGGTCGGCTGCAGTACTTCGTCACGGTCGGCACCCTGCCGCCGGCCGCCCGCGACATCCTCGGCCTGACCTGGACCGACCGCGACGAGCGGCGGTTGCGGCGGCTGGGCCGCGTGGTCGGCCGGGTGGTGCCGCTGCTGCCGGAGCGGCTGCGCTACTTCCCCATCGCCTACGAGGCACGGCGGGTGGAGCGGGCGCGCGGTGCCCTGCGACGGGTGCTCGAGCGCCGCCCGCGCTAGCTGTTGCCAGTTACTGGCAACAACCAGATATGCTCAACAGCATGTCGACGGTTCAGTACGTTCTGCCAGATATGCCCTACGACTACGGCGCGTTGGAACCCGCGATCACCGGGGAGATCCTGGAGCTGCACCACAGCAAGCACCACGCGGCGTACGTGAAGGGCGCGAACGACACGCTGGAACGTCTGGCCGAGACCCGCGACGCTGGCGACTTCTCCGGCCTGGTCGGCCTGGAGAAGACCTTCGCGTTCAACCTCTCCGGCCACGTGCTGCACACGATCTTCTGGGAGAACCTCTCCCCCGACGGCGGTGACCGCCCCGACGGCGAGCTGGCGGCCGCGATCGACGAGCATTTCGGCTCCTTCGACGGGTTCAGCAAGCAGCTGTCCACCGCGACCGCGTCCGTACAGGGCTCCGGCTGGGGCGTGCTCGCCTGGGAGCCGCTGTCCAGGCGGCTGGTCGTCGAGCAGGTCTACGACCACCACGGCAACATCGGCATGAACACCACCCCGCTGCTGGTGTTCGACGCCTGGGAGCACGCGTACTACCTGCAGTACCGCAACGTCCGCCCGGACTATGTCCAGCGGCTGTGGTCGCTGGTGAACTGGACGGACGTGACCCGCCGGTTCGACGCCGTACGCGCCGGGGACACCGGGATCATCGCGCCGGCGAGCTGACGCCGGCACCCAGACTGGCAGGTTGCCGCTCCGACAAGCCACGGCCTGCCACCGGGGAGGTGCTCGCCCGCGAGCGCCTCCCCGAACTACTGTCCGGCCCGCCGGTACTGGCCGGGCGCCACGCCGAACGCCCGCTTGAACGCCTTGGCGATGGCGAACTCCGAGCCGTAGCCGCAGCGGGCGGCCACCGTGCGCAGTGGCAGGTCGGACTCGCGCAGCAGCCGGGCCGCGGTGGTCAGCCGCCACCAGGTGAGGTAGGCCAGCGGCGGTTGCCGCAGGGTCGTGGTGAACCGCTTGGCGAACGCCGCCCTGGACATGCCGGCCGTCCTGGCCAGCGACTCGACGGTCCACTGGGTCTCCGGGTGCCGGTGGATCGCGCGCAGCGCCGCGCTGAGCGCCTGGTCGTGCAGGGCGCCGGCCCAGCCGGTGCTCGCCGGCTGCTCGTCCAGCCAGGCCCGCAGCACGTAGAGCAGCAACATGTCGATCAGCGCCGGCAGCGCCGCGCTCGTGCCCGCCCGGGGCGCGCGCAGCTCGTCGCCGAGCAGCTCCACCGCGCTGCGCAGCGACGGATGCGCGCCGACCCTGGCCGGCAGGTGGATGACCGCCGGCAGGTCGTCCAGCAGCGGGTGCCGGCGGACCTGGTCGAAGCTGTAGGACGCGCACAGCAGCTCGGTGACCGCGCCGGTACCGGCGATCCGCATCTCCTCGACCGGCGACTCCTCCGTCGGCTCCGGGCGCCAGTCGACCAGCGGCCGGTCCGGCTGGTCGGCGAGCGCGTGCCCGTCGCCGTGCGGGGTGAACACGACATCGCCGACACCCAGCTGGATCGGGTCCGCGCCGCCGGGGAACAGCCAGCAGCCGCCCTCGAGCACCACGTGCGCGCCCGCCGCGTCCCCGGCGTCGAACCGCACGCCCCACGGCGCCCGGCTCGACGAGCGGGCCGCGACCGGGCGGCCGGTGCGCATGACCGCGAGCACATCACTGAGCACATCCATGACCTGGACGATAGGACATTTTTCCAAGATTCCAAGCCATTCAGCGTCTTGTCGAAGCTTCCTAGGCTCGTCGTCATGACATTCCACGTTGTGGTCGGCGCCGGTCCGACCGGCCAGGCCGCCGCCATCGAGTTCGCCACCACCGGGGACGACGTCGTCGTGCTCACCCGGCGCGGCACCGGCCCCACCCACCCCCGCGTCACCCTGGTGGCCGGCGACGCCACCGACGCCTCCCTGCTGACCTCGCTCGCCACCGGCGCCGCGTCGATCGTCAACTGCGCCGCACCGGCCTACGACCGGGTGGCCGAGGACACCCCGCCGCTGGCCAACGCGCTGCTCGCCGCGGCGGCCAGCACCGGCGCGGGCTATGTGAACCTGAGCAACAGCTACGGGCTCGGCCCGGTCGACGGCCCGATGACCGAGGACCTGCCCATGCGGCCGACCACGATCAAGGGCCGGGCGCGGGCGGACATGTTCACCGCCGGCATGACCGCGCACCTGGCGGGCGAGCTCCGCTTCACCGAGGTCCGCCCCGGCGACTTCCTCGGCGCGGCCGCGGTGTCGATGTTCAACCTGATGGTGGCGCCCGCGCTGCTGGCCGGCCAGCCGGTGGTCTTCCCGGGCGACCTGGACGTGGCGCACAGCTGGGCCTATGTCGGCGACGTCGGCCGCGCGCTGGCCACGATCGCGCGGGACCCTCGGTCCTGGGGCCACGCCTGGCATCCGCCGACGGTGTCCGAGGCGCCGCTGCGTGTGGTGGCCAACCGGTTGGCCGAGCTGGCCGGCCTGCCGGCGCCGAGGATCGAGCCGATGTCCGCGGTGGCGCTGCACCAGGCGGCGCTGGCCGACCCGATCACCGCCGAGACCCTCGAGACGCAGTACCTGTACCTGCGACCGGCGGTCCTGGGCACCGCGCACACCGCGCGCACGTTCGGGCTGACGCCCACGCCGCTGGACGACGTGCTGCGGGAGACCGCCGCGAACCTCACACCGGCAGGTCGCTGAAGTCCCAGAAGCGCAGCCGGCCCTGGTCGTCGCCCGCGGCCAGGGTCCGGCCGTCCGGGCTGAACGCGAGGCTGGTGACCTCGCCGTCGGCGAACCCGGTGAGCCGGGCGACCGGCTCGACCCCGGTGTCGGTCACCCGGAGCAGGTGCACCCGTTGGTTCTCCGGCACGGCGACCAGGTCGCCGTCCTGGCTGATCACCGGCGAGACGTAGGTCGCCGCGGGCGAGTCGAGCGACAGGGTGTCGAGCCGTTGCCGGCGGGTCAGGTTCCAGAACTCCAGCTCACGGGGGATGCCGACGCTGTCCGGCGCGGCGCCGCCGATGAGCAGGGTGGCGTCCGCGCTCAGCGCGACCGGGCGGTGCAGGTGGTCGAACCGGTCGATCGCCTTGGTGGTGGTGCCGTTCCACACGACCACGTGGCTGTCCCCGTCGACCACCTGGACACACACCGCGACCAACATGCCGCCGCGGTTCACCGCGATGGCCTCGATCGCGCCGGGAGCCCGGACCAGCCGGCGCAGACTCGGCGTTACCGAATTCCATTCCTGCAGGTACCCGGTGCCCGTTCCGCTGACCACCATGCCGGTACCCGGACGGAAGACCAGGGTGGTCAGGCCGTCGGTGTCCAGCGTGCCAAGCGAACGGAAAGTGGCCATGTCCCAGAACCGGATCTCGTAATCGTAGGTGCCGGTCACCAGAATCCGCCCGTCCGGACTGAACGCCGTCGGAATGCCGGCGTCCGGCAGCACCGCCACTTCTTCCTTGCGGCCGACGTCCCAAATTCTCGTGGTCGACTCGTGCGCCTCGTTTCCGGAGGTCACCACGAACCTGCCGTCCGGGCTGTAGACGATTTCCGCGAGGCCCCAGACACCGTGGTGGTCGGTGTCGAGCACCGTCGGGTGGGCGAACTCGACGGTGCTCGCCGCCCATTCGATCCCGTGCGCCGCGCTGGCCCCGGGAATCGGCGCCGAGGCCGGGGCGAGCAGCGCGACGACGGCGATGATCACGGCCACCCGCACGGCCGCCGTCGACCACCGGCCCCGGTCCGCGGCCGGTGCCCGCCGACGCGGCAGGCGCACCGTCGCCGTGCCGATGTCGGTGCCGCGCAACTGGTTGAGGAGTTCGAAGACGAACGCCGCCGCGTGTTCGGCGGCCTTCGGCTGCCAGTGGCGGTCGTCGGCGACGTTCTTGCCGGTGAGCAGATCGGAGATGCCGCGCACGATCAGCGCGTCGACCCCGGAATTGACATAGGCGCAGTAGAGAAAGCCGTGCCCCTCCATCTCGACGGCGACCGCGTCGTCGCAATACCGGTCGAGCAGCTCGGCCACCTGGGAGCCCTTGTGCGCGATCACCTTGGCGCCGGCGACCACGGGTTTGACGATCGCGGCCGGCGTCGAGTCCGCGCCGCCCCGAATACGTCGCGCCCACGCGCCCTGCCGGACAATGGCATTCGACCGCTGCACGAGCCGGTGGGCCGAGGCATAGGATCTCGTCCGCGGAATGTAACCGTGCTCGGTGTCTTTTCCGGACTCGTAGTCGTAAACCCAGTTGGCGACCACGACATCGCCGAGCTCCACGTCTTTTCGACCACCGGCGACACCGACGAAGAAGACCACTTCCGGCGCGAACAAGGAAATGGCCCGTTCCAGCTCGACACCGGCCGACGTGTTGCCCGCACCGGTCTCCACCAGCACGACTTTCCAGGTGTCCAACTCGCCGAAAAATGTGCCGACCTCGTACAGGGTGCCGCGTTCCTCCCGTTCGACGAGCGAACCGTCGAGATGTTCACGAACCGCGCGGTATTCCATCGGAAGGGCAGTACAGATCACCACGACAGGGTTATCACGCCGGAACCCTCGGGGCACGACACAAAGATACCGGAATGTCCATGGCCCACCACCGGTGGGGAAATTCAGCGCACCGCGTCGGCCACGGCCGCGGCCGCGGCGATCACTCGCGGCCCGACCACCGCGCCGTCGAGTTCGTGGAAGGTGATCACGCCGACGCTGGCCCGCAGACCGGGCACACCCCTGACCGGGGCCGCGATACCCGACGCGCCCGGCTGCAGCTCACCGGTGGTGGCCAGCCAGCCGGGGTCCTCGTCGCGCAGGCCGATGGCCTTGCCGGCCGCGCCCCGGCGCAGCGAGTGCCGGGTGCCGACCCGGTAGGCGACGTGATAGGTCGTCCAGGACGGCTCGGTCACCGCGATGGCCTGCGCCTCGTCCCCGTCGGCCACGGTCAGGTGCGCGGTGGCGCCGATCGCCTCGGCCAGCTCGCGCAGCGCCGGCATGGCGGCCAGGCGCAGCTGCGGGGTCACCCGCGCGGCCAGCCGCAGCAGCCCGAGACCCAGCCGGACCTTGGAGCCGTCCCGGCGCACCAGGCCGCGCTCGGCGAGCGGGACCAGCAGCCGGTAGACCGCCGCCCGGCTGGCGCCGATGGCGGTGGCCAGCTCGCTGATCGTCGGCGCCTCCGACTCGGCGTCGGCCACCGCCTGCAGCAGGGCCAGGCCGCGATCCAGGGTCAGCGAGCTCTCCCGCCCGGCCGACGCGGCCTGCGGACGCGGCGTCGGGGCGATCGGGCGGATCGGCCTGGACACCCCGCTCAGTCCTCGGCCGGCAGCACCGTGCCGGCGACCTCGGCGATGCCGACCACCGTGCCCTCCTCGCCGGGCGCCTGCGCGGTGATCACCACGGTGTCGCCGTCCTCGAGGAAGGTCCTGGTCGAGCCGTCGGCCAGGGCGATCTGTTCCCGGCCGCCCCAGGACAGCTCGAGGAAGCAGCCGCGCTGGGTCTTCTCCGCGCCGGAGACCGTGCCGGAGGCGAACAGGTCGCCCGGCCGGACGATCGCGCCGTTGACCGTCATGTGCGCGAGCTGCTGGGCGCACGAGTAGGCCATGTCGGCGAACTGCGGGCGGGAGACCACCGTGTCGTTCCAGGAGATCGCCAACCGCAGGTCCAGCCCCCACGGCGGGTCCTCGACCAGGTAGGGCAGCCGGGGATGGCCGGGGTCGGGCACCGGGACCCTGGCGACGGCCAACGCGTCCAGCGGGGTGACCCAGGCCGAGACCGACGTGGCGAACGACTTGCCGAGGAACGGGCCGAGCGGCTGGGACTCCCAGCCCTGGATGTCGCGCGCGGACCAGTCGTTGACCAGCACGACGCCGAAGATGTGCTCGGCCACGTTCGCGGTCGGCACCCGCCGGGCGACCGGGCCGCCGCAGACGAAGCCGACCTCGGCCTCGACGTCGAGCCGGCCGGTCGGGCCGAAGTGCGGCAGCGGGTTGCCCCGCCGCTGGCCGTGCGGGCGGACCACGTCGGTGCCGGAGACCACGATCGTGCTGGACCGGCCGTGGTAGCCGACCGGCAGGTGGGTCCAGTTGGGCAGCAGGGGTTCGCCGTCTGGCCGCATGATCCGGCCGACGTTCTCCGCGTGGTGGCGCGAACAGTAGAAGTCGACGTAGTCGCCGACGGTGAACGGCAGGCGGGTGCGCAGGCCGGCCAGCGGCAGCAGCTGGGCGCCCGCCGGCTTGCCGGTGCCGGTGACCAGGTCGGTCAGCCGGGCACGCAGCTCGCTCCACTCGGCGCGGGTCGCGGCCAGCAGCGGGTCCAGCGAGGTGCCGGTGACCAGCGCGGCGAGGTCACCGAGCTCGTCGGCGACGGTGGGCAGCGGAAGGGCGTGATCGCCCAACCGCACCGCGACCCTCGGCCCGGTCCCGTCGTCGACCACCCCGTAGGGCAGGGTCTGCGGCCCGAATGGCTGGTCGCCGGCAAATGCCGGATCGTGAACCCAGGAGCCGCTCACAGCAGTGCCCATCGTTCGCTCCGCTCCGCCGCTAACACGCCGTCTTCCCTCGTCCGCTGCTCGGCGCTGACGCGCCTGCGCTGCTCCTCAGTCCAGACGGCGCACGCGGCTCCGCTCCCGCTCACAGCAAGCCCAGCTCCTCGAGATCGGTCACCGGGTCGGTCAGCGAGCAGGACCCGTAGGAGGCGAACATGCTGCGCACGGCCAACTGCTCGTCCTCGGTCAGGTTCCCCGCCTCGGTCGCCAGCGCCTTGCCGTCGGTGGCCTCCAGCGCCTCGTGCACCTCCGGCCCGACCCCGCCGGCGATCAGCCGCGCGGTGGCGATCAGCAGGTTGAGGAACCCGTGGTGGGTGAACCCGGTTTCCTCGTCGGTGTGCCGAACGGCGTTGTGCAGGCCCGCGGTCGCCTTGAACGACGCGTTGCCCTCGTTGATCACCCCGAGGAAGTCGACCACCTCGGTCACGCTCGGGAAGTTCTGCTCGGACACCCCACCGCAGCGGATCTTGGGCCAGCTGCCGTGCCCGATCACCCGCCGGATGCCGTCCAGCCAGCCGGCCCCGCCGCGCCGGGGCTCGATCACCCGGATCACGTCCTCGGGCACGAACTCCGAGACCCGCTCCAGCCACACCTCGTCCACGTCGGAGGGCGCCGGCATCTCGACCATCCGCAGCGCGAGCAGCTCCGCCCGGGACTCGACGATCGACAACGCCTTCGGCACACCACCCAACCCGGTATCGATGACCAGCGACAACTCCACCGGACGCGGCGGCTTCGCCTTGATCAGGTCAGTGATCAACTCCGGCAGCCGGGACGCGGGACACAGAAACAACCCGACCAGATCGGAGCGATCGTTGGTTCTGCCGTCGAGGTGCAGCCGGATCGCGTCCGGCATCGGGGCGTTGCCGGGCGGGAACAGTGCGGCGTCGTCGACGAGTCGCGCGAGTAGGGGAGGAACATCGCGTTGACCTTGCGGGGGCACGGGTGCGGCGCTTGACACGGCTGACACGCTAGTAGCGTATCGCCAACTGAACAAAGACGTTCGACATGCGAACACTTCGGAGGGGGTAATGCCGTACTACCGCCGCGTGGGAGAAATCCCCCGAAAGAGGCATACACAGTTCCGTTCACCGGACGGCGGGCTGTACGCCGAGGAGCTGATGGGCGTCGAGGGCTTCTCCGCCGACTCCGCCCTGCTCTACCACCGGCACCTGCCGACAGCCATCGTGAACGCCGAGGCCGTGACCGATCGCCGGGGTCAGCTCACCCCCAACCACCCGCTGAAACCCCGGCACTTCCGCAGCCAGGACCTCAAGCAGGACAGCCAGCCGGCCACCGACGCGGTGACCGGCAGGCGGACGCTGCTCGGCAACAGCGACGTGACCATCTGCTTCGTCGTCGCGGCCACGCCCAGCCCGCTGTACCGCAACGCGATCGGTGACGAGCTGCTCTACGTCCAATCCGGTTCGGCGACGGTCGAAACGGTGTACGGCGCCATGGAACTCACCGATGGTGACTACCTGGTGCTGCCCACCTCGACCACCCACCGGGTCCTGCCGCACGTCGAGACCCGGCTGTTCGTCCTGGAGGCCCGCGGCCACATCGGCCCGCCAAAGCGCTACCTGTCGGCCAAGGGCCAGTTCCTGGAGCACGCCCCGTACTGCGAACGCGACCAGCGCGGCCCGACCGAGCCGCTGCACGCCGAGGGCACCGACGTGCCGGTGCTCGTCCGCCACCGCGCCGGGCTGACCAGGATGACCTACGCCAATCACCCGTTCGACGTTGTCGGCTGGGACGGCTGCCTCTACCCGTGGGCGTTCAACATCCGCGACTTCGAGCCGATCACCGGCCGGGTGCACCAGCCACCGCCGGTGCACCAGACCTTCGAGGGCCCCAACTTCGTGGTGTGCTCGTTCTGCCCGCGCAAGGTCGACTACCACCCGCTGGCGGTCCCGGTGCCCTACAACCACGCGAACGTGGACTCCGACGAGCTGATGTTCTACGTCGGCGGCGACTACGAGGCACGCAAGGGCTCCGGCATCGGGCTCGGCTCGCTGTCGTTGCACCCCTCCGGCTTCACCCACGGTCCGCAGCCGGGCGCGGCCGAGGCGTCGCTGGGCGCGGAGCGGTTCGACGAGACCGCGGTCATGGTCGACACCTTCCGCCCGCTGGAACTCGGCGAGGGCGCGATCGACTGTGAGGACTCGGCGTACGCATGGTCGTGGTCCGGACGTGGCCCGGAAGGGTGAATTCACCGCCGCGATTGTCACGACCAGTTATCCCCGTGAAACGGCACGCTGCCGCGTACCGATTGTCCTGACATGCTGCCCGAGAAGATCGGCAGCTTCAGGATTGGGGAATTCCGTTGCACTGGAGTCGTGGGCACGTGCGCCCGAAATCCGGCCGGGTGGCCGGGCTGCTCGCCGTCTGCCTGACCGCCGGGGTACTCACCACGACGGTCTCCTCGCCGGGCGTCGCGGCCGCCGCGGTGCCATCGGGGTTCACCGACTCGGTGGCGCTCAGTGGCCTGACCAACCCGACCAACGCCGCGTTCGCGCCGGACGGCCGGGTGTTCGTCACCGAGAAGAGCGGCCTGCTCAAGACCTATGACTCGATCGCGGACACCTCCGCGACGGTCGCCGCCGACCTGCGGCCCCGGGTGCAGGACTTCTGGGACCGCGGCCTGCTCGGCCTGGCGATCGACCCGGCCTACCCGGCCCGGCCGTACGTGTACCTGCTCTACACCCTGGACGCCGTGCCCGGCGGCACCACGCCCGAGTGGGGCGACGCCTGCCCGACCCCGCCCGGCCCGACCGAGGACGGCTGCGTGGTCACCGGGCAGCTGTCCCGGCTGACCGTCGGCCAGAACGGCGTGGCGACCGGCGCCGAGAAGATCCTGCTGACCGACTGGTGCCAGCAGTTCCCGTCGCACTCGATCGGCACCGTGGCCTTCGGGCCAGACGGCGCGCTCTATGTCGGCGGCGGTGACGGCGCCAACTTCAACTCCGCCGACTGGGGCCAGCGCGGCAACGCGTGCGCCGACCCGCCGAGCCAGCAGGGGGTGAACCTGAGCCCGCCGACGGCCAAGGGCGGCGCGCTGCGCTCGCAGTCCCCGCGCCGAGCGGTCGAGGAGCCGGTCACGCTGGACGGCACGATCAGCCGGATCGACCCGGACACCGGCGCGGCCATGGCGGGCAACCCGTTCGCGGCCAGCCCGGACGCCAACGCCCGCCGGGTCATCGCCTACGGCCTGCGCAACCAGTTCCGGTTCGCCTTCCGCCCCGGCACGAACGAGATCTGGGCCGGGGACGTCGGCTGGGTCACCTGGGAGGAGATCAACCGGATTCCCAACGCCACGGACAACGTGGCGGAGAACTTCGGCTGGCCATGCTACGAGGGCAGCGCGCGCCTCGCCGGCTACGACAACGCCAACCTCGACGTGTGCGAGTCGCTCTACGCCGGCGCCGGCCAGTCAACGCCGTACCACGCCTACAACCACAGCGCGAACGTCGCGCCCAACGACGGCTGCCCCACCGGCGGCTCGTCGATCAGCGGCGTCGCGTTCGAGACGACCAGCAGCTACCCGGCCGCCTACGACGGTGCGCTGTTCTTCGCCGACAGCTCGCGCGGCTGCATCTGGGCCATGCGCGCCGGGTCGAACGGCCTGCCGAACCCGAGCACCATCGTGCCGTTCGTGACCGGCGTGAACGTGCCGGTGCAGGTGCTCACCGGTCCCGGCGGCGACCTGTTCTACGTCGCCCTCGGCGCCGGCCAGCTGCGCCGGGTGAGCTACCCGGGCGGGGCGAACCTGGCGCCGACCGCGGTGGCCACCGCCAACCCGACCAGCGGCACGGTGCCGCTGACCGTCGAGTTCAGCGGCCTCGGCTCGGCCGACCCGAACCCCGGTGACCAGCTGAGCTACGCCTGGGACCTCGACGGCGACGGCCAGTACGACGACTCGACCGCCGACCGTCCACAGTGGACCTATCAGACGCCGCAGGCGGTGGACGTCGGCCTGCGGGTGACCGACCAGGGCGGGTTAGTCGACACCAACACCGTGCGGATCACCGCCGGCATGCCCAGCCAGAACCCGGTAGCCACGATCGACGACCCGACGACCGCGCTGCGCTGGGCGGTCGGCCAGACCGTGCCGTTCAGCGGCGGTGCCTCCGACGCACAGGACGGCCCGTTGCCGGCCTCGGCGCTGCACTGGCAGCTGACCCTGCAGCACTGCACCAGCGAGACCAGCTGTCACGCGCACAACGTGCAGGCCTTCCCCGAGGTCGACGCCGGCAGCTTCGTCGCGCCCGACCACGAGTACCCCTCGTTCCTCGACCTGACCCTCACCGCCACCGACTCGGACGGCAACACCGGCTCGACGACCGTGCGCCTCGACCCGAAGACAGTGAACCTGACGTTCACCTCGAACCCGTCGGGCGCACAGCTGACCGTCGGCACGGTCACCCAGGCCGCGCCGTACACCCGCACGGTGATCGTCGGCTCGAACAACTCGGTCAGCGCGCCCAGCCCGCAGAATCTGACCCTCGGCCTGCGGTTCCGGTTCACCAGTTGGTCCAACGGCGGCGCGCAGAGCCACAACTTCGTCGCCCCGGCGACCGCGACGACCTACCGGGCGAACTACCAGCTCTGCCTGTTCAGCTGTTGATCACCGCAGATCAGCGACTATCACCTTCGACCCGAGTTAGGCTAGCCTTACTCACGTGACCGACCGACCACCGATCCCGGGACCGGGTGAGCGCGCCAGGACCATCGCCGCGCGCGGCCCGGCAACCCTGCTGCCACCGCTGCCGAGCGTGCCGCCGGTCGCGCCGGCGGGGCAGCTGGATCGGGTCACGCCGGTGCTGCACCACGTGCACACGGACGCCTCGGTGACCGTGCTGCTGCCGGCCGGCCACGCGCTGGCCGCGGACGCACCGGTGACCACGATGATCGAGCTGGTCGACCTGGCGCCGGTGTCGCTGCGCGAGCCGGTGCGCGGGCTGCTGTGGATCACCGGGCAGCTCCGGCTGCTGACCGACGCCGCGGCCCGCACGCAGGCCGTTGAGCTAGCCGGCGAGCGGCCGGACCCCCGGCTGCTCGACCTCGGGCACGGCGCGGTGATGTTGACCATGGAGCCGCTGTCGATGGTGGTCGCCGACGCGGACGGCACCCATCCGGTGACCCCGGCGGAGTTCGCCGCCGCCGCGCCGGACCCGTTCTGCCACGAGGAGGCCGGCTGGCTGCGCCATCTCGAGCTGTCCCACACCGAGGTGCTGCACACCATGCGCCGCCACCTGCCAGAGCAGCTGCGCGGCGGTCACCTGCGCCCGCTCGGCCTCGACCGGTTCGGGCTGCGACTGCGGGTGGAGGCGATCGAGGGCGACCACGACGTGCGGCTGGCGTTCGAGCGGCCGATCGGCACGGCGACCGAGCTGTCGGTTGAGCTGCGGCGGCTGGTCGGCTGCCCGTTCCTGGCCAGCCAGTCCGGTGGCCAGGCAGCGTCCTGACCGCGTCCTGACCGCGTGATCAGGCCAGCTCTGGTGGGAAGCCGCCGGTGGCGATCGGGCCCCAGCGGGTGATGGTCACCCGGATCAGGCACTTGCCCTGCCGGCGCATGGCCTCGCGGTACTCGTCCCAGTCCGGGTGCTCGCCGGAGATCACCCGGAAGTACTCGACCAGCGGCTCCAGCGCCGCCGGCAGGTCGAGGACCTCGGCGGTGCCGTCCACCTGCACCCACGCGCCGTTGAAGTCGTCGGAGAGCACCAGCACCGACACGTCGGGGTCGCGGCGGGCGTTGATCACCTTGGCCCGTTGCGGGTAGGTCGAGATGACCACGCGGCCCTGCGCGTCCAGTCCGCAGGTCACCGGCGACAGCTGCTTGCCGCCGCCTGCGCGGCCGGTGGTCAGCACGGCGTGGTGGCGGGGGCGGATGAAGTCGTTGAGGGCCGCCCGGTCGACCCGGTCGGACGTCGCGATTCGTGGCATCCGGCCACTGTACGACTGCCGGTAGCGTGCCGCCCGTGATCTCCTTGCGAGCCTGGCTGACGCCGCCTCGGCCGACCGCGCCGGTGACCGATCCCGGCGAACGGCGGGCGATCGTCGTCGAGCTGGTGATCGTCTTCACCATCACGCTCGGCATGTCCGGGTTGCGCAGCCTGCTGTCGTTGCTGGACGCGTTGCTGCGGCCGGAGTCGCTCGGCGACCAGCAGGTCGCCATCAACGTGCGCCAGGCCCAGGCCGAGCTGATCGACCTGCTGCGCCAGCTGCTCAGCGCGACGCAGCTGTTCGCCTGGGGCGCGCTCGGGCTCTACCTGCTGTGGCGGGCCGGGATCCGGTTGCGCGCGGTCGGGCTCGACCGGGACCGGCCGGGCGCGGACACGCTCGGCGGGGTCGGGTTGGCCGCGCTGATCGGGATTCCCGGGCTCGGGCTGTACTTCCTGGCCAGGGCCATCGGCGCGAACCTGACCGTGCTGCCGTCGACGCTGGACGACACCTGGTGGCGGCCGATCGTGCTGACGATCGCGGCGGCGGCCAACGCGTGGGCCGAGGAGGTGCTGGTCGTCGGCTACCTGATCACCCGGCTGCGCCAGCTCGGGCTCGGGGAGAACGGGTCGCTGGTGTTCTCGGCCGTGCTGCGCGGCTCCTACCACCTCTACCAGGGCTTCGGCGGGTTCGTCGGGAACGTGGTGATGGGCCTGGTGTTCGGCCGGGTCTGGCAGCGCACGAACCGGCTCTGGCCGCTGGTCATCGCACACACGCTGCTGGACGTGGTGGCCTTCGTCGGCTATGCGTTACTGCGCGGCACCGTGTCGTGGCTGCCCTAGCAGGCAGAATGGAGTCCGATGGGCGATCTGGCGGAGTACCGCAAGAAGCGTGACCCGGCCCGCACCCCGGAGCCGGTGCCGGGCGACGGCGCCCTGCCCGTCGGCGACAACGACACGTTCGTCATCCAGGAGCACCACGCCAGCAGCCTGCACTGGGACGTCCGGCTCGAACGCGACGGCGTGCTGGTGTCCTGGGCGGTGCCAAAGGGCCTGCCGGACGTGCCCGGCGACCTCCGACTCGCCGTACACACCGAAGACCACCCGATCGAGTACGCGACGTTCTCCGGAGTGATTCCGAAGGGCGAGTACGGCGCCGGCCGGATGGAGATCTGGGACCGCGGTCACTACGAGACGATCAAGTGGTCCGAGCGCGAGGTCGCGGTGGTCTTCGCCGGCGAGCGGGCCAGGGGGCGGTACACGTTCTTCCGCAGCGGCCGCGACGGCCGGAACTGGATGGTCCGCCGGTCCGAGCCGCCGGCCGACCCCGCGTTCGTCCGCCTGCCGGAAACCGTCGAGCCGATGCTGGCCTCACCCGGGACGCTGCCGACCGGGGAGGCCGACGAGTGGGCCTACGAGTTCAAGTGGGACGGGGTGCGCGCGCTGGCCAGGGTCGAGGGCGGCCGGCTGGAGCTGTACTCCAGGAAGGGCAACGACATCACCGTCACCTACCCGGAGCTGCGGCTGCTCGGCGAGGAGCTCGGCGCGACCCAGGTGTGGCTCGACGGGGAGATCGTGGCGCTGGTGGACGGCCGGCCGAGCTTCGCCGCGCTGCAGCAACGCATGCACGTGCACAACGATCGGCAGGCGCGCACCCTGGCCGCTTCGGTGCCGGTGACCTACCTGGTCTTCGACGTGCTCCACCTCGACGGCCGCTCCTGCCTCGACCTGCCGCACGCCCGCAGGCGTGCGTTGTTGGAGGCCCTCGAACTGCGCGGGCCGGCGTGGAACACCTCCCCCAGCTTCGTCGGCGACGGGCCCGCGGTGGTGGCGACCGCGCGGGAGCAGGAGTTGGAGGGCGTGATCGCCAAACGCCGGTCGTCGCGCTACTACCCGGGCAGGCGATCGGCCGACTGGGTGAAGATCACCGAAGTGCTCACCCTCGAGGTGCTCATCGGCGGCTGGCGCCCGGGCGAGGGCAGGCGCACCGGCATGATCGGCTCGCTGATGGTCGGCGTGCCGACCGACGACGGCGTGCGGTACGTGGGCCAGGTCGGCACCGGCTTCACCGACGAGGCGCTGAGCCTGTTGCACGAGCGGCTGACCCCGTTGGTGCGGCGGACATCGCCGTTCGTCGACGAGGTTCCCAGGGAGCGGGCGAAGGGCGCGACCTGGGTGTCGCCGGAGGTGGTCGGCGAGGTCGTGTTCCGCAACTGGACGCCGGACGGGCGGTTGCGCGCGCCGTCGTGGCGAGGGCTGCGGTCGGACAAGGACCCGGCCGACCTCGAGCCCGAGGCCGTGCCCGGCGCCGAGCCGACCGAGGAGGTGCCCCGCCCGATGGCCGAGCCCCAGCAACAGAACGTGCTCGTCGAGGTCGACGGCAAGCGGCTTCGCTTGTCCAATTTGGACAAGGTGCTGTACCCGGAGTCGAGCTTCAGCAAGGCGCAGGTGATCGACTACTACAGCCGGGTGGCGCCGGTGCTGCTGCCGCACCTGCGCGACCGCCCGGTGACGCTGCGCCGGTGGCCCGACGGGGTGACCGCGCAGCCGTTCTACGAGAAGAACGCCGCCCGCGGCGCGCCGGAGTGGATCCGGACGGTGCGCCTGGAGACCCCCGGCAGCACCCGCGGCAACGAGACCCTGGACTTCGTGCTGCTCAACGATCTGCCGTCCCTGGTGTGGTCGGCCAACATGGCGGCACTCGAACTACATATTCCACAATGGACAGTCAAAGAGGACGGCACGAGACAGACCCCGGACCTGCTGATCTTCGACCTGGACCCCGGCCCGCCGGCGACCATCGTCGAATGCTGCCGGGTGGCCGTCCAACTACGCGAGGTGCTCGCGGAACACGGCCTGACCGCGGTGGCGAAAACCAGCGGCGCCAAGGGAATGCAGCTGTACGCGCCGATCACGACCACGGCCGTCGAGCGGACCTCGGAGTACGCCAAGGCGGTGGCCGAACACCTGGCCCGCGCGGACCCGGACCTGATCGTCGCCAGGATGGCGAAGGACCTGCGCCCACGCAAGGTGTTCATCGACTGGAGCCAGAACAACCGCTACAAGACGACAATCGCGCCGTACTCCCTGCGCGGCCGGACGACCCCGACGGTCTCCACCCCGATCACCTGGGCCGAGGTGGAACGCTGCCGCCGACCGAGCGACCTGGTGTTCACCGCCGAGGCCGTACTCGACCGAATCGACCAGCACGGCGACCTGCTCGCCGGCCTACACATCGACGACCGACCAACACTACCCGAGATTTCCTGATTATCATCAGGAAATTGTGACCCCAGGCCCGACTGTCGACGCTTTTGCCAGCCGGGTTAAACAGCGCCTGATCATGCACAGCCTTGGTACCGTCAGCGTGCTAGCCGATTTACGGTCGGACACCTGGGGTGGGATATGCCAGAGGGGTACACCGTCGGACTCGCCGCGTTCAGTGGCGCTGGGGATGCCATCGGCAATGCCGTACAGCACTACGGCGGACTCGCCGACGAACTCGAACAACACATCAGGACGTTACGCGACAACCAGGCGCTCACCGGCGGCTTCGGCGTCACCGGACATTTTCAGATCCTGCTCGCCGAGTTCGGCCGCGAATGGCTCACCACGATGGACCAGTTCGTCGTCGAGGAACGGGCGTTCGTCGAGTTTCTGAAGGGTTTCGCCACCCGGTTGGCGCAGACGCAGGATGGTTATCGCCTCGCCGAACTGCGCCATGCGGAGAACTTCGAGAACATCAGTCGATCCATCAGTGAGCGGTGAGCGCCGTGGCCTCGTCGAACGGGCCGCAGCCGGATCACCCACTGGTGACCGGATTGGACCAGGCCTTCACCGGACGCGGCGGTAACGCGCCCGCGCTCGTGGGCTGGCTGGAGTACCTCGCGAACCCGGAGGAGAACCAGGGGCCCCGGGTGCTGGAACTCGTTGACGGGTCGGCGATCGAGTCCAGCGGGAAGCCGCATCCGAACGTCGGCGGCCAGGTGCTGGAGCGGTCAGTGCTTCGCGACCTCACCCTGGACCGGTTCTTCGCGCACGCGAGTGTGCTGTCCGGCCAACGGATCGGCACCGTTACCGAGGACGGCGAGATCGCCAACAGTCAGCAACTCGGCGACACCTTCGACCTGATCGAGGAAGCCTTTCTGAAGAAGCATCCCGAATCGACCCGCCCGGACCACAGTGTCGACGTGTGGCGGGACATCAATGTCAAGATCAACGCGGTGGTATCCCGGGAGAACTGGGACAGCGGCGCCGCCGACAACGCGCGGGACCGCTACTCGACGATGGTCCAGTGGTACGAAAACCATCGAAATCTTGGCCTGACGGCCATGAACGAGTTTCTGGTGAAGTTCGCCGCCATCATTCTCAAGGCGAGAGCGGACATCAACGAGCTCATGGGAAAGACGGTCACGATACTGAACAACGCGGCCGCGGACACCACCCAGGGGGAGATCGAGTTCGCGGTGTCCGCGCTCGACAAGATCCTCAACGTCGTGCTCAACCTGCCGAAGACGGCAGCCGACGCCACCCTGCTCGTCAGCGACGCGATCAAGAACGCCATGACTCCGGCGACGAAGTCCTCGCAGGACTCCGGTTTCGGCATCGATCCCAGCGACCTGCGGCTCGGCTACTACCGCATGTTCGAGTCGTTCATCGAGGCTGGGGACAAAGTCTGTTGGGAAGCCGCCGGCGCGGTGGCCACATTGGTCACCGACGCCGAGAACGGCCTGTTGTTCGTTCGGCGACACTGGGTATCCGCTCCCCGGTGGCCGGGGTGACGCGCCCGAACCGGGTCGCCGCCTGGCAGGTGGCGCTGGTCGTCGCGCTGCTCGGGGCCGCCTGTACCGAGGACGAGCCGCCGCCGCCCGATCCTGACCGGTCGACGGCCGCGCCGATCGTGATCGAGGCGAAAGCGTTGTGGCAGGGCAGCACCGGGCGGCGACAAACACCCCCGAAAGTGGAGATCCGGGGCGACTCCGTACTGATTTTCGGCAACACCGCCGACGAACTGAATCGGCAGCTGCTCGTCGCGGACGCCGATACCGGTGACCCACGCTGGCGGATCGACCAGCTGATGAACCTCCCTGGCCGCACCGATCGGCGGCTCGGCTTCACGCCGAGAAACCTGACCATCGTGGGCACCGCGACCGACTGGTCGGTGTTCGTTCCCTACCTGACGAACGACGACCAGCCCGGGATCGCGCGGCTGGCCGGCGGCGACGGGACAGTCCTGGCGGACTTCCCGGTGCGGGTCGAGGCACCACAGACACCGACAACCCACGAGGTGGTGGCCGCCAACGACCAGTTCGTCGTCAGCGGTGGCCGCACGGTCACCGGGCCCCGGCGCACCCAGGTCGCCGCCACCGACGCCGCGACCGGCCGCCGGCTGTGGGAGACGACCGGCATCTGGCCGCAGTTCGTCGTCGGCGACACCCTGGTCGCCCAGGCCGGCAGGGAGGTCGGCGCCGCGCCGGAGGACCCGGACCCGTTCGCCGACTCGACCGTGATCGGGCTGGACGTGACCACCGGGAAGCGGCGGTGGGACCTCGCCACCCGCTATCCCACGCTGAAGGTGTTCGCGGTGCTGGGTGCGGTCGCCATCGCCAGCCAACAGTCGAGCCGACCCGACCGGACGGCCAGGTTCGTCATCGACGTTCACTCTGGCGAGACGATCGCGGAGCTCGGCGATGGCGGCGCCTGCGTGTCCGATCAGCGGCGGCTGATCAGCTGCACCACCGACAGGTCCGACGAACTGGTCGTGTTCGACGTCGCCGACCGCACGACCACGCGCGTCACCGTCCCCGACGCGCGCCAACTCCGCGCCGCCTGGCACGGCTACCTGCTGTTCGGGGACAACCGCGTGGTCGACGGCACCGGCAGGCTGGTCACCGACGACCTGCCCGGCTCGGTCATCGCCATGTCCGAGGACCACGTGGTCCTCTACGGCGCCACCGGCAACGACTACGCCGTCCACCGGCGCCTCCCCGGCCCGACCGAGTCGAGCCGACCGCCGCGTTGACCAGGTCACACCATTACGCTCGGCCTGGTGACCGCTCAACCAGCGCCGGACGTGGCCGTGCACGAACTACCGGCACCTCGGGTGGACAGCGAGGTCGGGCCGCTGCGTGCGGTCCTGTTGCACCGGCCGGGCGACGAGCTCAAACGCCTGACCCCGCGCAACAACGACCAGCTCCTGTTCGACAGCATCCCCTGGGGCGACCGCGCCCAGGAGGAGCACGACGCGTTCGCGCAGATCATCACCGCCCGCGGCGCCGAGGTGCTGCTGCTGGCCGACGTGCTGGTCGCCGCGCTGGCCGACGAGCGGGCGCACGCCGCGGCCGCGGACACCGCGGTCGACCGGCGGCGGGTCGGGCACGAGCTCGCCGACGCGCTCGGCTCCTACCTGTCCACGATGAGCGACCGGGCGCTCGCGGACGTCCTCATGGCCGGGATGACCTTCGAGGAGCTGCCGGCCGCCGAAGGCGCCTCGCTGGTGCGCAAGATGCACCACCCGCACGACTTCGTCGTCGACCCGCTGCCCAACCTGCTGTTCACCCGCGACTCGTCGGTCTGGATCGGCAACCGGGTGGCGATCGCCTCGCTGGCGATGCCCGCGCGCAAGCGGGAGACCGCGCTGATGGACCTCATCTACGCCTACCACCCCCGGTTCCGGGCCGCGGGCCGCGCGTACGGCGCGCACTCGGCGCCGGTCGAGGGCGGCGACGTGCTGCTGCTTGCGCCCGGCGTGCTGGCGATCGGCGTCGGCGAGCGGACCACCCCGGCCGGCGCCGAGTCGCTGGCCAGGTCGGTGTTCGCCGACGGGCTGGCGCACACCGTGCTGGCGGTGCCGATCGCCCAGGATCGGGCGACCATGCACCTGGACACCGTCTGCACGATGGTCGACCGGGACGCCGTGGTCATGTACCCGGCGGTGCGCGACACGCTGGTCGCCTACCCGCTGCGGCCAGCCGGCGATGGCGTGGTGGTGTCCGGGCCGGTGCCGTTCCTGGAGGCCGCCGCGACCGCCATGGGCATCGACCGGCTGCGGGTCATCGACACCGGCCTCGACCCGGTCACCGCCGAGCGCGAGCAGTGGGACGACGGCAACAACACCCTCGCGGTCGCGCCCGGCGTGGTGGTCGCCTACGAGCGCAACGTGGAGACCAACGCCCGGCTGGAGGAGGCCGGCATCGAGGTGCTGCGCATCGGCGGCTCCGAGCTTGGCTCCGGCCGGGGCGGGCCGAGGTGCATGTCCTGTCCGATCACGCGGGATCCGCTCTGACCCAGGCCGGGTTGAGCCGGTGGTAGCTGACCAGGTCGTCGAAGTCGGTCTCGCCGATGGTGAACGCCGCCGGCTCGGTGGCGATGTGGGTGTAGCCGGCGCGCTCGGCGGCGTGGCGGGAGGCCTTGTTGGTCGCGGCGGTGCGCAGCGACAGCCGGCGTTTGCCGAGGCCGCCGGCGGGCTCCTGGCGGAACGCCCACTCGGTGACCGCGGTCAGCGCCTCGGTCAGGTAGCCCCGGCCGCGGGAGTCCTCGTGCATCGTGTAGCCGAGCTTGGCCTCCGTGTCGTCCAGCCCGTTCAGGTCGAACAGCTGGATGTAGCCGGCGATCCGGTCGTCGACCGGGTCGGCGATGGCCCAGTCGTAGCGCTCCCCCATCGCCATCGCCTCCCTGGCCCGCAGCAGCACGTGCTCGCCGGACCGCAGCTTGCGCATCGCCGCCACCCGGCTGCCGAAATGCCGGCTGCGTTCGTCGAACAGCTGCTCGAAGGTCCGTTCGGCGTCCTCGTCGACCGGTGGGCGCAGCCGCAGCCGCGCGGTCTCCAAGACCGGCGGCACGTTCCACGGCGTCTTCGGCTCGCGGGAGTCGGCCGCGCGCAGCGACCCGACCCAGGCGTCCTTGCGTTCCCCGCGCTGGCTCAGCAGCGCGGCGACCGTGCCGTCCATGCTGAACCCGGACGCCCACGCCACCCGGCGCGAGGCCCAGTTGCCCACCTCGGCGTACCAGACGATGACGTCCAGGCCGAGTTCGACGAACCCCCAGTCCACCAGTAGGCGCACCACGCGCTGGCACACACCGTGGCCACGGACCGCGGGGTGCAGACCGAAGGTGATCTCGGCGACCCCGTTGTTGGGCTGGCGCAGGCTCACCGATCCGCTGAACCGGCGCACGCCGTCGGGATGCGGGGCCTCGACGGCGAAGCCGTACTCGGTGTCCTCGGTCCACCCGGCCGGCATCATCCTCGTGGCGTAGGCCACGGCGTCCTCGCGGGTGAACGGGACCGGGACGGTGGTCCACCGGATGCTCGCCGGATCGGTGCACTGCACCAGCATCTCGTCCACATCGGACGGTCGGTGGGCGCGGAGGGTGAGCTCGCCGTCGACCAGGATCGGTACGTCGTCTGGGAAAGCGCGGAGGCCGGCCATCGGTCCATGCTCGACGACCGACCCCCTGGCGCGCAACGGAGTTACCCGTCGATGATTAGGAATGCCTTACCTGAACACCATTTAGGTAGGCTTGCCTAAAATGACAAATATTGGCGATCAAAACAATTTTCGCGTATTGTCGAATACATGGCGAACAAGAGCACTCTTTCCAAGTTCCATTCCATGTTGCAGGAGCAGGTGCGGCACGAGTTCACCGCGTCGCAGCAGTACGTCGCGCACGCGGTCTGGTTCGACGGGCAAGATCTCCCGCAGCTCGCCAAGCACTTCTACCGGCAGGCGCTCGAGGAGCGCAACCACGCGATGATGATCGTGCAGTACCTCCTCGACAACGACATCCAGCCGGTGATTCCGGGCGTGGACACGGTCCGGAACGATTTCACCAACGTGGTCGAGTTGATCGAGGTCGCGCTGAAGCAGGAGAAGGAGTTCAGCGAGTACATCATCAACCTCGCCAAGATCGCCCGCGACGAGGACGACTACCGGGGCGAGCAGTTCATGCAGTGGTTCCTCAAGGAGCAGGTCGAGGAGGTGGCGCAGATGACCACGCTGCTCAACGTGGTCCGCCGCGCCGATGGCAACCTGTTCGACATCGAGAACTTCCTGGCCCGCGAGACGGTCGGCGACGCCGGCCAGGACCCGCTGGCCCCGAGCGCCGCCGGTGGCGCGCTCTAGCCCGACCAGCTGTCGGCCAGCGCGCACAGCGACCCGAGCGCGGTCTCGACGCGTTCGGTGTCGCCGGTGATCAGCAGGTCGGCCTGTAGGCCGGCATAGGCGTTGTTCAGCAGGGTCGCCTTCGTGAGGGCGTCGGGTGCCGACAGGCCCCGGCGCACGAGCGCGTCGGCGACGAAGTGCGCCCGGCCGGCGACGAACGACGGCACGTGCTCGGCCAGCCTGCCGGCCGCGGCCAGCCCCTCGATCTCGTGCACCAGCCGGGTCCTGTTCAGCTCGGCCGCGCTCAGGTGCCTGGTCCAGGCGGCCAGCACGATCGAGCCGATACCCACCGCCGGGTCGGCCCAGCCGGGGGTGGCGGCCAGCGCCTGGTGCTGGCGCTCGTCCAGGCGTGCGAGCACGGCCGCCAGCAACGCGTCCTTGCTGGCGAAGTGATGGGTCAGCAGCCGGGTGGAGCGGCCGAGCGCGGCGGCCAGCGTGCGCAGCGAGAACGTCGCCACACCCGTCTCAGCGAGCTGGTCGATGATCTCGTCGACCAGCTCCGCCCGCCGTGCCGGATCCGCGGTCCGTGCCATACCCGTCACCCTAATAAAGGTAACGAGTGTTACCTTTATCGCCATGTGGTTGTTCTCCCTGGTCCTCGCCGGCTTCGCGGTGCAGACCGACGACTTCGTCATCATCGGCGTGCTGCCCGCCATCGCCACCGGCCTCGACGTCTCCGAGGCGGCGGCCGGACAGCTGGTCACCGTGTTCACGCTGGTCTACGCGATCGGCGCGCCGCTGTCGGCGACCATGCTCGCCCGCGTGCCCCGGCGCCGGCTGCTGCTCACCGCGCTCACCGTGTTCGTCGCCGCCAACCTCGCCGTGCCGGCCGTCGACGGCTACCTCCCGCTGCTGGCGCTGCGGGTACTCGCCGCGCTCAGCACCGCCACCGTGCTGCCGGCCGCACTCGCCGTCGCCGCCGCGCGGGCACCGGCCGGTGCCCGTGGCCGCTACCTCGCCGCCGTGATGGCCGGCCTCACCGGGGCGTTCGTCCTGGGCGTGCCGGCCGGCACGTGGGTGGGCAACGCCTGGGGCTGGCAGGCCACGTTCGTCCTCGGTGGCCTGCTCGGCCTGGCCGCGCTCGTCGCCATCGCCTGCTGGCTGCCCGCCGACGGGGACCGGGCCGAGGTCTCGGCCAGGGTGGTCGGCCGGGAGCTGCTGACCTCGCCGGTGCGCACCGTGCTCGCCGTGACCGTGCTCGCGGTCGCCGGCAACCTCGCGTTCCAGACCTACCTCGCGCCGGTCCTCGCCGGGCTCGCCGGCGTCCGGCCGGCGCTGCTCGGCGGGCTGCTCGCCGCGGCCGGGCTCGCCGGCATCGCCGGCACGTACGCGGCCGGCCGGGCCATCGACCGGTGGGGCGCGGTCCGGACGTTCACCGGCGCCGGGCTGACGTTCGCCGCCAGCATGGCCGGGTTCGCGCTGTGCTGGCCGGCGCGACCGGTTCCGCTGGCGGTCGTGGTGGCGCTGCTGCTGGTCTGGTCCGCCTCGGCGTGGGCGGTGCCGCCCGCGATCCAGGCGCTGATGCTCGACGGTGTCAGCGAGCAGACCGCCGCCGCGGCGATGGCGGTCAACAGCAGCACCGTCTACCTCGGCGCCGCGCTCGGCTCGGCGGCCGGCGGGTTGCTGGTCGCCAACCCCGGCACGATCCCGCCGCTGGCCGCGGGATGCGCGCTGGCCGCGGTCACCGTCTGCCTGACCAGGGTCAGAAGCAGGGCTGGTCGGCGTACCGCAGCGTGATCTCGGCGACCACCTCACCGCCGACGAACGTGATCAGGTACAGCACGCTTGGGTTGCCCCGGACCTCCACCGGGACCGGATTCTGTTGGGCGATCACCTCGGGCGTCACCTCCGGGTAGGCCGTGCGCACCTGCGCCAGCGTCCACCCCGTGGACACGCCGTCGACGGTGTTGGTCGGGTCGGTGGTCAGGATGACCTGCGCCCCGCCGACGGCGGAGACGTGCACCGACCCCGACCCCGACGCGTTGGCGAACTCGTAGGCGGCGCACCCCGATCCGGGCGGCGGCTGGCTCGGCCGCACGGCCCCGGTGGCGAGCAGTTCGTCGTAGCTCATGCCGAGGCGGATGGAGCCGAACCCGTCCGGGCCGATCCGCGAGCCGACCACCGTCGGCGGTGGGGGTGGCGGCGATGGCGGGTCCTCGCCTGCCTCGCCGCCGGCGGTGCCCGGCTGGGTGTCGCCGGTGACGGTGCCCGGCGGCGGCCCGTTCGTCGACGGCGGTCGGCTGGTCGGCGTGGTGCTGGCCGGCGGCGGGCTGGACACCGTGGCCGACGGGGGCGGGGGCGAGGTGATCGCGGGCGGCGCGGACTCCGGCTCCGGCGCGGTCAGCAGGATTCCGACGCCGGCCAGCACGGCCACCGCGGCCACCCCGCTCGCGGTGGTGGCCATGATCCGCCGCCGACGCACACGGTTGGCGCCGGCCACGATCGTCTCCGCCGCACCGCCACGGACCGGCACGTCGAGCCGGTCCTCCACCGCGTCGAACATCCGGCGCAGCTCGTCGTCGAGGCTCACGGTTCCGCCTCCCCGGAATTAACCCTGTTGGTCACCTTGCGAAGTGAACGGTCGGCCCGGGCACGTGCTTGTGGCTGGCTTGCGTCACGTTCCCCTGAGGTGACGGTTCCGGAGGTTGTCCGCAACGACGCCATCGCCTTGCGTTCCCCTGAGGTGACGGTTCCGGAGGTTGACAGAAGACGCCTCACGGTTCCGCTCCCGACACCGGCTGCGCCAGCCTGGTCCGCAACGACGCCATCGCCTTGCTCGCCTGGCTCTTCACCGTGCCCCGGCTGATGCCGAGCACGGTCGCGATCTCCAACTCCGACAGTTCCTCGTAGTACCGCAACACGATCACCGCCCGCTGCCGGGGCGGCAGGCCGCGCAGCGCGTCCCACAGCGGCTCGTCCTCGAACCGGTCCCGGTCGTGCTCCGCGCGGACGTCGGGCAGGTCGGCGACCAGGCTCTCCCGGCGCACCCGCCGCCACCGGCTGATGTGGCTGTTGGCCATCGCCCTGCGGGTGTAGGCGATCGGGTCGCCGGTCTTGCGGACCACCGTGGCCCACCGGGCGCCGACGTTCTCCAGCGCGGTCTGCACCAGGTCCGCCGCGTCGTGCGGATTGCCGGTGAGCAGGTGGCCATACCTCAGCAGCCCGGGCAACGCCTCCCGGACGAACACGGCGAAATCGTCGCTGCTGGCCATCACTGGGTCACATCGCCGGCGAACAGTCGCCCGCTACCACCACGATCCCTCCGCCCTCACCGCGCGCCTCTCCCTGGACCGGCTCCACGACAGGAGCACGCCCGAGCGGCGCGAGTGGTTGCCTCGGAGTTCAGCGTTGGGTGGCGAGCTCCGCCGGCAGGTGGAAGGTGCCGTCGGCGGCCGGTGGGAAGGCGTGCGTCGAGACCACCGCCGCCGGATCGATCTCGCCGTACAGGTGCGGGAAGCGAATGCCGCTCGGGTCGGGCGGGTCGCCGTCCTCCCAGCGCAGCGGCGCGGTCAGCCTGGCGGGATCGAGGCAGAGCAGGACCAGGTCGGTCCTGCCGGCGAACAGCCGGTTCGCCGGCAGGTGCACGGTGCCGAAGTCCGAGCAGTGCACGAAACCCACGTCGTCCAGCGACGCCGGCCGGTAGGCGGCCCCCGGCCGCCAGTCGCCGGCGAAACAGATGTGCAGGATCACCTGAGGGTGACCTGGCGGCCGACCAGACCGTCCCGGGCGCGGCGTTCCTCGCCGGTCAGCGGCTGGTCGTCGAGGGAGGCGAGCGACTCCTCCAGCCGCTTGCCCAGCTCGGCGGCCGGGTCGGTCCACTCGCGGGCGTGCGAGTCGTGGTCGAGGTCCCACACCGGGACCAGCAGGCCGTGCGCGCGGAACGAGCCAGCGTAGCGGGAGCCGTCGCCAAGGCCGAGCTCACCGCGCGCGGACAGCCTGGCCAGCGCCAGCAGGAGCTTCTCCTCCGGCTCCGGCCGGACCCAGCGCAGGTGGGCGCGGTCGCCGGCGTCGACCCAGTACGCGGCCGGGCCGATGCGCTCGGTCGGCATGATCGCCTGGTTGGCGCGCTCCAGCGACAGCGCGACCTCACCGGTCGGCTCCTCGCCTTCCGGCATCCACCAGGAGAAGTCGCCGTGCAGCTCCGGCTCGAGCGACGCCCCGAGGTCGACCAGGTCCTGCAGGCGCTCGCGCTCTGGCGACTCGTCGGTCTCCGGACCGACCACGGCCAACACCGCGCCCGGCTTGGCGTCCAGCGTCCAGCGCAGCGCGCGGGCCAGGTCGCGGCCGATGTCGCTGGACCTGGTCTGGACCTGCAGCCCGACGAACGCCGAGCCGTCCGCGCGGACCAGCGCGGCCGAGGCCATCGGCAGCACGGTGGCCAGCGTGACCGCCCGGTCGCCCGGCTTGGCCAGGGCAAGCGGCGCGGTGGCCGACGGCACGAACTCGCGCAGCGCGATCAGCTCGCACTCCCCGGCGAGACCCTCGAACGGCCGGGCAACCGGCAGTTCGACCGGGCCGCCCGCCGAGCCGTGGCATGCCTTGTACCGCTTGCCAGAGCCACAGGGGCAGGGCTGGCGCGGGTTGATCCCGTCGGTGCTACGTGGTTTTCCGGCGGTTCGCTTGGCCATGGCGCAAGACGCTACCCGGTGAGCCGGGCCCGGGTGGCGCCCGGGGAGTTGGTCGCCACCCACCGCACACCCAGCCGCCGGCACAGGTCGATGTCGGCTTCCGCGTCGACGGTCCAGGTGTAGGTCTGGTGGCCGAAGGAGGCCGCGCGGGCGACGTAGTCCGGGTCGGCGCGCAGCAGGTGCACGCCGGGTCCGGTGTAGTCCGCCGAGCGGGGCAGCGTGCCGTCCCAGCGCAGCGCATTGATCTGGTCGAGCAGCAGCACGGTCGGCAGGGTCGGGGACAGCTGGCGGATCCGGCGCACGGCCGTGGCGGAGAAGGACATCACGACCACCGGGGACTCGTCCTTGTCCGCCGGGTTGGCCAGGCCGTAGCGGCGCAGCAGCGCAACCAGCTTGGTCTCCACCAGGCCGCCGTAGCGGACCGGGTGTTTGGTCTCCACGAACAGCCGGGTGCCCGGCGAGTCCGCGACCAGGTCGAGCAGGGACTCCAGGGTGAGCAGCCCGCTGGCGTGCGGCTCTGGGGTCCACACCGGCTCGCGGACCAGGTCGTCGGCGTGCTCGGGCAGGGCCGCGTCCCAGCGGGCGAAGTCCAGTTGGGCCAGCCGGGCCAGCGTCAGCGTGGAGACCACGCCGGAGCCGCTGGAGGTGCGGTCGACCTTGCGGTCGTGCACGCACACCAGGTGCCCGTCCCTGGTCAGCCGGACATCGCATTCGAGTCCGTCGGCGCCCTGGTCGATGGCGAGTGCGTAGGCGGCGACCGTGTGTTCGGCGCGATAGGCCGAGGCTCCACGGTGCGCGACAACTGCGGTCTGCACGGCGGGGATTTTCGCATGCCGGTCGGACTACCGTCGGCATGTGTTCGATGCCCAGGATCCGGCGTTCCTCGCCGACCCGTACCCGACCTTCGCCCGGCTGCGCGCGGCCGGCGAGGTGGCCTTCCATCCGGGACTCGGTCTCGCGGTCGCGGTCTCGCACGCGGCCTGCTCGACGGTGCTGCGCCACCGCGACGCCGGTCGACTGTGGACCGACGCGACGCCGGTGGCGGCGTTCGCGGCGTTCAACCTGTTGCACCGCAACTCGTTGCTGGAGAGCGAGCCGCCACGGCACACCCGGCTGCGGCGCCTGATCTCCTCGGCGTTCGCGCGCGGGCATGTCGCCCGGCTGTCGCCGTGGGTGTCGGATCTGGCCACGTCGCTGGTGTCCGGCCTGGCGCGGGACATCGACGCGCACGGCTCGGCGGATCTGCTCAGCCACCTGGCGGCGCCGCTGCCGGTGGAGGTGATCGCGGAGCTGCTCGGCGTGCCGGCGGCCGACCGGGGGCGGCTGCAACCGTGGTCGAACGCGATCGTGAAGATGTACGAGTACGGCCTCGCGCCGGCGCTCGCGGCCGAGGCGGAGACCGCGTCGGCGGAGTTCGTCGACTACCTGCGCTCCCTGGCCGCCCGCCGCGAGACCGATCCGGGTGACGACCTGATCAGTGACTTGGTGTCGGTCCGTGACGGATCGGATCGGCTGACCACCGACGAGCTGATCGGCACCGCGGTGCTGCTGCTGATGGCCGGCCACGAGGCGACGGTCAACGTGATCGGTAACGGCGTGCACGCGCTGCTGCGCGACCGGCCGCAGTGGGATCGCCTGGTCGAGTCGTCGGCGCTGCTCCCGACGGCGGTGGAGGAGCTGATCCGGTTCGACTCGCCGTTGCAGCTGTTCGAGCGCACGGCCGTGGCGGACCTGACCGTCGCCGGCTACCCGGTGCCGGCCGGGACGAAGGTGGCCGCCCTGCTCGGCGCGGCGGCCAGAGACCCGAAAGTGTTCGATTCACCCGATCAGCTGGACATCAGCCGGACGCCGAACCCGCACCTCGGCTTCGGCGCCGGGATCCACTACTGCGTCGGTGCGCCGCTCGCGCGGGTCGAGGTCGCGGCCGCGCTGTCGGCGCTGGTGACCCGGCTGCCGGGGTTGCGCCTGGCCGGCGAGCCGACGCGCCGGGGCGAGTTCGTCATCCGCGGCTTCGCGCGGCTGCCGGTCACCGCCTAGACGGGGTGCTGCGGGTCGCGCGCAGTTCGGGTTCCGGTGCGCCGATCACCCGGACCACCCGCAGGAACCGGACCCGCGCCGGGTCGATCGGGCTGAGCAGGGAGGACAGCCGGCGGATGGTCAACGCGGTCAGCACGGCCACCGCCGCCGCGGCCAGGTCGGCGACCGCGGTGAGCAGCACGCCGTCGGCCTGCGCCTGGACCCCGGAGCGGAACCGCCCGGCCACAGTCGCGCCGAAGAGCAGCCCGCTGACCACCCAGGCCGCCCACCAGATCATGGTCGCCCTGGTCGGCCGGGGTCGCTCGCCGGCTGGCCGGCGCAGGATCTGGTGCTCCAGCTCGGCGAGGACGACCCCCGCCATGGCCAGGTTGACGCCGGGAATCGCCAGGTAGACCAGGACCTGCCAGTCGGGCCGGGGCCGTTGTTGGTCGATGACGTCGGCGGCCGCGCGCCGGGCGAGCATGAGCCACCAGACCACGACCACCACCGCCAGCACGGCGAACGCGACCGCGAGCACGGCGGCCGTGGTGACCGCGGCGTCGGAGATGGCGACCAGCCGGGCCGACAGCGCGCCGTCCAGGCTGAGCAGCAGCAGGCTGTAGCGCCAGATCTCCCCGGCGGCCGCGAGCAGCGCCAGCACGCCGACCGTCCAGGCCAGGGCGGCGGCGTTGCCGGCGATGACCCGGACCCGGTCGACGGTGACCGGCTGGTCGGTCTCGGAGCTGGTGCCGGGGACGGTGGTCGGCCAGCGCCAGGCCAGCGCCGGGAAGCCCCAGCGGGGGGTCGCGCCGTAGGCGGGCGGGCCGAGGTAGGGCAGCCGGCGGCGTGCCCGGTGTCGGCGCACGCCGCCGGGAGGAGTCGCGACCCACCGGCCGTACACGTCAGATGACCTCGGGGTTACCGGGCGCGTCGGCGGTCAGCGGCCGGCCGGCGGACTGCCAGGACTGCATGCCGCCGTCGACGTTGCGGGCGTCCCAGCCGTTGGCGTTGAGGTACTCGGTGACCCTGGCGGAGCGGCCACCGGAGCGGCAGATGACCAGGACGTCGCGGTCTTCCGGCAGCTCGCCGAGGCGGCCGGAAAGCTCGCTCATCGGGATGTGCAGCGCTTGCGGCGCGTGACCGGCGTCCCACTCGTCCTGTTCGCGGACGTCGAGCAGGGTGGTCTCGGCCGGCAGCTCGGTCGGCAGTTCGGGCACGGAAACGGAGGGCACCTGCGATGGCATCACGCTGACGATGCTGCCACGCCACCCCGTAGAACGCCCGTGAACCGCGACACCGTTGGCTGCCGTTGCTCGGCAAAATAGGACGATGACCGCCACCATCGACAAGATCGCGTGGATCCATCTGGAACAGGGCAGGATCCTCGGCACCCGCTCTCACGGCAAGGACGTGTACTACCTTCCCGGCGGCAAACGGGAACCCGGCGAGTCCGACCTCGACACCCTCATCCGGGAGATCAGCGAAGAACTCGCGGTCACCATCATCCCGGCCACCGCCACCCACCTGGGCACCTTCCACGCCCAGGCCCATGGCCACTCCGCCGGCGTCATCGTCCAGATGACCTGCTACACCGCCGACCACCACGGCACCCCCACGGCCAGCAGCGAAATCGACGAGATCGCCTGGCTCACCTACACCGACCGCGCCCGCGTCTCACCCGTCGACCAGATCATCTTCGACCACCTCCAGCAAGCCGGCCAACTCCAGTGAGCAACGCCGATGGGGATGTGGTTGCGATCGAGGCGGTCGTGGCGGAGGTGCGGGACGCGTTCAACGCCAGTGACAACGGGCAGTTCGCGCGGTACGAGGTGACCGAGGTCCGGTTTCTGCGGCCGGACGTCGCGCTCGGCCACGTGACGGTGACCGCGGCCACCGAGTCGGGGGAACCGCTTCGGATTGATCACTCGATGAGGTCGTTGTTCGTGCTCACCAAGGAGGACGGGCGGTGGGTGGTGGCCGCCCGGCAGGACACGATCGTGGCTGTATAAGGGAAAGCCCCCGCTCCTGGGGTGGCAGGAGCGGGGGCTGGGGGACGACTTCTAGTGCTGGACCGCCTTCTCGGCGCCGGCGCCGGTGAGCGAGCGCACCTCCATCTCCGCGTACTTCGCGTCGTTGCGCTCCTTGGAGAAGATCGTGCCGAGGTAGCCGAGCAGGAACGCCGCCGGGATCGAGACCAGGCCCGGGTTGTCCAGCGGGAACCAGTGGAAGTCCACGTCCTGCAACATCGACGGGCTCTTGCCGGTCGCCGGGTTCACCGGCTTGCCGGACACCGCCGGCGAGAAGATGATCAACACCAGGCAGATCGACAGACCGCCGTAGATGCTCCACAGCGCGCCCGAGGTGTTGAACCGCTTCCAGAACAGCGAGTAGATGATCGTCGGCAGGTTCGCCGACGCCGCCACCGCGAACGCCAGCGCGACCAGGAAGGCGATGTTCTGCCCGTTGGCCACGATGCCGCCGATGATCGCCACCGCACCGATGACCAGTGCGGTGATCCGGGCGACCTTGACCTCCTGGGCCTTGTCGTCCGCCGCGCCCTTCTTGATCACGTTCGCGTAGATGTCGTGGGCGAACGACGCCGACGCGGTGATCGTCAGGCCGGCGACCACGGCGAGGATCGTCGCGAACGCCACCGCGGCGATGATGCCGAGCAACACCGTGCCACCCAGCGCGTAGGCCAGCAGTGGTGCCGCCGAGTTCGCGCCGCCGGGGGCCGCGGCGATCTCGTCGGCGCCGACCAGCGCACCCGCGCCGTAGCCGAGCACCAGGGTGAACAGGTAGAAGATGCCGATCAGCCAGATCGCCCAGACGACCGACTTGCGTGCTTCCTTGGCCGTTGGCACGGTGTAGAAGCGCATCAGGATGTGCGGCAGGCCGGCGGTGCCGAGCACCAGTGCCAGCGCCAGCGACACGAAGTCCAGCTTGCTCGTGTCGGTCAGGCCGTACTGGCCGCCCGGGTTGAGCAGCCGCTCGCCGCCCTCGCCGACCTTGGCCACCGCGTCGCCGAGCAGATCGGACAGGTTGAAGCCGTACTTGCCGAGCACCCACACGGTCATCAGGAACGCGCCGGCGATCAGCAGTGTGGCCTTGATGATCTGCACCCAGGTGGTGCCGCGCATGCCGCCGATGATCACGTACAGGATCATGATGGCGCCGACCACGGCGATCACCACGGCCTGGCCGGCCTCGTTCTCGATGCCGAGCAGTAGCGCGACCAGGCCACCGGCGCCGGCCATCTGCGCCAGCAGGTAGAAGAACGACACGACCAGCGTCGAGGTGGCCGCCGCCGCGCGGACCGGACGCTGGCGCATCCGGAAGGCGAGCACGTCGCCCATCGTGTACTTACCGGTGTTGCGCAGCAGCTCGGCGACCAGCAGCAGGGCGATCAGCCAGGCCACCAGGAAGCCGATGGAGTAGAGGAAGCCGTCGTAGCCGTTGAGCGCGATCGCGCCGGCGATGCCGAGGAACGAGGCGGCGGACAGGTAGTCACCGGAGATCGCGACGCCGTTCTGCGCGCCGGTGAACGAGTGGCCGGCGGCGTAGAAGTCGACGGCGGTCTTGGACGAGCGGCTGGCACGGAAGACGATGAACAGGGTCACCGCGACGAACAGGCCGAAGATGCCGATGTTCAGCGCGACATTGCTACCTTCGACGCCCTGGGCGATGTTCACGGCTGCTCCCCCTCGATGTCGGCGCGGATCTTCTCGGCGACCGGGTCGAGCTTCCGGTTCGCGTGCCGGACATAGAGGCTGGTGATGAGGAACGTCGACACGAACTGCAGCAGCCCGAAGATCAGGCCGATGTTGATGTTGCCGAACACCTTGGTCGACATGAACTCGTGCGCGTAGTCGGAGAGCAGGACGTAGAGCAGGTACCACGCGAGGAACGCGACGGTCATCGGGAACACGAAGTTCCGCAGCCGTTTACGTAACTGGGTGAACTCCGCGCTCTCCTGGATCGTCGCCCAATCGGGATCCGGCGTCGGCGACGGCTCCGGGTCGGTGCTACTCACAGTGCCTCCTGTGGCCGCATGAACGGGAAAAACGTTCATTCGAGCCTATGGAGACCGTGCGGTGAGCTGAATCGTTGACGGATCAACCGCGCGCAGCCACGACGAACGGTCGACGAACGGCCGGTCAGCCGCGCCAAGTGGCGAAAATCACGTTCCGGTCAACGTGGAGTTGCGGAGAGGAAGCTGGTCCATTCGGGCGAGGGGAAAACCAGGACACCCACGCTAGGTGACTTTGAGTCACGAACAGCCACAGCGGGTCCACTGAACGCCACCTCGACACAGTCGCCGTTGCTGCCGTTCTGGCTGCTGCGACTGCTCTTGCGCCAGGACAAACCCGATAGCTCCAGGGTGGACAAGGTGATCGCCTCTGTCGTTCAGGGGGCGTACTGCTCGGCAATGACACGCTCAATGCGGGCCGCTGAGTCTGCCGGACTCATCGCCTCGGAGCGGAGCGCATCAAAGTTCATTCTAGCCGTCCGCACCTCGTCCTCATCCTCAATGTGCAGGGCTCCCGTCGTGTACTCGACGTAGAGCAGATCCGAGTCAGTCGGGTCCGGGAACGACAGCAGGGTGAACGCGCCGTCCATCGCGCTGTGTGCGCCATCGCGAAGCGGCAACACCTGAACAGTGACTGTGGGGAGCGCAGCTATCTCGATCAGTTGGCGGAGTTGTTCCCGCATGACCTCTGGCCCGCCGATATTCCGGAGCAGCGCTGCCTCATCGATGATCGCCGCGTAGGTCAGCGGGTCATCGACGCTGGTCAACCTACCTTTCCGGATCAGGCGGACCTGCACATCATTGTTGATCTCTGCTGCCGTTCGGGGCCGCAGACCCCGAACCAGCACGGCGCGAATGTACGCCTCGGTTTGCAGCAAGCCCGGCAACTGGAGACCGGTGAACTGCCGTACAGCCGACGCATGGGTTCCAGGTCGACGTAACCCAGATCCTCCACGCCGTAGGAGCGGAACCACTGTGGCTTCACCGCTTCGCGCGCCTGGTCGAGCAGATCCGGGACGTAGATGTCGTAGGTGTCCATCAGCGAGCGCACGAAGTGCACGTCCGCCCGGGTCGCACCGGTCTCGATCCGGTGGAACGAACTCCGGGTCTTCTCCAACTTCTCCGCAGCCTGGTCAAGGCTCAGCCCGGCCTCCTCACGCAGCGCCCGAAGGCGCCTACCCAAGCGGCGACGCAGGAACGGCGGCTTCTTGTGCGTACCCAAGACGAACTCCCGATGACACTCAGTACGCACATGATCGCACCGCGCGGTCCCAGAGCTGGGATATTCAGTCCCGCGTGTGGCGTGCGGAGACTCGTCCCATGAATGGACGACTCTTCGCACTGGTCAACCCGATCAACCCCGACGAGGCCCTCGGCTGGGGAGTCGAGATCACCAGGTCCGACGAGCGGGAGGCGGTGGTCTTCTTCCGCGAGCCGGGCTCCCGCCAGGTCTCCTTCGGCGTGCACGACTCCGCCGACGCCGCCTGGCGCAGCTGGGCCCGCGACGAGCCACTGTGCCTGGTCTGGCCGAGCTAACGACTGCGCTCCCGCAACTGCCGCAACCGATCGGCCGCCGTGACCGCCCGATCCTCGTTGAGGTGCAACCGAAGCATCGCCGTCCGCGCCCAGGACGGCGGCCGGCCGCGCAGCGACACCAGGATCATCGTCGCGAACGCCAGCGGCACCGACCACGGCGCCGGCTGGGCGATCAGGATCGACAGCCAGCCATCGACCGGCACCCCGAACAACGTGCACGCGATCGCCCCCGACGACGCGAACAACCCGGTCAACACGCCGGACATCGCGCCGGCGACCGTCAGCCGGGACCACCAGATCCCGAGCACGAGCAACGGGCAGAACGTCGACGCCGCCACGGTGAAACCCCAGGTGACCAACACGCCGGCGTCCAGCCGGATGGCCGACAGCGCCAACAGCACGACCACCGCCGACACGATCAGCACCGTCACCCGCAGCCGACTCAGCCCACCGGGCAACAGGTCGTGGGAGATCGCGCCGGACACCACCAGCACCAACCCGAGCGAGGTCGCCAGGAACGCGGCGAACGCGCCGCCGGTGAGCAACGCGGTGAACAGGTCGCCCGGCCAGCCTGCGGACACCTGCGCCGGCAGTGCGACCACGGCCGTGTCGGTGGCGCCGGAGAGATACAGCTGCGGGACCAGCACATGCCCGAGGACCCCGTAGATGCCGGGGAACAGATAGAAGATGCTCAGCAGCCCGACCGTGATGGCCGCGGTGCGGCGCGCGGCGCGGCCGTCCGGGCTGGTGTGGAACCGCATGATCACGTGCGGCAGACCCATGGTGCCCAACGCGAGCGCGACCACCAGCGCCCAGGTGGACAGCAGCGGATGGCCGGCGTCGGAGATGTCGAGCAGCGGCCGTTCCCAGTCGGCGCCGCCCGGCCGTGCCTCGCCGACGACATCGGGAACGGGCGTGCCGCTGGGGAACACGACCTTGGCGCCCTGCGGCACATCCCAGGAACCGTCGACGACCCGGCTGTCCTGTCCTATCTGGACAGTGGTGGGCTCGGTGAAGTGCAACGTGGTGCCGACACGGAAGATCACCCGGGTGTCGTGGTCGAACTCGGTGAACTCGGCCGGGTGGACCGCGTCGTGGCGCACCGCCGGGCCGACCTGGATGAGCAGCCAGATCGCCGGGATGATGAACAGCACCAGCTTGAGCACGAACTGGAACGCCTGCACGTAGGTCGCGGCCCGCATGCCGCCGAGCGCGAGCGTGATCGCGACCCCGGTGCCGGCGATGACCACGCCGACCCAGTACGGCGTCTCGCTGACCGCGCTGAGCACCAGGCCCGCGGTACGGAACTGGGGCACGAGATAGAGCCCGCCGATGACCAGGATGACCACCGCAGTGACCCGGCGCAGGGCCGGCGAGGCGAGCCGAGCCTCGGCGAAGTCGGGCACGGTGAGTGCCCCCGACCGACGCATCGGCGCGGCGACCAGGACCAGCATGGCGATGTAGCCGGCGGTGAACCCGACCGGATACCAGAGCGCGCCGATGCCGTCCTTGACGATCAGCCCGGCGACGCCGAGAAAGCTCGCCGCCGAGAGGTACTCCCCGGACACGGCCATCGAGTTGAGCAGCGGCGACACCCGCCGGGACGCCACCAGGAAGTCCGACGTGGTGCGCATCGCCGCCACGCCACGCAGCCCGATCAGCAGCGTCACCAGCACGACCGGCGCCACCGCGAAGGCGATGATCACCGGCCGGCCCGGTCAGCAGCGTCGGACTCGCGTGTGCGGAGCGTTGGACTCGCGTGTCGGGAGCGTTGGACTCGTGGGGTCATGGGGTGTCTTCTGCTTGTTCGGCGCGTTTGAGGTGCCAGCGGGCCAGGAGGGTGAGGGCTGGGTACGGGAGGACGGCGAGGGCCAGCCAGGAGACCGGGATGCCGGCCAGGCGGACGTGGTCCAGGGACGGGAAGAGGGCGAAGACCAGGGGGAGGCCGATGATGCCGACGAACAGCAGGGCCAGTGGGGCCACGGCGAGGGCGCGTTGGCGGCGGTACAGCTCGGCGGCCCGGTCGGCGCCGGCGGCGTCCAGTTTCGGGACGCGCCACCGGCCTCTGGCGCGGCGGCGGGAGTGGGCCAGGCGGGTCTGCGGGCTCATCACGGCCACGCGCTTGTGACCTGGCATTACGGGCGCCGTTCGAGTTGGCCGCGTTTGGCTGCCGCCAGTAGGCGTTCGCGTAGTTCGCGGGCGTGGCGGCGGCTGACCGGGACGTCGCCGAGCTCGGTGTGCGCGAGCAGGCCGCCGACCGAGTCGCTGCGCAGTTCGCGGACCGCGTCCAGGGAGACCAGGTAACCCCGGTGCACGCGGACGAACCCCGCCGGCTCCCAGTACTCCTCCAGCCGGGAGATCGGCATCCGGACCACGTGCACCCCGGACACCGCGTGCAGCCGGACATAGTCACCGTGCGCCTCGACGAACCGGACGTCCCCACGCCGGACATACCGGGTGCGCCCGGCCGACTCGACCGGCATCGCGGCCATCGCGTCCGGCGGGGTGGCGAACTCGTCGGCCGGGCGGGTGCGCGCGGGGACCATCCGCCGGATCCTGGTCAGCGCCTCGGCCAGCCGCTCGGTGCGCACCGGCTTCAGCAGGTAGTCCACCGCGCCGATGCCGAACGCGGCCACCGCGTGCTGCTCGTAGGCGGTCACGAACACGATCGCCGGCGGATCGCTCAGCTTGGCCAGCAGCGACGCCAGCTCCAGCCCGTCCAGGCCGGGCATGGAGATGTCCAGGAACACCGCGTCGAACCGGCCGCTCTGGATCATCCGCAGCGCCGAGGTCGAGTCGCCGGCACCGGCGACGTCGGCCACCTCCGGCGACCCGCGCAGCAGCCGGCACAGCTCGTCGAGCGCGGGCGGGATGTCGTCCACGGCCAGCACGGTGAAGCCCTTCATCCCGGCATCACCCCCGGCTGGAATCTCGGGATCCGCACCACGACCCTGGTCCCCTCGGCCGGCGCGGTCTCCACCACCAGCCCGTACCAGGGGCCGTAGACATGCCGCAGCCGCCGGTCGACGTTGGCCAGGCCGACGCTGTCCGAGCCGCCCCGGCCGGCCAGGATCTCCTCGGCCAGCGCCGGGTCCATGCCGAGCCCGTCGTCCTCGACGCTGATCACGCAGTCGTTGCCCTCGGCCTCGCCGCGCACGGTGACCTGCCCGGTGCCCGCTCGCGGCTCGATGCCGTGCCGGATCGCGTTCTCCACCAGCGGTTGCAGCACCAGGTACGGCACGGCCACCGCCAGCACCTCGGGCGCGACCCGAACCTGCACCGCCAGCCGCTCGCCGAGCACCGCCCGCTGCAGCGCCAGGTAGGTCTCGATGGCGTGGAACTCGTCGGCGACCGTGGTGTACTCGCCGTGGCGGGCCAGGCTGTACCGGATGTAGTCGGCGAAGTCGATCATCAGCTCGCGAGAGCGGTCCGGCTCGGAGCTGACCAGGGCCGAGATCACGGTCAGCGCGTTGTAGACGAAGTGCGGGGAGATCTCCGCCCGCAGCGCGCGCAGCTCGGCCTGGGCCGCCTGCTCGGCCGAGGCCTCCAGCCGGCCGCGCTCCAACGCCTCGACGATCCAGCGGGCCGCCTCGCCGACCGCCGAGCGGCGGGCGTTGCCGAACACCACGAGCACCCCGGCCAGCTCGTGGTGCACGTGCAGCGGCAGGGCCAGCAGCGGCGGGCGGCCGGCCTTGCTCTCGGTGTGCAGCACCTGCTCCACCAGCTCGTCGGCCGCGGCCGCGCCCTCGCCCGGCGGCGCGGCCGGCGCCCAGACCGGCCGACCGGACAGGTCGGCCAGGCCGACACAGTCGACCTCGAGCAGCCGGCGCAGGCCACGGGCCGCGGCCCGCACCCCGGTGGCGCCGAGACCGTCCTTGAGCTCGTCGGCGATGTGCCTGGCCGCGCTCAGCACGGCCACCGGATCGGTCCGTGGCCAGGGCAGCCTCGACCTGGCCGGCGCGGGGTCAGGCGCTCGGTCGGCGGACACCGCCATCAGCGCTCCCATCGTCGGCGATCGGGCTCGGACAGATGCTAGTAGTACTGCTTCACACCGATCTCACTTGCGGTGCCGGCCGTCGGCCAGCCGGGCTCGTTCCTCCGCCGTGCCGAACCGGGCGACCGCCCGGTCGCGGATGAAGCCGAGCCCGTCCGGCGCGTGCATCCGCAGCCGGATCTGCGCGACATCCGACGGCAGCTGGGTCTGCGTCGCCTTGCTCACCAGGATGACGGTCAGAAACGCGATCGGCACGGTGACCAGGGCGGGCTGGCCGACGATCGAGGGCGCCCAGTTGCCGGTGAACGTGCTGACCGCCTCCAGTAACAACGCCGCGAGCACCAGCCCGCCGCCGACCACCATGCCCGCCGCCGCGCCCACCCAGGTCAACTTCCGCCACCACACCCCCAGCAACAGCACCGGACAGAACGTGGAGGCCGCGAGCGCGAAGGACATGCCGACCGACAGCGAGATGTCCTGGGGCCGCAACACGATCGCCAACGCCAACGGCGCCCCACCGGCGATGGCCGTGGCGAACCGGAAGTCGCGCACCCGGCCGCGCAGCACGTCGGTCGACAACACCCCGGACACGCTCACCACCAGCCCGGAGGAGGTGGACAGGAACGCCGCGAACGCGCCGGCCATGGTCACCGCGCCCAGCACCTGGCCGAGGACGCCCGGCGCGATCTTGCTCGGCAACAGCAGCACCGCGGCGTCGGTGCGGCCGGTGACCAGCAGCTCGGGCACATACAGCCGGGACAGCGCGCCCAGCAGGATCGGGAACAGGTAGAACAACCCGAGCAACATCAACACGTGCAGCGTGGTGCGCCGGGCCGCGCGGCCGTCCGGGTTGGTGTAGAAGCGGACCAGCACGTGCGGCAGGCCCATGGTGCCGAGGAACAACGCGACCATCAGCGAGTAGGTGCGCCACACGTCGTCGGCTTCGCCGCCCGGCGCCAGCCACAGGTCGTTGGTCGGCGGCGCGCCGACCACCACCGGGACCGCCGAGCCCTGGAAGAAGGTCAGCTCGGTGCCGGCGTCCACCTCGTACGGGCTGCCGAGCGGGGTCCAGTACGCCGAGCCCTCGACCTGCTCGCCGTCCACCACGCCGTTGGCCACGAGCTTGACCGTGTCCTCGACCTCCAGCAGCACCGGGGTCTCGACGTGCAGCGGGGTGTTCTCGGTGAACGTCGGCGGCAGCGGCTCGCTCAGCCCGGTCATGTCCCCGCCGCGCGGGCCGCCGCTGCCGATGAACAGCACGCACATGATGAACGTCGGCGCGGCGATGGCGAACAGCTTGAGCCAGTACTGGAACGCCTGCACGACGGTGATCGCGCGCATGCCGCCGCCGTAGACGTTGAGGATCACCACCACGGTCACCAACAGCGCGCCGACCCAGTTCGGCCACATCGGCATGATGCTCGACAGCGCGAGCCCCGCGGCCTGCAACTGCGGGACGACGTACAGGATGCCGATGAACACCACGAACGCCGCGGCCAGCCCACGCAACGCGCGCGAGCCGAGACGCGCCTCGCAGAAGTCGGGCAGGGTGTAGGCGCCGGAGCGGCGCAGCGGCGCGGCCACGAACAGCATCAGCGCGAGATAGCCGGCGGTGAAGCCGATCGGGTACCAGAGGGCGTCCGCGCCGTCCTTGAGCACCAGGCCGGCGACGCCGAGGAAGCTCGCGGCCGAGAGGTACTCGCCGGACACCGCGGCCGCGTTGCGCCGGGAGCGGACCGTGCGGCGGGCGACCAGGAAGTCCTGGGTGGTGTTGGCCGAGCGCGACGAGCGGAACCCGAGGTAGAACGTGGCGACGCTGACCAGCACGACCCCGGAGAGCAACCAGATCCGTGCGTCCACCGAGGTTCCCTTGACCGAGAGCCGCTACTTCTCCACCATCGCGACGAAGTCTCGTTCGTGTCGCTCGGCCACCGAGTTGTACCAGTAGGCGATGCCGAACAACAACGGGAATGGGGCAACGCCGATCAACAACCAGGGAAGTTGCACGCCCGCGATGGCGACCTCGGCCAGATCCGGCAGCAGGAAGAACAGGATCGGCAGGCTCAGCAGGGGCACCACGACCAGCGCCGCCTTCTGGACCGCGGTCCAGAACTGGGTGCGGATGAACTGGCTGACCAGCTCCTCGCCGTAGCTGGTCTGCTCCTCCAGCTCGACCACCGTGCGCAGCACGGTCACCGGCGCCCGGGAGTCCGCGAGCACCACCCGCTTACGCCGCCGCGCCCCCGCCCGCTCGCCAACCCCACCGCCAGCTGCCCCGCCACCGACCCCACCGCCGCCAACCCCACCGCCGCCGACGCCCCCATCCGCCCCGCTCACCGCCCCACCACCGTGCAGCGAAGGGTCCCTTCACTGCGGTGGACGCAGCGAAGGGACCCTTCGCTGCGGTTGGACCGGCGGGCGGACCGGCGGGCGGGGGTCATACGCCGCCGCGGCGGGTGATGCGGTCCTTCAGCTCTCTGGTGTGGCGGCGGCTGACCGGGAGCTTGCGCTCCTCCTCGCCGATGACCACGTGGTAGCCGTTGCCGCCGAGCTGCAGCTCGGTGATCAGGTTGATCGGCACCAGGTAGGAGCGGTGGATGCGGACGAAACCGGCCTTCTCCCACCGCTCCTCGAGCTGCGCGAGCGGGATGCGCACCAGGTGCGAGCCCTCGTTGGTGAACAGCCGGGCGTAGTCGCCCTGCGCCTCCACCCAGCGCACCGACGAGCGCGGGATCAGCTTGGTGTTGCCGGCCAGCTCGACCGGGATGACCTCGTCGTCGTTGGGCTCCTGGCCGCCGACGGCCGTCTGTGCCTGGCCGGCCAGCCCGTCGCCGCGCAGCTTGGAGATGACCCGCTGGACCGCGCGGTCCATCCGGGTCTGGTCGCACGGCTTGGGGATGAAGTCGACCGCGCCGAGCTCGAAGGCGTCGACCGCGTCGTTGCCCTCGCCGTGGCCGGTGATGAACACCAGCACCGGGGAGGGCTTGAAGCCGGCCAGCACCTTGGCCATCTCCATGCCGGTGAGACCGGGCATCTTGAGGTCGGAGAACACGGCGTCGACGATCGGCAGCCCGGAGTTGCGCCGGGTGTTGAGCTCCGGATCGTCGCCACCGAGTTGGCGCAGCGCCTCGGTGGCGTCGAAGGCGGGCAGCACGCGGCGCACGAAGCGGTTGGCCTCCAACCGTTCCAGCAGGAGGTCCATGCCGTCCTTCTCGTCGTCCACTGCCAGCACGACGAGGCCCGAGGGGTTCGTTGAAGTACTCACGGTGAGCTGCATCTTGCCGATCGGAAGAACGAACTGTCTATGCCCGAGGCCATGCTTACTTCCACCGGGTGATTGTAGTGCCCGTCACAGCCCGAATCGTGACCATGTGGCGCGTACCTCCACCGCCTCGACGGCGGCCAACACGCGGTCGGCCGGGTTGAACACGCCCGCCGCCGAGCCGACACCCAGCCTGGCCAGCAGCGGACGCTTCGGCTCCGCCACGCTGATCTCGGCGTCCGGATAGCGCTCGGTGATCACCTCGCGCAGGTTGCCGACCCCGTCGATCAGGCCGAGCTCCCTGGCCTTCGCACCCGTCCAGACCTCGCCGGTGAACAACTCCTCGGTGCTGGTCAGGCGCGCGCCCCGGCGCTCGCGGACCCAGTCGACGAACTGGTCGTGCAGCTGGCCCTGCAGGCTCTTGAGCCACTCGACGTCCTCGTCGCGCTCCGGGCGGAACGGGTCGAGCCGCACCTTGTGCGCGCCCGCGGTGTAGACCCGACGCTCCACGCCGACCCGCTCCAGCAGGCCGTTGAGCCCGAACCCGGCGCTGACCACGCCGATCGAGCCGACCAGCGACGAGCGGTGGGCGAAGATCTCGTCGGCGGCGCAGGCCAGCCAGTAGCCGCCGGAGGCCGCGACGTCCTCGCAGAACGCGAGCACCGGGACCTTCTTGCGGTCGGCCAGCTCCCGGATCCGCTCGGCGACCAGCGCGGACTGGGTCGGCGCCCCGCCAGGGGAGTTCACCACCAGCGCGACCGCGCGCAGCCGGTCGTGGTCGAACGCGCGGGTCAGCGCGGACTCCACGGTGTTGATGTTGATCGCGCCACGCGCGAGCGGAGACGGGGTCGGGGTGATCACCCCATGTAGCTTGACCACGGCCACCACCGGCTTGCCGCTGCCCCGGTCACCGAACATGGGCAGTCGCGCGGCCAGCTTCTCGGAAACGAGCTCCCTCATGTTCCCAACCGTATCCCGTTCGGCGCTCGCGCCTCCTGTACAGCGGGGGGTCTGATCATGTTTCGTGGGGAGCGAACTGCCGAACGTGCTGGCCAGCGCACCTGGCGAGCGTGGCTGGGGACCGGCGATGGCTCGTCGATGTCCCAGCTCGACGTCGCCGAGTTCTGCTCGGCGGCCTCGGCCAAGGCGTGGGTGGAACACAAGCTGGCGGCGATGACCGCGCACCCGGGAGCGTCGGTGTTCGGCTCGGTCGACCGGGGACAGTACGTCGGCACGTGCTGGGAGTTCGACCTGGTGCCCGGACTGGACGCGGAGTTGGTGGACGGCCGGGTGTCCTGGCGCCGCCCCGGGTACTAGCGCCTCACGGCACGACCTGTGACGGCACGTCGGTCGACGGCGCCTCGCGCTGTTCCTCGTCCTCGTTGAGGCCGAACTTCGGCAGGTCGGGGCGCACGCCGGGGAAGTACTTGGGCACCCGCAGGATGACCTTCATGCCGGCGCCGGGAGCGGTCTCGGCCATCAGCGCGTACTCGTCGCCGAACACCGAGCGCATGCGCTGGTTGATGTTGCCGATGCCGACGTGCGAGCCGGTCTTGTGCGCGTCGCGCAGGTCGGCGAACAGCCGGTCGGCATCCATGCCGACGCCGTCGTCCTCCACGCTGATCAGCGCCTCGTTGCCGTTGTCCCTGGCCACGACGGTGACCGTGCCCCCGCCGGGCTTGGGTGAGAGGCCGTGCTGGACGGCGTTCTCCACCAACGGCTGCAGCACCAGGAACGGGACCACCACCGACAGCACCTCGGGGGCGATCTTGATCCGGACGTTGAGCCGCTCGGCGTAGCGCTGGGCCTGGATCGTGAGGTAGCGGTCGATGTTGCGCAGTTCCTCGGCCAGCGTGGTGAACTGGCCGGACGTGCGGAAGGAGTACCTGGTGAAGTCGGCGAACTCCTGTAACAGGTCGCGCGCGCGCTCCGGGTCGGTGCGGATCAGCGAGGAGATCGAGTTCAGCGCGTTGTAGAGGAAGTGCGGGGAGATCTGCGCACGCAGCATCCGCACCTCGGCCTTGGCCAGCGCCTGCTTGGACTCGTCGAGCTTGGCCAGCTCCAGCTGGATGCTGACGAACTTGGCCACCTCGTCGGCGGCCCGGATCAGCCGCTTGGAGTTCACCCCGCCGACCACGATCAGCGTGCCCTCGACGTGTCCGTCGGGAATCAGCGGCACGATCACCGCCGTGCGCATCGGGCAGCGGCCGCGGTGGTCGCAGGTCAGGTTGGTGTGGTGGATGTGTGCCCGTTGCCCGTTGCGGATCGCGACCGCGATGGCGTCGGTCAGGTCGTCGTAGTGCTCGTTGGCGTCGCCGTCCCAGGACAGCAGGCTGCCCGACGCGTCGGTGAGCCCGATGGCGACGCACTTGAGCATCTCCACCAGGTGTTTCGCCGCCTGGTCGGCGGCTTCCTCGGTGAGCCCACTGCGCATCGCGGGGGCCGCCTTCGACAGTCGCTGCACGGCGTCGAGCACCGCGTCGTCCACCGAGCCCTCTGCTTTACGGCGACGGACCACGAGCGCGAACAAGCCGGCGACGACAAGAATGGCGAGCGCGCCCACCATCGCTCGCTCGGTCAACAGGTCGGTCACGTGGTCAATGCTCAACCGTACGAGTGGCCCGTGGCAAGCGACCCCCTACTTGAGCAGCCGGGACAACCGGCGGTCGGCGAGCGGCTTGCCGCCGGTCTGGCAGGTCGGGCAGTACTGGAAAGCCTTGTCCGCGAAGGAAACCTCGCGCACGGTGTCCCCGCAGACCGGGCACGGCATGCCGGTCCGGCCGTGTACGCGCAGTCCGGAGCGCTTCTCCCCCTTGAGCGTGGCCGCGTGCTGGCCCACCGATCGGGTGACCGCGTCGGTGAGGATCGTGCGCAGCGCGTCGTGGAGTTGGTCGACCGCCTCGTCGGTGAGCTTGCCGGCGGTGGCGTACGGCGACAGTTTGGCCAGGTGCATGATCTCGTCGGAGTAGGCGTTGCCGACCCCGGACATGATCTTCTGCGTGGTCAGGGCGGTCTTCAGCCGCTCGGACCGGCCGGCGAGCACGGCGGCGAACTCGTCGCGGGTCAGCGCGAGCACGTCGGGGCCGAGCGCGGCGATGCCCGGCACCTCGGCCGGGTCACGCACGATCCAGGCCGCCAGACCCTTCTTCGTGCCGGCCTCGGTGAGGTCGAAGCCGGGGCCCTTGCCCGGCGGGCCGAGGTGCACCCGGAGCGCGAGCGGCCCCTTGCCGCCGGGCCGGGGCGGCGCGGCGGACATGGTGTCGGCCCAGCGCAGCCAGCCGGCTCTGGCCAGGTGAATGACCAGGTGCAGGCCGTCGCAGTCCAGATCGAGGAACTTGCCGTGGCGGCCGGCGGCGGTCACCGTCCGGCCGTGCAGCTCGGTCCACGGTGGGGTCACGGTCTTGAGCACGCTCAACGACGCGACGTCCACCCTGGCCACGGCACGACCGACGCCGTGTTCGCGCAGGTGCTGGGCGAGCGCCTCGACCTCGGGTAGTTCTGGCACCTGGCCAGTGTTGCCCGATTCCGCCGATTACGCCACGAGTTGCAGCGGTCCCTCGATGCCGGGGCGGGAGTCGACCCGGATGTTCTTGGCGATCAGCTTCATCTGGGCACGCACGTTGAACACGCCGCGGACCATGCCCTCCCACTTCTCGGTCGGGTTGCCCTCGCCGTCGTCCCCGGTCTCCGCGACGACCTTCCACGGCCGGCGCAGCGCCCAGCGGGTGGGGAAGAAGAGGAAGGCCAGCAGGACGAGCAGGCCGACCCACAACGGGACCACCAGCCCCTCCGGCGACCAGAAGACGAGAACCGCACCGAGGGCGACGACCAGGACCAACAGCATCACGGCCGAGGCGTTGCCGACCGCCACGTCGTGCTCGAACTCGTCCGCTTCCTTGTCCCGCTGCCACTCCAGTTGGCTGTGCAGGGTCCAGACACGTCCATCCGTGCCGGTGACGTTGCGCGTCATTGAGGCCTCCCGGCGCCGAGCATGGTCGGGAACATCGGTTCAATGATGACGTATCCAGGCCCCGCTACGCACCTGTCACTGGCCGTCCGGTGCGCTGGTGGACCCGGTAGTTTCGGCCGTTTGGACCGTCTGCTGCCCATCACTCGAGGTGGGCGGTGGTGCGCTCTGGGTGAACGTCACGGTTTCCGACGTCGTGCGCGACTGGTCGAGGGAGTTCTTCTCGGTGACCGTCGTCGTCTCCCGCACGATCGTGAGGTCGCCGTCCACCTGGGTGTTGCGCTCGACGGTGGTCTCCCGGTAGAGCACCGGGGCGCTCTCGTCGAAGGTCTCGCCGCTGCGCGGCGTGGCTGTGACGGTGCCCCCGTCCGGGGACGGCGGCTGGTGGGAGGTCGGCACGACCGGCTGCTCGGCGGTCGGGGCGGGTGCCGGTCGCTCGGCGGTGGTCGGCTCGGCCTGGGTGGTCAGCTCGCCCTCGGCCGCGTGCAGCGTGGAGCTGACCGTGCTGGTCGACGGGTCGGTGATCCGCAGCTCGATGCCGCGCTTGCCGGCGAAGTCGACCGGGGCGTCCGCGCCGTCGCCACCGAGGGTGACGGTGAGCCCGAGCACGCCGATCGCCGCCGCCGAGCCCACCGCGAGCCCGACCTGGGTCTTGGCGGTGACCAGCAGGCCCTTGACCGCGAGCCCGAACCCGCTGGCGCCCGTGGCCGTGGTCGCTGTCGCCTGTGCGGCGATCGCGCCGACCGCGATCACGGCCGGGATGCCCAGGTGAGCGGCGTGCGCGCGCAGGCCGGAGCAGACGTCGCGCAGCTCGGCGTGCATCGCCGTGCAGGAGGCACAGCCGGCGAGGTGGGCGCGGATGCGGCGGTACTCGATGCCGCTGGTGCTGCCGGCGGTGTAGGCGCCGAGCTTCTCCAACACCGAGCGGCACCCGGTGGCGCTGCGCTCGGAGGCGAGATGGGCCTGCAGGTAAGCCGCCCGCAGACCCTGCCGGGCACGGCGGGCGAGCGCGGCGGTGGCGTTGGGGCTGAGCCCGAAGTTGATGGCCACCGCGGCCGGCCGCTCGCCCTCGACCTCCATCTTCCAGAGGACCCGGCGCCAGCGCTCCGGCAGGCTGGTGAACGCCCGGCGGATCAGGTTGCGCTCGGTGAGCGCGCCACTGGTGTCCGGGTGGGACGGGGCGCGGTGGGTGAGCTCCTCGTCGGTGACCGGCACGTCCCGGCGCCGCAGGCTCCACTCCCAGGCGACCCGGCGGGCGACGATCAGCAGGTAGCCACGCACGTTGTCCACGGGCCCCGAGCCGCGCCGGATGGCCTGCAGAACACGGAAGAAGGCCTCGGCGGTGAGATCCTCGGCCTCGGCCCGGTCGTTGACCAACCCCAGGCCGAGCCGGTAGACGGCGGCGGAGTGTCGGGAGAACAGCTCCCCGAACGCCGCGTCCTCACCCGCACGAAGCCTGGCCAACAGCGTGCGATCCTCCGAGGAATCGTCTGCCGTTGACACTCTTGGAACCTCGCCGGTCATAGAACCCGGCACCTCCTCCCGGCCGCCACGGGAATTGGCTCAACATGCCACAGGAACGTTTGGTATGGACGGCAAACGTTAAGAACGGGAAAGTGATACCTACGAAGGTATTAGACCGTTCGGCCCAATGACGGCGTGCGGCCGGTCGAGCAGAGGGCCGCCTGGCGCATCGGCTAGAATCCAGGACGCGCAACGCGGACGTGGCGCAGCTGGTAGCGCATCACCTTGCCAAGGTGAGGGTCGCGGGTTCGAATCCCGTCGTCCGCTCAACGAGACGGGCCACTCCGGTCAACGGGAGTGGCCCGTCGCTCGTAGGTACTGGGAGAGCAACGGCTCCACCGGCGAAACCCGCCCCGACTCGAAGTCGGCGATGTCCGCCTCGGTCACGCCGGCGGCCATGGCCAACTGCTGGCGCGTCCACCCACGCTCATCGCGGGCGATCTTGACCAGCCGGCCGCAGTCCTCGGCCTCGTGACGGTCGTTGGTGCTCATGCTCGTGCCCTCCCGGTTCAGCTGATCTCTGCGGACAGCTTGCCCTGATCATCGCCGACCGTAACGTCGATCATGGCCAGGGTTCGGGATCACCCTTCATCGAGGGTGCGCTACCACCGCGCGCCTCATGGCTACGCCGCTGATGTTTGCGCAGCCAAACGCACGACCAGTTTCGCGTCCAATGCTTTGGCGAGGCGTTCGAGTACCGGAAGTGTCGGAACCGTGCCCCCGGCCTCAAACCGCGCCACCGCAGGCTGAGTCATGCTGGCGGCCGCAGCAAGCTGCGCCTGCGTCAAACCGTGCCGCTCACGCAGTTCACGAACAGCTTTTCCCAACTCGAAGGCCAAACGCGCAGTCTCGTAAGCATCTTCGGCACCAGGCTCAGCCATCCGCCGGTCACGAAGCTCGCGCCATTTCTCGCGGTCAGCCATTACTCTCACCCTCATCCGCTACATGCTGTTCATCCACACATCGTCGCAACGCCTGCCTTGCTCGTTCGATCTCCCGCTCCTCGCGCATCCGCGTCTTGCGAAACACCGTGAGCAACACGATCCGCCTACCCGATGCGATCCAGTACGTAACCCGAACAGCATCACTGTCCAGATAGAACCGCAGTTCGCGCAACTTGCCGTCCAACTGTCGGGTGTACGGCTCACCGAGCAGTACACCGTGTTCAGCGAGGAGATCGATATAGAACGTCGCTCGCGCGAACTGTGCGGTTGGCAGTTGTTCCAACCACGTGCAAACCTCCGGCTCCAACTCCACCGTACCCCACGACATACCATTGATGCTATAACGCAGCGCGATATAGCGCAGAGTGAAGCGCGGATGCGTTGCCACGCTCAGTCAGGCGGTGGGTGCCGTCTACTCGATGACGTAGGGCACCAGTCAGCGGATATCAAGTCCGGCCAGGACCTCGCTGGGCGGTACGCGACGCTCCGCGGAAGCGAGCGCCTCACGTGCCGCCAGCAGATCAGCCTCGTCTTCCGCCACTTCCAGGGCGCGAAGATCGTCGATCGACATCACAGCCGCCACCGCAGGAACCATGCTGGGGACCTCAGGACTCCTTGGTCGCCAGGCCGATGGGGCAGGAGACGCCGGTGCCGCCCAACCCGCAGTAGCCGTTCGGGTTCTTGGCGTCGCTCAGGTAGTGCTGGTGGTAGTCCTCGGCGTAGTAGAACTCGCCGAGGGGGGCGACCTCCGTGGTGATCCGACCGTGGCCGCTCCTGGTCAGCGCCGCCTCGTAGGCCGCGCGTGACTCCTCGATCGCCGTGCGTTGCGCATCCGAGGTGTAGTACGCCGCCGAGCGGTACTGGGTGCCGAGGTCGTTGCCCTGCCGCATGCCCTGGGTCGGGTCGTGGCCCTCCCAGAACACCTTCAGCAGCGCGTCGTAGCTGATCTGCTCGGGGTCGAACACGACCAGGACCGCCTCGGTGTGCGCGGTACGGCCGCTGCACACCTCCTCGTAGGTCGGGTTCCTGGTGTGACCGCCGGCGTAGCCCACCGCGGTCGTGTACACCCCGGGGGTCTGCCAGAACACCCGTTCGGCTCCCCAGAAACAACCGAGGCCGAACACCGCGGTCTCCAGGCCCGCCGGGAACGGCGGGGCGATCGGCCGGTCGGTGAACACCGCGTGCCGGTCGGGGATCGGCATGCTGGCCTCCCTCCCCGCGAGCGCCTGGGACTGGTCGACCAACTGTGACTTGTCTTGCCCGAACAACGCCATACCTCCACTCTACGTAGGCCGAACGCCCGGTCCACGCACCGAGAACAACACCGGCACGTGGTAACAACTTCCCCATGGGGTGGCAGGAACAGTTCCGGGAGCTCGGCGAGCGGCTCACCGCCGGACAGATCAGCACCGACGAGTACCGCGCCCGCAGCGCGGAGCTGCTGGCGCAGGCCGACCGCGAGGCCGCCGCCAGCACCCAGCCGGCCAAACCGGTGCGTATCCCTCGGTCGGCGGCCTGGGAGGCACCGTCGGGCGAGATGACCCAGATCGTCGGCACGCGGGACGAGACGACGCTGGTCGGGCGCCCGGTCGCGGACGCGGTGAACAGAGAGAACGAACCGGATACGTAGGCCGCGCGTCTGTCGCCAAAACGGCTTTGGAATGGTATTGACCGTCGCCGTTCGGCGGGGCTACGAATACGCGCGGAGGAAATCGGTCGTGACCAGCACGGTGTTGAGGAAGGACGCGGACGAGCCACACGGTGGCGAGGCCGCGGAGGAGCCGACCAGCACCCCGGGGTGGCGTGCACGGCTGACCGACACCAACATCGCCCGGCTGGTCGAGTTGCTCGCGCTGGTCCCGGTGTTCGCGATGATCGTCGAGGTCTCGCGCGCGGGCAAGCTGCAGTGGCTCGACTACTGGTACGTCCTGATCCGCATCACCAACCCGGACGGCTCGTTCAAGCTCGGCGGCATCTTCACCCCGCAGAACGAGCACCCGCTGATGATCCCGTCCCTGCTCTACTGGCTGGACGCGAAGCTCGCCGACGGCGACAACCGGGTGCTCGGCTACCTGGTCATCGTGATCGCGGCGGCCACCGTGTTACTCCTGCGCTCCGTGCTGCCGAGGTCGCTGCCGGCGCTGGTGCGGGCCGGGCTCGTGGTCGGCGCGTCCGCGCTGATCTTCAGCCTGCAGGGCATGCACATGTTCGTGCGCTCGATGAGCGGCTCCGCGTGGCTCACCGCGAACCTCATCGTGGTCATCTCGCTGATCCTCGCCAGCCGGGGCAAGTGGTGGGCCGCCTGGGTCGCCGGCCTGCTGGCCACCGCCAGCTACGGCACCGCGTTCGCGCTCTGGCCAGCGCTGGCCCTGCTGGCCACGCTGCGCAAGGAGCGCTGGGTCTACCGGATCGCCCCGCTCGGTATCGGGGTGGTGGTCGTCGGCATCTGGTACATCCTCAAACCCAACACCTGGATCGGCGGCACCCCGGCCAACGACATCGGCTCGCTGATGTTCACCTTCCTGACCATCGTCGGCAAGATGTGGACGGCCGACAACGCGGGCTTCGCGGTCGTCGCCGGCGCGCTGACGCTGGTCGTCTACATCGTGCTGATGAGCAACCGGGCCGCCCAGGACAAGGCACTGCGGTTCTGGTGGGCGCTTGGCTGCTACGGCATCCTCGCCTGCGGCATGATCGCCACCGCGCGCATCGACTTCGGCGCCGAGTTCGGGCTGACCAGCCGCTACTCCTCGCTCGCGGTGATGGCCGCGATCCCACTGCTGGTCATCATCTCGGCGGTGCTCTACAAGGGCATGCGGCGCAACGGGCAGAAGATCGCGGTCACCGTGATCGGCATCGGGGTCGTCGGGTTCACCCTCGGCCTGCCGACGGCCGCCGACCTGCGCACCGCGATCAAGGAGCACCCGCTGGAGGCGGTCGCCATCCGCGCCGGCTTCGGCGACTCGCTCGGCCCCGTGCTGCCCAAGGAGCACGAGCTCGAGCCCGACCTGCGGGTGCTGTCCCACTACCCGTTCAACGACTCCTTCTCCCTCGGCTGCGGCGGCCCGGAGCTCGGCGAGACCATCGACCTGTCCGAGGCCGACGAGCTGCCGGGGCCGGGCACCCGCAGCCCGACCGAGCGGGTCGGCATGGTCAACTCGATCGAGGACCGCGGCGAGGCCGACCTGATCACCGGGTGGGCCACCGGCGGTACCAACCGGGGCGCCGACCAGGTGCTGTGCACGGTCGTGGTGGACGAGGACGACAAGATCGTCGGCGGTGGGGTGAGCCAGTTGCCGCGCGGCGACGTCACCGGCAAGTACTGGGGTCTGCCGCCCGACGTAGGCTTCAAGGTGCTCGGCCCGGTCACCGACGAGACACGAATCGTGGTCGTCTACCAGAGCGGGGCCATGCACTGGCTCCCGCCGCAGGTCAGCGAAACCGGAGACGAACAGTGACAATCGAACAACCACCCACCGTGGAGATCAGCGTCCTGATCCCGGTCAAGGACGAAGAGGCGACCCTGGCCACGCTGGTCGAGGAGATCGACACGGCGTTCGCCACGATGTCCGACGCCGCCTACGAAGTGATCTTCGTCGACGACGGCAGCGTGGACCGCAGCTGGCCGGTGATGTGCGAGCTGGCCGAGGCCAACCCCCGGGTGCACGCGCTGCGGCTGCGGCGCAACTTCGGCAAGGCCGCCGCGCTGGCCGCCGCCGTGGACGAGGCACGCGGCGACCGGCTGGTCACCATGGACGCCGACCTGCAGGACGACCCGGCGGAGGTGCCCCGGCTGCTGGCCGAGCTGGACGCCGGCGCCGACCTGGTCAGCGGGCACAAGGCCGACCGCAAGGACCCGATCGGCAAACGTTTGCCATCGAAGTTCTTCAACATGATGACCGGCGTGATCACCGGCCTGAAGCTCAACGACCACAACTGCGGGCTCAAGGCCGCGCGCACCGAGGTGTACCGCCGGGTGCCGCTCTACGGCGAGCTGCACCGCTACATCCCCGCGCTCGCCCACCAGACCGGCTACAAGGTCAGCGAGCTGGCGGTGAACCACCGGGCGCGCGAGCACGGCAAGTCCAAGTACGGCTTCGAGCGCTACGTGCGCGGCGCCATCGACCTGCTGACGGTCATGACCATCACCAAGTACGGCCGCCGCCCGGCGCACCTGTTCGGCGGGCTCGGCCTGGCCTCTGGCCTGCTCGGCTTCCTGGTGCTGGCCTACCTGACGATCGTGAAGATCTTCGGCGGCGAGGCCATCGGCGACCGGCCGCTGCTGATGCTCGGCATCCTGCTGGTCATCCTCGGCGTGCAGATGATCTCGATCGGGCTGATCGCGGAGATCGTGCTGCACCGAACGGCCAACCGCAGAGAGGCGACCGACCTGATCGCCGAGCGCACCAGGACACTGCGGCCGACAGACCTGACCGAACCGACATCGAAGAAGACCTCGCTGGGGGCGAAATGAGTGGCATCCGGGGCGCGTACGTCACCGGTGTGAAGACCGTCCGCAAGGCCGCGGACAAGACCGGGCTGCTCGACCGGCTGGAGCGCAGCGAGTCGCCCAAGGTGCGGCACCTGCGCACGCTGTTCTCCATCTTCGACGCCGGTGACCTGGCCAAGATGGACCTGGCCTGGTGGAGCTACCCGGCGATGGTCCGGGTCGAGGAGTTCCTCGGCGAGCGGCCGGGCGCGCGGATCTTCGAGTACGGCGCCGGCGCGAGCACCGTGTGGCTGGCCAAGCGGTCCGGCCAGGTGGACAGCGTCGAGCACGACACCGAGTGGGTCGAGTTCGTCCGCGAGATGATCGGCGACACCCCGGGCGTGCGGCTGCACGCGGTGGCGCCGACGGCGGCCACCGAGGACACCGTGGTGCGCTCGGGCCGGGTCGGGCACACCGACCTCGACTTCGCCGACTACGTCTCCACCATCGACCAGGTCGGCGGCCCGTTCGACCTGATCGTGGTCGACGGCCGGGCCAGGGTGGACGCGTTCCGCCGGGCGATGGACCACCTGGCCGACGACGGCGTGGTGGTCTTCGACAACATCAAGCGCAAGCGGTACTGGGACGTCATCTCCGCGCTGCCCGGGTTGCGCATCGAGCTGCTCAAGGGCGGCACGCCGACCCTGCCGTACCCGACCACCACCGGACTGATCTGGCGTGACTGACCAGGCGAGTGCCGACGCGCCCGCGCCACCGAAACCGAGCAGGCGGGCAGACCTGCTGGCCGTCGGTTTCGTGGTGGTGGCCGTCGGTCTCGCCGGGTGGGCGTTGCGCGACCAGCTGCCCGACGTCGTCGAGTCGCTCGGCCTGATCGACTGGTGGCGGCTGCCGCTGGCGCTGGCCGGGATCGTGCTCGGGCTGCTGGCGACCGCCGAGGTGTGGAAGCACTGCCTGGCCGCGCTCGGTTCGCGGGTCAGCTCCGGGGCCGCCCGGCAGATCTTCTTTCCCGCGCAGGTCGGCAAGTACCTGCCGGGGTCGATCTGGCCGTTCCTGGCGCAGGTGAAGTTCGCCAGGGAGCACGGGGTGCCCGGGGGGATGGCGCTGCTTGCCGGGTCGGTGTTCCTGGTGGTGCACGCGGTGACCTCGGTGCTGGTCGGCGGGTTGCTGCTGATCAGCCAGCCGGATCTGGTCGGGCGGTTCGGGTGGGCCGGGGTGTGCCTGCCGTTGGCGTTGGTGCTGTTGCATCCCAAGGTGATCAACTGGCTGGCGCGCAAGCTGGCCGGGCGGACGGGGTCGACGCCGCCGGTGTTGCGCTGGTCGAGTCTGGTGGCGCCGATCGCGTGGATGTTCCCGGCGTGGCTCGGGTACGGGGCGGCCGGTTATCTGCTGGCGGACCCGTTCACCGACTCGGTGGTGACGCTCGCGTTGGTGTGCACCGGGGCGTTCGCGCTCGGCTGGATCGTGGGGCTGGTGGTGTTCATCGCGCCGGCCGGGGTCGGGGCGCGGGAAGCGGTGTTGGTGCTGGCGCTGACCCCGCTGCTTGGCGTGGCCGCGGCGACCACGGTGAGCCTGGTGTTGCGGGTGGGACACACGGTGGCCGATATGTTGTTGGCTCTACGCTACGGCCTGATCCGCGCCAAGCGCGACCGTGTCCACTCTGCCAAAATCACCCCTTAAAGTGGTCAGTTTCAGCCCTCTTTCCAGTTTTCCTCTGCAGTAATTCCACAGCTCCCAGTATTGTCCGCAGCAGCGGATAATCTCTGGGGAGGGATGGCCGTGACAGGCCCTGCAGGTAATGATGATAATAAATCCAGTACCAGCGCCGCGGAAAACCAGGTGCTTGTCGATCTCGCCCACCTGGACCGGATCGACAAACAATGGACGTCCGTCGTGGACCGGATCAAGGCGAACGCGACGAGCTTCGAGCAGGCGATCCGGCTGGTCTTCGCGCCTGCCTGGGACGAGCCGAGCAAGCGGCAAACCGTCAGGTACGTCGAGTCGCTGGAGTTGGCCCTCCGGCACTGCCTGGCGTTGTCCGAGTACGCCACCGACTATCTCGACCAGCTGACCGCCTCCCGCGCGCACTACCTGGCCGTCGAGCAGAAGAACATCGACGAGCTGCGCCGCCTTGGCGGCGGCTGATGCACCGCCGGACCGTACCGTTGATGCTGGCCGCCGTGCTGCTGGCCGGATGTGGCGGCACCAGCAGAGGGGAGCCGGTCGCGGGCGACCGGCCCACGCGGCCGACATCGTCCACAGCTGCGCCGGCGAACGGAGCGCCGGACGTCAGGGCTCCGTTGGACGCGTCCCCGTTCATCGGCGATCCCTGCGCGGCGCTCAGCCAGGCGCAACTGGCCGATCTCGGGATCGTCCGGCCGGGTCAGCCCAACACCGAGGGCGCGATCGCCGAGCATGTCGGCCCGCAGTGCATCTGGCACGGAACACCGGAGCTGGACAGCACGATCGACGTCGGCTTCGTCACCGGGGACAAACACGGCCTCGGCGGGTTGTACGCCGCACGCGAGACCCAGGAGTACTTCGAGGAGACCCTGGTCCAGGGTTACCCAGCCGTGTTTCACAGCGCGGCGGATCAACGCGCCCAGGGCGCCTGCAACATCTCTGTCGGTATTTCGAACACCTTTTCCTTTCGCACCTCGGAGTTCGGCGAGCTGGACGCGACCGGCTCGTGCGCACGAGCGAAAGCCGTTGCCGACGCGGTAATCACGACGCTGAAGGAGATCGCGTGACGCCCCAGTACGACGGCCAGCAGATCTTCACGAATTTCCGGAAAGGCCCTGGTACCGGCGGAATTGGCGGGAGCGCCGAGATCCTGGGAGACGTGGCGCTCGGATACCACGATCTCGCGCACGAAGTGCGCCAACTGGTGCGCGAACTGGAGTCCGCGTGGGAGGGCGCGGCCGGCGCGGGGGCCAGGCGACGGGTCCGGCCAGTCGCTATCGAGCACGAGCTGGCCGCGCGTGAACTGTCGATCGCCGAAGACCTCGCCAACCGCCAGGTCGGGTCGTTCATCGAGGCGCGGAACCGGGTCGAGCCGGTGCCGCCGGCGCCCACCGAGGTGAACCCGTGGCGGCTCGCCTCGCCCGAGCACGCGGCGAGCTACGTCCAGCAGCTGCACGCCCACCACACCGCCGCGCAGCACAACGTCGACGTCATGGACGGCTACTCCCGGGCGAGTGAGCACAACACCGTGCACCTGCCGATGTCCTACGGCACGCTGACCTCCGCCGGCGTCACGCTCGGCCAGGCCGGCGCGTGGATCGACGGTCCGGACAGCGCCGAGCCGGCACCCGGCGGTGCGCGGGACGCGAGCGGCCCGGATCCCCGTGGCGCCACGGTGTCCCCACCCGTCGAGCCGACACGCGCCGAGCCGGCAACCCAGCCGGAACGCGCGGCCTTACCCACTGATCCCCCGAACCCCGCCGCACCGGCACCCACTGCCAAGCCCGAGCCGGCGACCGCGGCAGCCGAGGCCCCACCCGCCGGTTTCACCACCGCCCAGGCCGGGGGCGTCGCCCCGAGTGGTGTCTCGCCGCAACGCCTGCTCAGCCCGGTCCCCATGCCCGACCCACCCGCCGCGGCCGGCACCAGCACCCCGACCCCCACACCCCGGCTCACCGCCGAACCCCGCCAGGGAACCGCATCCGGCACCCAGCCCCGCGCCGGGACCAGCCGCGGCTCGACGATGAGCGGCCTGCCAGTCGGCGCCCAGCGCCGCGACGACGACACCGACCGCCGCGCACCCGACTACCTGCGGGAACCCGACCCGGAAGCCCTGTTCGGCGGCGTCGAGGTCGTCGCGCCGGCGACCATCGGGCTGGACGAGAACTGACGCCGTGGTGCTGCCGGTGCCGGTACGGCTTCCCGCGCGCGTGCTGGCGGACCTGGTGGCCGGGCTGGGCCTTGGCGAGCCGCACCTCGCCATCGCCCCCGAGCCCGTGTGGCGCGACCCGACCACCAGCCACCAGGTCGACCAGCGCGTCGAGCACCACCTCACCCGCCTCGGTTGGCGCCAACGCCCCAGCGGCGTCGACCGTGAGGTCACCGCCGCGCTGACCGTGTTGTGCCGGCCGGACGTCGGGTTCCACGGCTGGCTGACCCACGACCACCGCACCACCTCGATCCTGGCCGCGGCCATCGGCCGGGAGGCGGTCCTCGCCGTCCGCACCGGCGACACCGTCGCCCTGCGCGGCATCCACCGCCACCGGCTGGCCGAACGACTGGTCGCCCACCTACCCGACATCGCCGCCGGCACCGGGCCGCCGCTGCGGGTCGAGCGCGCCGACCTGCACCGCACCGACCAGTCCGGCCGCCAACCGACCGATGGCGGGGTCGGGCTGCGCCGTGCCCGGCCGGAGGTCCGCGCGGCCAAGCGGCTGATCTCCGCACCCACCACCGGCGCGGGCGAGCTGTACGCCGTCGACGGCGAGCGCCCGGTCGACTACGTGGACACCGTCCACGGCCGCTACCTGGTCACCGCCACCGACGACCTGCTGGAGATCCGGCCGGCCACCCGCACGGCACTGGTGGCCGAGCTGCGGCTGCGGCGCTCCCCCGGCGCGACTGTCGGCAACTCACGGACACCGAATGACCACGCCAGCTAACGTAACGCCGTGACCTTGGACGATCGGCGACCGATCGACGGGCTCCCCCCGGTACACGAGGCGTGGTTACCGCGGGAGCACGCGCTGCACCGACCCCGCCACGGCGGCCGGCAGCTGACCGCGCTCATCAGCGCCCTGGTCTTCTTCACCACCCCGACGTTCATGTGGCTGTTCGGCATGCGCCCGGCCGAGCTGGAGAACCACGAGCTCGCGAGCTTCCCCAGCATCTGGACCGGCTGGGACTTCCTGACCGACATGGACCCCTGGGCCACCGAGAACCTCGTCTTCCGCGGCGGCGCCATCCAGGCGGCGGACTGGGTCAGCCGCACCTTCTTCGGCGAGGCCGCGCCGTTCGACCAGGGCACCACCACCCCCTCCGGCCCGCTGCCCGGCAGCCCCGGCAACTCCGAGGACGAGCAGAGCACCGAGCCGGACAACCCGGCCAACGAGCCGGACGCCGCCGGGTACCGCCGGGTGATCGAGGGCGAGGACGGCTGGCTGTACTTCGGTCAGGACGTCATCGCCAAGTGCCAGCCGCGGCGCCCGATCGACGAGACCGCCCGCCAGCTCGCCAAGCTGCGTGAGGTCGTCGAGGACTCCGGCCGGGAGTTCATGCTGGTCGCCGTGCCGGACAAGTCCACGATGGTGCCCGAGAACCTCCCCGACAGCTACGCCGGCAAGGACTGCGCGGAGGAGGCGACCCCGAACCTGTGGCGCCAGCTGTCCCGCGTGGCCAAGGCGGTCGACATGCGGCCACCCCTGGCGGCCGCAGCCGAGGAGCTCGGCCGGCCGGTGTTCTTCCCGCTCGACTCGCACTGGACCAACGAGGGCGCGGTGGAGATGGTCCGCCAGGTCGCCGAACGGCTGGAGCCGGGCATCAGCGCCGACTGGGAGATCACCAGCCGGGGTGAGCGGGAGTCGACCGCCGACCTGCCGCCGCTGATCGGCCAGCAGGGCACGAACGAGTCGACCAGCTACCGGCTGTCCCCCGACGGCGAGACCGACCGGACCGCCTCGGCCATCAACGACCTCCGCGAACCCGTCCGCCGGACCTCCGAGCCACTGGACGGGATGATCGAGCGCCCTACACTGCTGCTCGGCGACTCCTTCACCCTGCCGGTGTCGTCCTACCTGCCGGCCGCGTTCGCCGACTCGACGCAGTTGTACTACAGCACTATCGACCCCGACCCGGGACTGGTCGCGCGGACCATCGGCGACAATGAGGTGGTCATCCTGGAGGTCGTCGAGCGCAACATCGCCCGGGGCAACCTGAGCCTGCTCAACGACTCCTTCATCGACCTCGTTCGCCAGGAAACGCAGAACCGTCCGATCCGCTAGTGGAAGAGACCTGAAACTGATGACGTGGCAGGAGAGCCTTCGCCAGCTCGACGCGCGCCTCGCCAAGGGAGAGATCGGCGCGGCGGAGTACCGCAAGTCCCGCGACCAGATCCTCGCCGAGGCATCCAGCGGCGCCCCGGCCCCCGGCCGGCAGTCGCGCGATGACCTGTGGGCGGCCGCCGAGACCAAGGCCGCGCACGACGAGGAGGCGGTGGTCTCGGCCGAGACCACCCTGGTCGTCAAGGTGGACGCCCCGCCGCAGCCGGCGGCCGCCGAGGTGACCGTCGAGGACGAGACCACCCAGGTGGTCACCGCCGACCAGATCCCCAGGACCCAACCCCCGCCACCGCCACTCCCCCAGGCGCCGCCGATCGGCGCGCCGGGGCAGCTGGGACCGCCGGGGGTGCGCCCGACGCCCTACCGCTCGGCGCCCATCCAGGGTCAGGAGGTCTTCGCCGAGACCAGCTCGGCGAACGGCGCGATGTTCATGCGCTTCCTGGTGCCGCTGCTGGTCCTGGCGCTCGTCGGGGCCGGTGTGTGGTGGTTCCTGCTGCGCGACGACGGCGACCAGAACACCGCCAACCAGCCACCGCCAAGCACGACCGAGCAGCAGCAGGCCGGCGTCGACCAGATCGCCGGGCTGCTGCCGGAACTGCCGGGCAAGGCCAACGAGAACAACGGCACGATGGCCCTGGACCAGGCACGTGAGCTGAAGCTGTTCACCCCGACCTACGCGACCCTGCTCGCCGACAACGGCGCGAGCGAGGTCGCCTACCGCGGCGCGATCCAGCGCGGGGTCGGCTACCTGCTGGTCGCCTCGCCGATCCCGCCGGCCAACGGCGCGGACGGGGTCGCGGTGCTGACCAGGGAACACCTGCAGCGCGCCGGGTTCGCCCCGGCGGAGAAGGTCTCGCCGAACGACCCGCCGGTGATCACCAGGGTGGACGCCACGTTCCGCACGTTCATCGCCGTCTACGCCACCGGCGACACCTGGGTCCAGCTCAATGTCTCCGGTCCGCCGAAGGGGGACGAGGCGGCGCTGCGGACCGAGTTCCAGAAGATCCTCGGATCGCTGACCGAGCGGCTTCCAGCCGAATGAAGCCGACCGGCAGGTCCCATGCACAATATCCACGTTCGGGGCGAACGTAGATCTGTACGCCGAGTCGGCGGCCGGTCAGACGGAAGGGGGCCAGGGTGTCCTGGCAGGACGAACTCCGCAAGCTCGATGACGAGCTCGCCGCCGGGCGAATCTCGGCCGACGACTACCGGTCGCGCCGGGACGCGATCCTGTCCACCGCGGTCTCGCCGGGCGCGCAGCCCGCGCCGGACGCGGCGGAGTCGACCACGATGATGCCGCCCGTGCAGGCCGTGCAGCCTGACCAACAGGGCCAGGGCGGTCAGTCGGACGCGGACAAGACCCAGGTCGTGTCCGGTCAGCAGCTTGGCGACTCCGACCGCACCCAGGCGGTCGGCGGCTGGCGGGCCACCCCGCCGGAGGATCCCAACCGCACCCAGGTCGTGCCGGGCGTGCCGCCGCAGGCCCAGGCCGCCTACCCGCCCCGGCCGGCGCCATCGCCCCCGGGCGGGTTCCCGCAGCCCAACCAGCCGCCGTGGCAGAACGAGGAGGACCTCGCTCCGCCGTGGGCCGGGCAGGACTTCCCGCCACTGGCCGCGGCCGGCACCCCGGACTGGGCCAGACAGGGGCCCGAGGTCTTCGACACGGAGAAGAAGTCCAGCGCCGGCAAGGTGTTCGGCATCATCGCGATCGTCGTCGTGCTGCTCGGGGTCGCCGCGGGCGCGTACTTCATGTTCGGCCCGGACAGCAAGCAGGCCGAAGACCCGCCGAAGGGCGACCCGCCGGCCAACAGCCAGTCCGCGCCGCCGACCTCGGAGACCCCGGAGGGGCCGATCGCCGAGCTGCCTGGTGACCCGCAGAACATGTCACAGATCGACTCGTTCGAGAAGATCGAGGGCATCGGGTACCTGACCCCCCAGGAGATCGCGCTCTACCAGGCAGGTGGTGCCAGCGAGTCCGCCGTGGCGATCTCCGTCGAGAACGAGATCCGGGTCATCATGATCGTCGTGACGATGACCGACGAGGCCGCCGCGATCAAGGCACGGGACGAGCTCGCCGCGCTGCAGCTGCGGTTCACGCTCGCCGAGTTGGAAGCTCCGGAAGGTGTGCTGGCCGCGACCAACCCGGAGGCGAGCCGCGGTCCGCTGTACCGCGCGCACTACGCGTCGGGCAACCAGGTGATCCGGCTCGAGACCCAGGGCAAGGACGGCGCCGAGGACCTGTTCGAAGAGGTGCTCGCCAACCAGCTCGAGAAGTTGCCGGCGGATGGCTGAGCCGGCCGCCGGCATCTGCGCCGGAACCATCGTCGCGCGCAACTACATGCCGGCGGCCAGGGTGCTCGCGGAGTCGTTCCGCCGGCACCACCCCGACGCCGGCTTCGCGGTACTGGTCATCGACGCCGACACCGACGAGCTGGCCGAGCTGACCGCGAAACTGCCCGGCATCCGGTTCCTCGGACCGAACGACATCTCGCTCGACCAGGACGAGTTCGGCCGGATGGCGCTGGCCTACACGGTGACCGAGCTGAGCACCGCGGTGAAGCCGTGGCTGCTGACCACCCTGCTCGAGGACCACGAGGTGGCCATCTACCTCGACCCGGACATCGAGGTGTTCGGGGCGTTCGCCGGTGAGGTCGGGGTGCTCGCCACCGCGCACGAGATCGTGCTCACCCCGCATGTGCTCGAGCCGATGCCCCGCGACGGCCTGCGGCCCAGCGAGGCCGACATCATGGCCTCCGGCGTGTTCAACCTCGGGTTCATCGGCGTCTCCCGCGAGGCGGCGCCGTTCCTGCGGTTCTGGGCCGACCGGCTACGCCAGGACGCGATCTCCTCGGTCACCGAGCAGCTGTTCACCGACCAGCGGTGGGTGGACAACGTGCCCGCGCTGTTCAGCAACACCGTGGTGCCCGACCCCGGCTGGAACGTCGCCTACTGGAACGTCTACCAGCGCCAGCTGGCCCGCACCGCCGAGGGCACGCTCACCGCCAACGACCACCCGCTGCGGTTCGTGCACTACTCCGGCTACCGGCCGGAGAAGCCGTGGCTGACCACCACGCACTACGCCGACAAGCCACGGGTGCTGCTCTCGGAGTACCCGGTGTTCGCCGAGCTGGCCGCCGGCTACCGCCGGCAGTTGTTCGACGCCGGCTACCGGCAGGCACTCGACGACATCCCGTACCGGTGGAACCTGCTGCCCGACGGCACCTCGGTGTCCACCTCGCTGCGCCGGGTGTACCGGGCGGCCTGGGTCGACTCGGAACGCAAGGGCACGCCGGTGCCGCCCAACCCGTTCGGCGGCGACACCGCGGCCGACCTGTTGCGCTGGGCGGTCGAGCCGGCCACCCCGGCCCAGGAGCAGGCCGGGCTGTCCCGCTGGGCCGAGGCGCTCTGGCGCTCCCGCGAGGACCTGCGGCAGGTCTACCCCGACCCGCTGCACGCCGACGCGGAGGGCTACCGGCACTGGTGTCGCACCTCCGGGGCCAACGAGCGTGAGCTGCCGGCGAACGCGGTAGCCGACCTGCCGGCCGCCCAGCCGGTGCCCGTGGTCGACGACCTCGGCGCGAACGTGCTCGGCTACCTCACCGCGGAGCTCGGCGTCGGTGAGCTCGGCCGGCTGGTGCACGAGGCCGTGGTGGCCAGTGGCGTCCCGGTGGCGACCGCGGTCGAGGAGTTCACCGTGGTCAGCCGGACCGCGCACCCGCTGCCGGCCGACGCCGCGATCGGCGACCCCCGGCACGGCGTCAGCGTGCTGGTGGTCAACGCCGACATGACCGGCCCCACCCTGCGCATGCACCCCGACCTGGCCCGCGACCGGTACGTGATCGGCGTGTGGTCCTGGGAGCTGGACTCGTTCCCGCCCGCCATGCACCCGGCGTTCGGCCAGGTCGACGAGATCTGGACGATCAGCGAGTTCTGCGCGGCCGCGATCCGCGAGCACTCCCCGGTGCCGGTGCGCACCTTCCCGGTCCCGGTGCGCGACCCGCTCGGCCAGGACGTGCCGACCCGCCTGCCCAAGGCCGACGGGCACACCAGGTTCCTGTTCGTCTTCGACCACAACAGCATCCTCGAGCGGAAGAACCCGACCGCGGCGATCACCGCGTTCACCTCGGCCTTCCCGGACCGCGACGACGTGCGCCTGGTGCTCAAGACGATCAACGGCGAACGCCACCCCGGCGACCGCGAGCGGCTGCGGATGGCCGCCGCCGGCGACGACCGGATCGAGCTGATCGAGGGCTACCTCAGCGCCGACGAGGTCGTGAAGCTGTTCGACACCGCCGACGCCTACCTGTCGCTGCACCGCAGCGAGGGCTTCGGGCTGACCGTGGCCGAGGCGATGGCCCACGGCCTGCCGGTGGTGGCCACCAACTACGGCGGCACGGCCGAGTTCCTTACCGAGGACACCGGCTGGCCGATCCCCTACCGGCTGGTCAAGGTCGGCCCTGGCAACGAGCCCTACCCCCGGGACGCGCACTGGGCGGAGCCGGACACCGACGCGGCCGCGGCCGCGCTGCGCCAGATCGCCGACAACCCGGCCGCCGCACTGCGCCGGGGCGCCGCCGCCCGCAACCACGTGCTGTCCACCCGCTCCGCGACGGCCGCCGCCCACTGGGTGCGCACCGCCATCGAGCAGGCGCACGCCACCTGGCTGCACCGGCGGGCCGACCACCAGGAGCCGGGCCCGCTCGCCCCGTTCCAGCACAGCCGGGAGGCGCTGCGCTGGCGGGCCGACCCGGCCGTGGCCAGCAAGGCCCCGATGGCCGGCGCCCTGCGCCGGGGCATCCTGCGCGTGCTCGACCACTACGACCACCACCAGCGCACGGTGCTCACCGAGCTGATGGACGGCGTCGGCGCCAGCATGAGCCAGCTCGCCGCCGGCCAGCAGGAACTGCTCGCCCGGCTGGAACGCCTGGAACACGCCCAGGCCGGCAACCGCGCGAGCCAGCAGACGATCAACGCCGAGGTGGCCGGCACGCTGCGCGAGCTGCCGGCGGAGATGGACCGGCGGATCGGCAACCAGGCCAACCAGCTCGGCGGTGAGCTGGCCGAGCTGGAACACCGGATCATGCGCCTGCACCACGAGCGCACCGAGTGGATGACCGCCATCGAGGCGACCACCACGGAGCTGACCGCCGAGGTGCCGCTGCTGCGTACCGGTCTGCTGCGCCACCACGACCTGGTCAGCCCGGCGCCCGCGGACACCAGCCAGACCGTGGTCACCGACATCGGCCCGATCCGGCTACCCGCGCAGGACACCGTGGTGCTGCCGTGGATGCGGCGCTACGGCAGCTGGGAGGCCGTCGAGTCGCGGCTGGTGGACGCGCTGCTGCCGGCGGGCGGGGTGTTCGTCGACATCGGCGCGCACGTCGGGTACTTCACCGTCCGCGCGCTGCGGTTGGTCGGCGCGCGCGGCACGGTGTACGCGGTCGAGCCGTGGCCCCCGGTCCGGGAGCTGCTCGCGCTGAACGTGGCCGCCAACGTCACGCCGGAGGTCGCCGCGCGGCTGACCGTCGTCGACGGCGCGGCCTGGGACAGCGACGGTCCGCTGCGCCTCGCGCTGTCCGACGAGGGCAACACCGGGGACAACCGGATCGACCCGGCCGGTGCGCTGGAGGTGGCCGGGCTGCGGCTCGACGGGCTCGCCGGCTTCGGCGAGCAACGCGTGCACGTGGTCAAGTGCGACGCGCAGGGCCGGGACCACCGGGCGTTGGCCGGCATGGCCACGGTGCTGCGGGCGAGCAGGCCACACGTGCTGACCGAGTTCGACCCGGACGACATCGAGCAGGCGGGCGCGCGGCCGGTCGAGGTGCTCGCCGAGTACCGGTCCTGGGGCTACCAGCTGGTTCCGGTCACCGGCGACGTGGTCGAGGCGGCCGAAGCCGGTCGGTTCCTGGCAGGCGACGTGGTTGACTCGGACGAGGCCGTGGTCAGGCTGGCGCGGGACACCGCAGAGGGTTTTGTCACGCTTTGGCTTCGCCCACCAGCCTGATCAGGTAGCTTGTCGCGCGGTGTGATCTGCGGTCCGCGAGGGAGGTCGGATGAGCGAGCAGCTCGCCGCTCGCCCTGCTGACCCGGCGACCGTGCCGAACCTGCCGGCGGTCGATCCGGCGGCCCGCGCGAAGCCACCAGCGCCCGAACCGACCACCAGGCGCGGGCGCCTCAACGGGCTGGACCTGTTACGCGCGTTGGCCTCCTGTCTGGTCTTCTACACCCACATCGCCACCTGGTACCGGTTCAAGCAGGACCCGATGCCGGTCAGCGGAGTGATCGACGAGTACGTGATCGCGCCGCTGCACCTCAACAAGGAGCTCGGCTTCATCGGGGTCGCGCTGTTCTTCGTGATCAGCGGGTTCGTCATGGCACACGTCGCGACCAAGGAGCGGGCAGGCGAGTTCGCCGTCAAACGGCTGATGCGGATCCTGCCGTCGCTGATCGTGGGCGTGCTGCTGGCCTGGGTGTTGGTCAACGTGGGGGTGTACTCGATTCCCGGCGGGGCGACCTCGGTCGGCGCGGATGACCTGCTGGCCAACATGTTCCTGCTCAACTTCTTCATCGACGGGTACTCGCCGCTGGTCGGGGTGGCCTGGACGCTGGTCACCCAACTCTCGGTCTACCTGATGATCGGTGCGCTGCTGTGGGCGTTCCGGCGGATGCCCTGGCTCGCGATCGCCCTGCAGATCACCGTGTGCTCGGTGATCCTGTCGATCCTGCCGAACTTCCGGGGCCTGACCGCGTCCTCGATCGCGAACATCGGCGCGTTCGGCACCGCGATCGTGCTCGGCCAGGTGATCTGGCTGGTGTGGACGAAGAATGCCCCGGTGTGGACGGGTGCGCTGCTCGGTCTGGCGTGCTGGCTGGTGTTCACCTGGGGCGACTCGCTCGGCTACGGCCGGTACGACGACGGGTACACGATCACGCTCACGTTCGTCGCGCTGCTGGTGATCCTGGCGGTGGTGGCGAGTCACCGGGTGCCGAGGTTCCGGCTGGTGACCTACCTGTCATCGCGGAGCTATGTGGTGTACCTGGTACACCAGACGATCGCGTTCACCGTGCTGGCCCAGCTGTGGCCGGACGTGCCGTCGAGCCTGGCGGTCGCGGCGTCCATCGTGGCCACGCTGGTGGTGGCCGAGCTGGTGCACCGGGCGGTGGAGAAGCCGTTCTCGAAACTGGCGACTACCCTCACCCGGCGTGTGTCCCGCTAGGGTGCCAGTAGGTCAGGTTCCGACAGCCGGGGGCGGTACATGGGTAGGGACATTCCCGCTGACCCACCACGCTTGGGTCCCGAGATCGTGCCGGACAAGACCAGGACCTCGTTTCTGGACATCGCCCGTGCGCTGGCGGCGATCCTCGTGGTGTACACGCACATCTACGACGTGTTCATCCGGGAGCACAAGGGGGTAACCACCCCGCCCACCGACGCGGTGGACAACGCGCTGGTCGTGCCGCTGAAGCTGGACGACCAGGGCATCGGCGCGATCTCGGTGCCGCTGTTCTTCATCATCAGCGGGTTCGTGGTGACCCCGATCGCGCTGCGGATGGGACCCGGCCGGTTCGGGATCAACCGGGCGTTCCGGATCTTCCCGTTGCTGGTGTTCGTGGTCGCGGTGGCCGCGGTGCTGATCGCGCTGGGCAACGGGCTGCTGTCGACCAACCCGCAGGAGGTGACCTTCTGGTCGTTCCTGTCGAACGTGTCGCTGTGGAACTTCATCGACCGGCCGTTCGGCTCGTGGGTGGCGGTCGCGTGGACGCTCGCGGTCGAGGTGCTGTTCTACGCGATGCTGATCGCGGTGTTGCCGTTGCTGCGCAAGCGGGCCTGGCTCGCGATCGCGGTGCAGCTCGAGGTCGTGCTGATCCTGCTGATCACCCACAGCGCGTTCGGGGACGAGTACCGCGCGCTGGTGATCAACATGGTGTACACGCTCATTCCGCTGATGGGCCAGGCGATCTGGGCGGCGTGGGCCGGAAAGATCCCCGCCTGGCTGGCCGGGGTGTACGTGCTGGTCGCGTGGCTGATGTTCGTGTGGTCGGGGCATCTGTCGGTCGACCCGAACTACATTCCGCGGGCGTTCCCGATCGCGTTGGCGTTGCTGGTGTTCCTGATCGGGCTGTTCGCCGAGCCCTACCTGCGGCAGCGGCGGTTCTGGACCGAGCTGTCGGAGCGCACGTACTCGATCTACCTGCTGCACGGCGTGGTGGCGTTCCCGCTGATGCACTGGCTGTTCAACCGGCTGCCGCTGTGGCTGACCGTGTTGGTCGCGGTGGTGGGGACCGCGCTGGCGGCCGAGTTGTCCTACCGCTTCGTGGAAGGACCGAGCCACAACCTGGCCAGACGCCTGTCCAAACGCCAGCAGCCGCCGCCACCACCACCCGAGGACGTCGAGGACGAGTTCGACGAGGACGAGGATGAGGACCTCGATGCCATTCAGGATGACGATGCGGAGTTCGACGACGATCCGACCGAGAAGACCCCGCCCGTCCCGCCACCCCCGCAGCGACGGCGACCGGCGCCGTGGAGTCGGCCGCCGACGCCGGTCGAGCTGAAGACGGAGAAGATCGAGCCGGTGGCCCGGCCCAACCGCGAAGCCGGACCCGGTCAGGCGAGCATGCCCCGCGGCGGCGGACTCGACCGCACCCCGAAACCGAGCCACAACGGCTCCGCCCCGAGCCGCAACGGCACTCCCCGCCGCGATGCCGCCCCCGGTCGCAACGGCACCCCCAACCTCGACCCGGCGCCGGGCCGGAACGGCATGCCCCACCGCAACGGCACGCCCCGGGATGTCGACCACGACGCCGGCCCGAGCCGCTCGGCCATCGCCCGCCGAGGCGAACCGGGCGACCACCACACCCCAGCCAGCCGAGACCCCCGGGACACCGGCAGCCAGCCGCACCCCGCACCGCCGATCCGGCCGACCCCGCCCGGCAGGCGCCGAGCCGAGGAGGCCGCCCGCAACGGCACCCCCAGCAACGGCACTCCAGGCAATGGCACCCCAGGCAATGGCACTCCACACAACGGCACTCCACGCAACGGCACTCCAGCCAACGCCCCACGCTGGCCGGAAAGCGACAGCGCCCCCGGCGGTCGCCGCCGGGCCGAGGACCGCGACGACCACCCCCCGGCCACCAACGGCCGCCGCCACCTGGAAAACGGCAACGGCCGTCGCCGCCGCGCCGAGGACATCCTCAACGGCTCCCGGCGCGCCGAGCCGACGCCCACCCCGTCCTCGGTCACCTGGCCGGACGAGCACGCCGACCCGGACGGCGGACAACCACCCCGCGGCCGGCACCGATCGGACTGAGCTGCCGCAAGACCCTCTATCGGGTGACCAGTTCGGCGTGTCCCGCGCCGGGTCCCCCGACCCCGTGGGGCACCGGGCCCACTATCTGATCCGTCCCATGCACCGACCGACCCCTTGCGGAGGACAGTATGTGGGTACAGATCCTGGTGGTCTCCATCGTCGCGATCGTGTTCCTGGTACGGCTGGTCGCCGCGCTCCACGACCAACCGTCCAAGCCGAGAAACTAGCCGTCAAGCGAGATCCGGACGCCGGTCAACTCCTCGGAGATGCCCCAGAGCCGCTTGGCGAGCTCCCGATCCCGCGCCGTGTCCACCGGCTCGACCAGCGTCGGATAGCCCTTGGACTCACCCCGCCCATCAGGCCCCCAGAACTGACCGCTCAGCACATCGGCCCCGGCCGCCGCGTACACCTGCGGCAGCGCGCCCATCGCCGCGTCCTGGGCCAGGAACCGGTTGCCGACCTTCATCATCAGCCTGGCCACCCCGGTCGGGCCGGTCGACTGCAGGTTCGTCGCCGCGTAGCCGGGATGGGCCAACACGCTCTTGATCCCGATGCCACCGGCCCGCAGCCGCCGGTGCAGCTCCAGGGCGAAGACCACGTTGGCCAGCTTGGACTGCGAGTAGTAGCCGGTCCGCGAATAGCCGTGCTCGCCGTGCAGATCGTCGAAATGGATCCGGCCGCGCTTGTGCAGTCCCGAGCTGACCGTAACCACCCTCGGGTCCTCGTCGGACTCGGCGAGCCGGTCCAGCAGCAGCCCGGTCAACGCGAAGTGGGCCAGGTGGTTGACGCCGAACTGCAGCTCGTAGCCCTGCGCGGTCCGACCGCGCGGCGGCATCATCACCCCCGCGTTGTTGACCAGCACGTCCAGCTCGTCGATCCCGGCGGCGAACCGGCGCACCGACTCGAGGTCGGCCAGGTCAAGCTCGCGCAGCTCGATCTCGCCGGCAGGCTCCTCGGCGCGCAACAGCGCGAGCGCGCGGGTGCCCTTCTCCCGATCACGGGCAGCCATGATCACCTTGGCGCCGAGGCCGGCGAGCGCCCGCACGGTCGCCAGCCCCAGCCCGCTGTTCCCCCCGGTCACCACCACGGTTCTGCGCACCTGGCGGGCTACGTGCCCGGCGAGCCACGTCGCCGCGGTCGGCTTCTCGCCGTCGACTGCACTGGTCATGGGCATAGCGTGCCGCACAAGCGGCCCACGCACAGATCTACCGGGAGTTTCCTACCCGGTCGCCGGTTTTCGACGGATCGGCCCAGTCAATACCCACCATTCGGCAGCTGGTTCACGCCCAGTCGGCTCAGTAGCCTGACCCGGTGGAAATGCGTCACCTGGGTGAATCCGGACTGGTCGTCAGCGTGGTCGGACTCGGCTGCAACAACCTCGGCCGGCCAGGGACCGCGGCGGAGTCGCTTGCCGGCTCCCGCGCGCTGGTTGGCGCCGCGATCGACGCCGGGATCAACTTCTTCGACGTCGCCGACGTCTACGGCGCGCCGCGCGGGCGCAGCGAGGAGTTACTCGGCCAGGCGCTGGCCGGCCGGCGCGACCACGCGGTGATCGCCACCAAGTTCGGCGTGGACATGCAGGGCGCCAACGGCCCCGACTTCGGCGCCCGCGGCTCGCGCCGCTATGTCCGGCTGGCGGTCGAGGCGTCGCTGCGGCGGCTGGGCACCGACTGGATCGACCTCTACCAGCTGCACCGGGTCGACCCGTTCACGCCGATCGAGGAAACCCTTGACGCGCTGAACGATCTGGTGCACGAGGGGCTGATCCGCTACGCCGGGGTGTGCAATCTCGCGGGCTGGCAGATCGCCGACGCCACCTGGTTGTCCAGAACCAAGAACCTGCTCGGGCCGATCGCGGTGGAGAACCACTACTCACTGCTGGAACGGGAGGCCGAGCGGGACGTCATCCCGGCCTGCCAACGGTTCGGCCTCGGGCTGCTGCCCTACTTCCCGCTGGCCAACGGGTTGCTGACGGGCAAGTACCACCGCGACGTCGAGCCGCCGGCCAACGCCCGCCTCGCCGGGCGCACCCGATTACTCACCGACGCGCCGTGGGACCGCATCGACAAGCTCCGCGCGTTCGCCGACGAGCGGGGCATCCCGATGACGACCGTGGCCATCGGCTGGCTGGCGGCGCAACGCCCGGTCGGCTCGGTGATCGCCGGCGCGACCACCCCGGAGCAGGCGGTCGCCAACGCCGGCGCGGCCAAGTGGCACCCCGCGCCCGACGACCTGAAGCTGCTCGACGAGATCTGCCTGCCGGGACGTCGCTAGCTGAACGCCCGTTAACCTCTCCTCGGTGCCAGCCGACAGAAGGGACGGGGCATGCGGATCAGCCAGATCGCGGCGATAGTGACAGGTGGGGCGTCGGGCTTGGGCGGCGCGACCGCGCAAGCGCTTGCGGACGGCGGTGCGTCGGTGTTCGCACTCGACCTCCCGGCGGCGATCGAGCAGGCGAGCGCCACGGGCGACCGGGCGGGCATCACCTATCTCGCCGCCGACGTGACCGACGCCGAGCAGGTCGGCGTCGCGGTGGCCACCGCGGCCGACTCCGGGGTCCCGCTGCGGGTGGTGGTGAACTGTGCCGGCATCGGCCCGTCGGCCCGCATCCTGTCCCGCAAGGGAACCCACGACCTCGGCCTCTACCGCAAGATCATCGAGATCAACCTGGTCGGCACGTTCACCGTGCTCACGCTGGCGGCCGAGGCCATCGCCAAGACCGAGCCGGACGAGCACGGCCAGCGCGGCGTGGTGATCAACACCGCCTCGATCGCCGCCTACGAGGGCCAGATCGGGCAGGTGGCGTACGCCTCGTCCAAGGCCGGGGTCGTCGGGCTGACCCTGCCCGCGGCGCGGGACCTGTCCTCGCTCGGCATCCGGGTGATGACGATCGCGCCCGGGATCGTGGACACCCCGATGCTGGCGACCGTGAGCGAGGACTTCCGGGAGACCCTCGCGGCCGGTATCCCCTTCCCCAAGCGGCTCGCCGGCCCGGCCGAGTACGCCGCGCTGGCGCTGTCGATCATCGACCACGACTACCTCAACGGCGAGGTCATCCGGATGGACGGCGCGCTGCGGATGGGCCCCCGCTAGAGGTCGCCGACATAGGGGATCTGCTGCACGTCGGCCGAGGACATCCACCGGCGCAGGGCCAGCGTGGCGCGCACGTCGTCCTCGTTGTACTCCAGCAGGCGACGGCGCTGCCCCGAGTCCGGGGCGGTGCCGTCCATGCCGGCGGCGTCGCGGTACCAGCGCATGGAGTTCTCCCCGCTGGCCTCCGCGTCCCGCCAGGAGAAGCCGGCGGCCGGGGCGATCGTCTTCAGCCCCTTGCCGCGCGAGCACAGGAAGTAGTCGCGCACGCTGCCGAACAGGTCGAACCAGGCGTCCGAGGTGATGAACGCCTGCACCTGCTCGGTGGTCGGGATGCCCGGCTTGCCGGCAAACCGCCTGGCCGACGCGAACAGCCACCGGTTCTCGGCCAGCTCGTTGTAGCAGTAGGCGCGGAAGGTCAGGCCGCGGGCGCTGGCGCGCAGCCGGATCATCGTCAGCCACTGCCAGAACTCGGCGAACGAGCGGGCCTCGTCGTCGGTCGGCAGCGGCTCCCAGGACACGAACGCGCGGTAGCCGTGCTCCTCGCCGACGTCGGCGCCGGACAGCCACACACCCCACAGGTAGGCCCCGGCGTCGCCGAAGCTCTCCATGTCGACGTCGACCTCGACATCCGCCCGGGGCACCACGACCTCCGGCACCCGGCGCACCACCGTCAGGTTCGCCAGCCACGCCTTGGCCAGCCCGATGGCGTCGGCCAGCGGGATGCCGGTCGGCGGCAGCGAGGCGTCGTTCGGGTCGAGCACCGCCAGGTCGTCGACCGTGCGCACGCCGGCGGCCCGCAGCGTGGCCGCCTCCTCGCCGCGGACCACCAGGCTCACGTCGCGCGAGTTCTCCAGCTCCACCCGGCACACCGGCCACCACGGACAGCTGCGGCACTCGACGATCCGTGACGGCGCGGCCAGCGGCTCGCCGCCGGTGGCCGCCGCGGTGGCGATGGCCAGCCGGTCGGCGAAGCGGGCGTCGTACTCGGCGAGCGCGCCCCGGCCGCCCGGCCAGGTCGGCGCCCGCAGGTCGTGCCACACCACCACGTCGCCGTCGAGCCCGATGACCCCGCCGCGGGCGTCGCCGTCGGCCCGGCCGCAGGCCTCGAGCAGCCGGTAGGCGTGCGCGAGCCGAAGCTGGTCACGCGGTTGGGGGCGGACCCGGCGCTGGGGGTCGGCGACCCTGGCCGATGGCACCGGGTCGGCCAGCGTCGAGGTCTGCGCGCCCGTGCCGGGATCACTCACCTTGTGGCGCACCACGAGCACCGGAACGTAACCGTCGGGGGTGGCGACCAGCAGGTCGATGTGGCCTCGGCGGTTGCCGGCGAGGTCGCGCGGAAGCTGGGCGGCCCAGATGAACCTGGCGCCGTCGGCCATCGCGGCCAACGTCGCCTGCTCGCGGTCGGCCGAGCGCAGGTCGGGACCGCGCGGGATCTCCGTCCAGCCGTCGCCGACCAGGCGGGCCAGCTCGTCCGCGATCGACCGCCGGTGGGCGGTCGCGTCGGCTTTGCGCTGCTCACCGGTGGGATCGGGGGGCGCGGTGGTCGCCTCGGCCATCGACGGATCGTGCTCGAGGTGCACCCGACGCCGGCAGCGGTTCACCACACCCGCGTCGAGCAGCACCGAAGTTGTCACGTTTCGCAGTTTAGGCCGACCCACCGACAGAACGAGGCAGGCAGTCAGGGTGCCCGGTAGGTTCTCCCCATGGCACGCTGGAAGCGCAGTGCCCGGGGCGGGAAACCGGGCGAGGCGAGGATCACACCGAAGACGGCCAAGAACGCGCTCGGGGTCGCCAAGATCATCGGTCCGGCCGTGATTCCGCTGGTCCTGCCCTTCGCCGTGCGGGCGTTCGGCGAGGCACGGGACCGGATCGACCGGCTGAAGGCGCGTCGGCTCGGGGTTCCGGTCGGCGACATCGCCCAGTTCTCCGGCCGGGGCGGCGCGCTGCACGCCCGGATCACCGGCGTCGCCGGGGCGATCACCGAGCTACGTGAGCGCACGGGCGCGACCGAGGACGACCGCGCGTTCGCGGTGACCTCGCAGACCACCCTCGAACAGCTCGCCGCCGTGGTGCGCGCGGCCGAGCGGATGCCGTCGGCCCGGCGCCGTGCGGCCCACCAGGCGGTGCGCACCGAGTTGGACGAGCTCGAGCAGCGGTTGCTGTCCCGCCTGGGGATCTGAGCCTCAGTCCGGCAGGGCGTCGGCGAGCACCTGCGCCAGGTGGACGGCCGCGCGGTCGCTGCCGTGGCCGATCTGGGTCCGGCAGCTGAACCCGTCGGCCAGGATCAACGTCTCCGCCGGCGCCGCGCGGACGGCCGGCAGCAGCGCGCGTTCGGCGAGTGCGGTGGACACCTCGTAGTGTTCGCGCTCGAAGCCGAAGTTGCCGGCCAGCCCACAACATCCGGCCGGCACCCTGGTGTGCTCGACGCCGGCGCGGTCAAGCAACCTGGTCTCCTCGGTGAAGCCGAGCGTGGCGTGCTGGTGGCAGTGGACCTGGACGATCGCCGCCAGGTCGACCACCGGCGGAGTCCACTGTGGAGCGTGAGTGGCCAGCAACCCGGCCAGGGTATGGCTGTTGGCGGCCAGCTCGGTCGCACGCGGGTCGGCGGTCAGGTCGGGCACGTCGCCGCGCAGCGCGGAAAGACAGCTCGGCTCCAGCGCGACGACCGGGGTGCCGGCCGCCAGCTCCGGGGCGAGCACCCGCAGGGTCCGGCGCATCACCGTGCGGGCAACGGAAAGCTGCCCGGTCGACACCCAGGTCAGCCCGCAGCACACCGCACCGGCCGGCAGCACGGGATCGAAGCCGGCCGCCCGCAACACCCTGACCGCGGCGATGCCCACCTCCGGGGTGAAGAACTCGGTGAACGTATCCGGCCACAGCACCACCCGCCGGCCGCCGGTGGACGCGGAGTCACGCAGCCACCGGGAGAACCGCCGCCCGGCCAGTGCCGGCAGGTCGCGTTCCGGCGCCAGGCCACCGATCCGTTTGACCACCCGGGAAAGCCCGCGCGAGCCGAGCACGGCGTTCGCCACCCTCGGCGCCACCGCGCCCGCCCGCAGCCACAGCGGCAGCCAGCCCATCGAGTAGTGCGCCGCCGGCCGCAGCCGGCGCCGGTAGTGCTGGTGGAGGAACTCCGCCTTGTAGGTCGCCATGTCCACATTGACCGGACAGTCGCTCGCGCATCCCTTGCAGGACAGGCACAGGTCCAGTGCGTCGCGGACCTCGGTCGAGCGCCAGCCGTCGGTGATCACCTCACCGGCGAGCATCTCGTACAGCAGCCGCGCGCGGCCCCTGGTCGAGTGCTGTTCCTCGCCGGTGACCTGGAAGCTCGGGCACATCACCGAGCCGGAGTCGTTGCGGCACTTGGCAACCCCGACACAGCGGCGCGCGGCCCTGGCGAAGTCGCCGCCGTCGTGCGGGTAGCTGAACGCGGTGGTCAGCGGAAGTGGTGCCAGCGCGGCGAACCGCAGGTTCTCGTCGATCCGGTACGGACGCACGACCATGCCCGGGTTCAGCGCGCCCGCCGGATCCCAGATGGCCTTGAACCTGGCGAACAGCTCGATCGCCGCCGGGGAGTACATGCGCGGCAACAACTCCGCGCGCACCTGACCGTCGCCGTGCTCCCCGGACAGCGATCCGCCGTGCGCGGCGACCAGGTCCGCGCCCTCCTCGATGAACCGCCGGTAGGCGGCGACCCCGTCGGTGCTGCCAAGGTCCCAGTCGATCCGCAGATGGATGCAGCCCTCACCGAAGTGGCCGTAGGTCAGGCCACGCAGGCCGTGCCGGTCGAGCAGCGCGCGCAGGTCCCGCAGGTAGGCGCCGAGCGCGACCGGCGGCACCGCGGTGTCCTCCCACCCCGGCCACGCCTCGGCGCCGTCGGCCATCCGGGTGGAGATGCCGGAGCCCTCCTCGCGCAGCCGCCACAACGCGCGCTGCGCGGTCGGCTCGGTGTGGATCCGGTGCGGCACACCGAGTTCAGCGGCGATCGCGGCCGCTTTCCCGATAGCCACACCGACATCGTCGCCGCCGACCTCGACGAACAGCCACCCGCCGCCGGCCGGTAGCTCGGGCGGCGGGTCGGGGTTGCGGCCGGCCCACAGCGCCACGATCCGCTCGTCCATGCTCTCCACGGTCAGCGGACCGTGCGCGAGGATCGCCGGCACCGCGTCGGCCGCGGCGATGTCGTCGGCGAAGCCGAGCACCGCGAGCACCCGGGTGGCCGGCACCTCGACCAGCCGCACGGTGGCGCCGAGCACGACCACACACGTGCCCTCGGTGCCGACCAGCGCCTTGGCCACGTCCCGGCCGTGCTCTGGCAGCAGCCGGTGCAGCGGGAAGCCGGACACCTGCCGGCCGAGCCGGCCGAACTCGGTGCGCAGCACGGCCAGGTTGGCATCGGTCAGCTCGCGCAGCGCGGCGTCGATCTCGGGGTCGGGGTGGCCGGGGCCGACGGTCAGCCGCCGGCCGTCGTAGCGCAGCACATCCAGCTCGATGACGTTGTCCAGCGTGGTGCCCCAGGCCACCGAGTGCGCGCCGCAGGAGTTGTTGCCGATCATGCCGCCGAGCGTGCAGCGGCTGTGCGTCGACGGGTCGGGGCCGAAGGTCAACCCGTGCTCGGCGGCCGCGGCCCGCAGGTCGTCGAGCACCACGCCGGGGCCGACCCGCGCGGTGCGCGCGACCGGGTCGATGGCGTGGATCCGGTCCAGGCCGGTCAGGTCGAGCACCAGACCACCGCCGCAGGCGTTGCCGGCCAGGCTCGTGCCGCCGCCGCGCGCCACCAGCGGCACCCCGAACTCCCTGGCCGCGGCGACCGCCGCCACCGCGTCCTGCTCGGTGTCCGGCCGGACAACGCCGATCGGCACCTGCCGGTAGTTGGAGGCGTCCATCGTGTACAACGCCCTGGTGCCGGCGTCGAACCCGACGCTGCCGGAGACGGTCGCCGCCAACCGGCGACGCAGGCCGTGGACATCCGTCGCAGTGGTCGCCGCAGAAGTCGCCGCAGAGTTCATCGCTCCACCATGCAGCCCCGGTGCGGCACGATGCCACCGCTGATGCCACCGCTGATGCCACTGGTCCACCGAACCCCCCGCGGCCTACTCTTGGTAGCCATGGGCAGGCAGGCGACCACCGGTCGTGGTGCGCAGGGCGTACCCGGCTGGCTGCTCGCGTGCTGTGTGGCCGCACTCACCGTCGCCGCGCACGGCAGCGCGGGTGGCACGCTCGTCGACCTGTCGCTGACCGCGCTGCTGACCACCGTGCTGGCCTGGGGTGGCGCGTCGCTGGCCAGGCGCGGCGGACTGCGCACGCTGATCGGGGTGCTCGCCGCCACCCAGGCCGCCCAGCACCTGCTGCTCACCGAGATCGCCCACGTGCACCAGCCGGCACCCTCGGTGAACGGCTGGCTGATGTTCGGCACGCACGCGGTGGCCACCGTGCTCTCCGCGTTACTCCTGGTGCACGCGGGCAGTGCGCTGGCCGGGGTCGCGGCGGCGGTGCGCTGGCTGGTCGGCCGGCTGCCCGCGCTGTCGACGGGCAGGCCGACCGGCCCGACGCACCCGGCCCCCGCCATGGTGCTCGCCCGGCCGGGGGTCCTGCTCGAGGTCCTGCTGCGCCGGGTCAGCCAACGGCGAGGACCGCCGGCGCGCTCCTGAGTCGACGGTCCGATACCGGCACGCCCACTGGGCCTGCCGGCCTCCCCCAAGCTTCAGGAGTGAGCGTTTCACCATGTCCACCAACGGATTCAAGCGCGCCGCCGCACTGGTCGCGGTCACCGGCGCCGCCCTGCTACTCGGCAGCGGTGCCGCCTCGGCACACGTGACCGCCAAGATCCTCGGCGAGCCAGCCGAGCAGGGCAGCTACAGCAAGATCACCTTCCGGGTGCCGAACGAGAAGGACGACGTCGGCACCATCAAGCTCGAGGTCAAGCTGCCGGCCGACGCGCCGATGAGCTCGGTTCGGCCCAAGCCGCTGCCCGGCTGGACGGCCAAGGTCACCAAGGCCAAGCTCGCCGAGCCGATCGAGTCGCACGGCGCCGAGATCACCGAGGCGGCCAGTTCGGTCGTCTGGACGGCCAGCGCGGGGACGCGCATCGCCCCGGGCGAGTTCGGTGAGTTCGAGCTGTCTGTGGGCCCGCTGCCGGAGGTCGACCAGCTGGTCATCCCCGCGCTGCAGACCTACGAGGGCAACGTGGTCGTCGCCTGGGACGCACCGCCGCCTGCCGACGGTGCCGAGGAGCCGGAGCACCCGGCACCGGTGATCGCGCTCAGCCCGGCGACCGAGGACGGCGAGGACCCGGTGGCCCCCGCGGCCAACGAGAGCCCGGCCGACACGGACACCGACACCGACACCGACACTGCGGCCGCCGCCGACAGCTCGGACAACACCGCCCGCTGGCTCGGCGGCGCCGGCCTGGTCGTCGGCGCGCTCGGCCTCGGCTTCGGGGTCGGCGCCACCCTGCGGGCGCGGCGCGCTGGCGGCGACAAGTCGTGAGGCGCGCAGCCGTCGTCGTGCTGGTGGCGTTCCTGACCATGACCGGGCTGGCCACCCCGGCCGCCGCCCACAACCAGTTGATCGCCAGCAACCCGGTCGACAAGGCGACCGTCGAGCAGGGCCCGACGACCATCGAGCTGACCTTCGACCAGCCGGTGCAGAAGGGCGACGGGCTGAACACCATCGCCGTCACCGGCCCGGAGAACACGAACTGGTCGGTCGGCGACGCCGAGGTGGCCAGCAACGTGGTCTCCGCGACGGTCGACGCGCTCGGCCCGGCGGGCGAGTACAAGATCGGCTACCGGATCCTGTCGGCGGACGGTCACCCGGTGAGCGGCGACCTGACGTTCACCCTGACCACGGCCGGTGCCGGCACCCCGGCGCCGGCCAGTTCCGAGAGCGGCGGCACGGCGGCCGACTCGGGCGACGACGGCGGGCTGCCGGTCTGGGTGTGGATCCTCGGTGCGGTGGTGCTGCTCGGCGCCGGCCTGACCGTGGCGCTGCGGATCGGCGGCAAGCAACCGCGATGACCCACCCGCGATGACCCGATGACCCGGGCCAGGGCCACCGCGCCCGTCCGGTTCCGGCCGGCCGCCGTCCTGGTGACGGCGGCCGTCGCCGGCACCCTGGTCGGCCTGGCGATCACCGCCGCCGCGCCGGTGCCCGGCGTGCCGGAACCGGACGCGGTGGTCCGGTACGGGTTGCCGATCGTGCGGGTGCTGCTCAACGTCGCCGCCGTGGTCACCGTCGGGCTGAGCCTGCTGCCGCTCCTGCTCGGGCACGACCGGCCGGCGCGCGCCGAGCCGATCATGGCCCTCGCCCGGCGGCTGGCCACGGCCTCCGCCCTGGTCTGGGCGGTGTGCGCGCTGGTGGCGCTGGTGCTGCAGACCGCGGAGGTGCGCCCGGGCGCCGGCGTGTCCCTCGGGGAGGTGGCCGGGTACGTCGGCGAGGTCGGCGCCGGCAAGGCGTTGCTGTTCGTCGCCGGGCTCGCGCTGGTGTCCTTCTGTCTCGGGCTGGCCGCGATCCGGGTCGGTGCCCAGGTCCCGGCCGAGCTGCGCGCGGCGGTGGCGCTGTTCGCGTTGCTGCCGCTGCCGGTGACCGGCCACGCGACGAACTTCCGCTGGCACGACTTCACCATGGTGTCCCTCGAACTGCACGTGCTCGGCGCGGCCGTGTGGACCGGTGGGCTGGGCGCGGTGGCGGTGCTGGTGGCGGCGAACCGGTCGTTGCTGGCCACCGCCCTGCCCAGGTTCTCCGTGCTGGCCACCGGCTGTCTGGTGGTGGTGGCGGCCACCGGGATGTTCAACGGGTTCGTCGAGCTGACCGGGCCGAGTGGGCTGGTCGACGCGTTGTTCGGCACCGGCTACGGCGCCCTGGTCCTGCTGAAGCTGAGCTGCCTGGTCCTGCTGGCCGCGTTCGGCGCGCACATCCGGTGGCGGCTGCTGCCCGCGATCACCCGGCAGCGCCCGACCGCGCTGGTCGCCTGGGCGGCCGTCGAGCTGGCGGTGATGGGGCTGGCGATCGGCTTCGCGGTCGTGCTGTCCCGCGCCCCGGTGGGCTGACCCCCACCTGGATCCGTACGTCACTCGGGCCGATCTGGTTGCATTTCTATCCACACGAAACTGTGAACGGACTTGGTCGGCCGTTCACCGCGCGCACAATCGAGGAGCTGGACCTCAGGCGAAGTTGTCGCCCAACGGACTGGCCTAACGGCGAATGGTCAGTCCTGTTCGGTGAACTGCGTCGAGGAGAGGCTCGACCGTCGACGAATGACCGCGATCCGAGACACCGCACCGGATCCGTGCTCCTCGAGCTCCCGGCGGGAGATCCAACCGGCGGCGTGGTGGCGGTAGGCCTGGGACAGCATCACCAGCTCGGCGAGGAAGTCCGCTGCCCGGCGTCTGCTGGCCTCGGGGAGCCTGGCGACCAGCGGCAACTGCGCGGCCACCACCTTGTCCAACATCCGCGCGGACGCGAGCGCACGACGAGCGCTCCGTCGCGGCAATGTCACTACCCTGCGCCTAGCCACCGGTATGGCCACCTCGTTCGGGGAGGAGAATGGGCTAGCTCAACCGAGCGTAGCGCGCGTGGTGCGAACGACCCCTACTGCCTGTCACCCGAGCGATCAATTCCCCGCTGACCACCCCGACGACCTGCGCAGACACTCCGCGGGCGCGGCACGCCCATCCAGAGATTCGCCGGTCCACTGCGGAGCGTTACGGGCAAGTGGGCCGAGCTGCCCCGAACGGGTCAGGTGTAGCGGGCCCAGCGGGCCGAGGTGTCCCCACCACGGACGTCCGCGAGCCGGCGGAACAGCTCCGGCCGCACCTCCGGGCGGCTCGACAGGATCGGCAGCACGCTGGTGATGAGCTTCAGCTCCCGCACGTCGCGCAGCACCTGGAAGACCGGTGACCTGGTCACATCCATGCCGTAGGTGCGGACGAACTCCCGGTACCGGCCCACCGGCTCGCCGAAGCGCACGACCCCGACCGCGAGCGGCGTGGAGTCCCACTCCGGCGGCCCGAGGCTGGCCGAGTCGAAGTCGCACAGGACCGGCCCGGCCGCCGACGGGATGAGGTTGCCAAGGTGCGCGTCCCCGTGCAGCAGTACCGGCGGATGCGGGAACTCCACGGCCGCCAGCCGATGGCTGACCTCGTCGTAGAGGTTGTGCAGAAAGGCCAGGTCGGCGGCGGCCAGCCCGACCGCCTCACCGATCCGCCGGCGCACGTCGTCCAGCGGCTCCCATGCCGGCAGCCGGAACGACGGCTCGGGCAGCTCGTGCAGTCTGCGCAACAGTTTGGCCAGGTCACGGCCTCGTGGCCGGCGTCCACCCGGCGGCACCGTCTCCCAGACGGTGGCCAGATACCGCCCGGCGTGCACCGGCTGGACGATGCCGGGCAGCAACCGCACCGCCGGCACCCCGTGTTCGGCCAGCCACGTGGCCACCCGGACCACCTTGTCCGCCCGGTGCCGCAGCGCGTTGGACGCCACGATCCGCACCACCACGGGCTGGCCGGCCAGCTGGAACACCGCGTTGTTCGTGCACCGCAGCAGGCGGGCCCCGGTCGGGTCGAGCCCGGCGGCGGCACACACCGCGGTGACCGCCTCGGCCAGGCTGGCCTGGGAGAACTGGCCGTCGCGGCCCGGTGCCATGTCCGACGTCGACGTCGCGGTCATGGGCAGCCCCGTCACCTCAGGAGGCGTCAGCCTCGTGGAGCCTGCTGATCGTGTCGGCCAGTTCGCGGGCGTCGGTGTAGTTGCGGCGCTTGTCCGCCTCGGTCTTCAGCGGCAGCAACCGGTCGCGCACCCGGCGCGACTTGAGGTGTTGGGCCAGGTCAACGGCCTGGTGGCCGATCTTGGCGCCGTGGTCGATGTCGCCGTCGAGCAGGTGGTTGGTGGCCAGGAAGCTCAGGTTGAACGCCTTGCTCCGCGCCATCTCGTCGCCGTAGGAGCTGATCGCCCGGTGTAGCGCCGGGATGGCGTACTTCGTGTGCTTGGCGTCCACTTCCTGGGCCAGCACGGTGTGCACCGTGCCGATCATGGCGTAGACGTCGTCCTCGTTGAAGAACTTGACCCAGTCCTCGGCCTCGCCGGCGTTGGCCCTGGAGAACTCGTCCCTGGTGCGGCCGATGAGCTTCATCGTCTGGTCCTCGTGGCCCATCATCGCGTAGGCCCATGCCTGGTTCGCGCAGATCACGGCCACCGCGAGCTCCGAGCCGGACTCCTGGGCGGCGATCTGGCCGAGCTGGAACATCTTCAGCGCGTCGTCCGGGGCTTCTTTGTGCAGGTAGACCCGGCCCATCCGGTACAGGATGTTGGCCACCAACTGGTTGGAGTCCCCCGCCTTCGCGAGCTCGAGCGCCCGGCCGAAGTGGTTGCGCGCCGAGTCGATCAGGCCGATGTCGAACGAGGTCCAACCGGCGAGATTGTGCAGGTCGGCCAGTGCGACATGCAGCCGCTGCTTGACCAACTCCGACCCTGACGCGCTGAGCATCTGCTGTCCCCAGGAAAGCTGGGCGACCACGGCGTCCCGACAGAACCCGCCGCCGTACTGGTAATCCAGCGACCGAAGCGCCCTGGTGGCGGCCTCGACCTGGCGAACATCGGTCATCCCGATGCGACCAGGGGCGGGCGTCAACACCGGGTTGGACACCCACGATCCTGAGTCAGCGCCGAGCACGTGCGCACCGACCGCCACCGCGGCGGCGTGCGCAAGAAACTTCCGACGCTTCACGATCTCCGGCTCCTCAGCCTCCGGGGCTTCGCGCGTCTCGGCCACTCTGGCAGCCGTGACTTCGTCGTACGCGAGGCCCATGTATCCCCTCGGGACACCCAGGCCGTCAGCGATCCGCACGAGCACGTCGTAGGCCATGACCTGACGACCCTTGAGGATCTCCGACACCTCGGACTGTGACTGACCGGTCATCGCCGCGATCTGGCGTTGTGACACGCCCTTGCGTCGCAGCAGCTTGTAGATCGTGCTGACCTCCCGCGCGGCCAGCGCGCGCCGCATCTCCTTGTCTTCCCACACATCTCGCGTAACGGAAGAGCTCTGAGACCCGATGGAGTTCATTCCGCCCCCTCACAGTCCGCTGGGCGTCAGCAGCAATGTATGCGCACTTCACAAGCCGGGAGAAGTGCGAATCGGCGAACCTGATCGGTCCGACCGAAGTTCGTCGACCGCTTACCGTGGGACGGCCGCCGATCGGCGCTGTGACACACCAATCAGTGTTCTCAGGCACCAATGTAGTTGCTTGTAAGCGTACGAGCACGGAGGGATTCCGAGACGGTGGAACTGGTCAAGACCGCAGCGGCCCCGGTCCAGGCGACCCAACCTCGCCAGGAGCACCGCGGTGAACTGCACGGTTCCGCACTCGGTCGCCAGGTGTGGCGGATCAACTGCGGGGACATCGTCAACCGCGAACGTTGCCTCACCGTGTTCGTCGAACGCAATCGGGTGGTCCTCGTCGGACCGCCGGGCGAAACCGCGGTCCTCACCACCGGCCAACTCGGCCAGTTGCGGGTCGCGCTTCGTGAGGCCGCCGAGCAGGCGGAAAGGTAACGGTGACTCCTCCGATGGACGAGATACTCGGGCAGGTACTGCGCAACGCGGTGTGGGAGCGACTCGACATGCTCTCCGAGCTCGCCGACCGCGCCGACGCGCCGTCCCTGCTGTCGGTGGCCCGCTCCGAACTTCCCAGGCTGACCGAGGGCTGGCGGGCCATGCTCGCCGCCCACGAACCGGACGAGAAGGGCAACTGCCCGGTGTGCTCGACCCGGTGGCGGCAGCAGAAGGCCCCGTGCTCGGTGTGGCAGGCGGCCTACGAACACCTGGTCGCCGGCGGTCTGGCGCCGAGTCCGTCCAACGCCCGGCGCGTGCTGGCCGAGAAGAAGGCCGCCAAGCAGCGGCCGACCTCGGCGCCCGGCCGGTTGGCGAACGCCAGGTGAGCACCGCTGGACCGTGGCCCCCGGACACGGGCGCGGTCGTCGGTCCGGCAGCTCCACCCGCAACTCCATAGTCTCCGCGAACCGGTGCTGTTGTACTCCCCCTCCCCCGACCAGCATCGGTTCGCGGCTCCACCACCGGAACGACCCCCGCGCACGCAGTGGGGGTCGTTCCGCGTTTGACCGCCCAAATCGGACAGTCGTATCCGACGCTCGTTTCCGCTGGTCAAAGATTTGTGGATGCGCCGGCAGTTCTTCGGCACGATGGAGGCAGCCCAGGGTCCAAGGAGAACAAGTGGCAACTTCTGTTTCGTTGCGAAAGCAACCTGTGCAGCAGCGCAGCGCGAAACGGGTCGAACAGATGCTCGAGGCCTGTGCCGCACTTATCGACGAACTCGGCTATGACGGAGTCACCACCACGTTGATCGCCGAGCGGGCCGGGGTGGCAGTCGGTTCGCTGTACCAGTTCTTTCCGGACAAACGCGCCGTCGTCCAGGCGCTCACCAAACGCAACCTCGACCGCTTCGCCGCCGAGATCGACCGCAGGCTCGACTGGGCACACCTCGAGCACTGGTGGGACGGGGTCGACGAGATCATCGACATCTACGTCGAGATGTACCGCTCGGTGCCCGGGTTCGCCAGGATCCGCTTCGGTGACGTCATCGACCTGCGGTTCATCGAGGACGAGCGGGACAACAACACGGTGATCGCGGAGAACGTCGCCGCGGTGGTCGCGGCCAAGAGCGGCCTCCCGGTGGAGCGCCTGTTCCGCCAGATCACCATCGCCAACGAGATCGGCGACGCGCTCCTCGCGCTCGCCTTCCGGCGCAAGCTCTTCGCCGAGCAGGACATGATCGACGAGGCGAAGCGGGTGGTCCGCGCGTACCTGGCGAGCCAACGCTGACAACACCGCTAACCGAAACAGTGGCCCTCGCCGCGGTAGGTCGGCACGGTCGCGGTGATCCGGTCGTCCTCGAGCACGTGGTATTCGGTGAACCGCTCGGCGAGCTCGCCCGCCTTGGTGTGCCGTAACCAGACCCGGTCGCCGACCCGCAGGTCCCTGGCCGCCCGCCCGGCGACCGGGGTCTGCACCTCACCCGCGCCCTCGGTCGCCAGCAGCGACAGTCCGGCCGGCAGATAGGGGCTGGGCAACCGGTCCTGGCCGGCCGTGCCGGACGCGTGGTACCCACCGCTGAACAACGTCGCGATGCCGCGCTTCGGCTTGCGCACCACGGGCAGCGCGAACAGCACCGCGGGCACCGGGGTGAACCGGCGGTAGTTGTCGAACAGCGTCGGCCCGACCAGCCCGGAGCCGGCGGCGACCTCGGTGACCGAGGAGTCCGTGCCCGTGGTCTCGATGCTGCCGGTGCCACCGCCGTTGACGAACTCCAGGTCCGCCACCTCCCGCACCGCCCGCACGGCCGCGGCCCGCCGCCTGGTCAGCTCGGCGGTCGAGCGCTCCTGCATGTACCGCAGCAGCGCGCCGCGCAGCGGCCGGCCGGCCGGCTCGTCGCCAAGGCCGGCGATCTGTCCCTCGTAACCCATCAGCCCGACCAGGTCGAAGCCGGGGCGCGCGGTCACCGCGTCGGCCAACGCCCCCGCCTGCCGCGCGCTGAACACCGGTGACCGCCGGGTGCCGACGTGCAGCAGGTCCCGGCCGAACAGCGGCCGCCAGGACACGTCCAGCTCAAGGCACACCCGGATGTCCGGGTGCCCCAAGCCGAGCGCGGCGTCGACCACTGCCAGCTGGTCGACCGAGTCCACCATGATCGAGATCCGCTCGCTGGCGTGCCGGTCGGCGGCCAGCGCGCGCAGTGCGCCGTGGTCGGTGGTCGGGTAGGCGACCAGGATGTCGGTCGTCTCGAGGTCGGTGCCCGCCCACTCGCCGGCCAGCCACAACGCCTCGGCCAGCGAGTAGGCCATGACGCCGGCGAACCCCGGCCGGCGCAGCACCCGCTCTAGCAGGAACCGGCAGCGCACCGATTTGCTGGCCACCCTGATCGGTCGCCCGGCGGCACGGCGCACCAGGTCCTCGGCGTTGTGGTCGAATGCGTCAAGGTCAACGAGCGCGAGCGGGGCGTCCAGGTGCTTGGTCGCCGTGTTCAGTCGTGCGAGGTTGAACCGCGTCTGGTCTGGCACGGGCCAACGGTACGACTTGGGAGGAACCTTGGCAGCCCAATCCACCGCCTGGCGCAACTGGGCCGGCACCGAGGCGGCCATCGCGGCGAGCCTCGTCCGGCCACGGGACCTCGGTGAGCTGACAGCGGCGGTCGCCGGCGCCACCCGCGACGGGCGCACGATCCGCGCGCGCGGCAGCGGCCACTCGTTCACCTCGGTCGGCGCGGCCCACGACATCGCGCTCGATCTCGGTGCGTTCACCGGGGTGCGCGTCGAGGACGCGAGCGCTGGGCTGGTCACCGTTGGCGCCGGCAGCACGCTGCGCGCGCTCAACGTCGAGCTGGACCGGCTCGGCCTCGCGATGACCAACCTCGGCGACATCGACGCGCAGACCATCGCCGGCGCGATCGCCACCGGCACGCACGGCACCGGCGCGCGCTTCGGCGGCATCTCGACCCAGGTCGCCGCGCTGGAGTTGGTGCTGGCCGACGGGTCGGTGGTGTCCTGCTCGGCCGACGAGCGGCCGGAGCTGTTCGCCGCGGCCAGGGTCGGCCTCGGCGCGCTCGGGGTGATCTCGACGGTGACGTTGCGCACCGAGCCCGCGTTCGTGCTCGCCGCGCGGGAACGGCCGGAGCCGTTGGTGGAGGTGCTGGCCGCGCTGGCGGAGAACTGCGCGGCCAACGACCACTTCGAGTTCTACTGGTTCCCGTACGGGTCCGACGCGCTGACCAAACGGAACAACCGCCTGCCGGCCGGGACGCGGCCGAAGCCGCTGTCGCCGGCGCGCCAGTTCGTCGAGTACCGGTTGCTGGAGAACACCGCGTTCGGCGGGTTGTGCCGGCTGGGCCGGGCGGTGCCGACGTTGGTGCCGGCGTTGAACAAGCTGTCCTCGTCGGTGCTCTCGGAGCGGGCGTACTCGGATGTGTCGCACCGGGTCTTCGCCACCAACCGGAGCGTGCGGTTCGTCGAGTCGGAGTACGCGATCCCGAGGGACGCGCTCGGCGAGGTGCTGGCCGAGCTGCGGGCGCGGGTGCCCCGGCTCGCGGACCCGGTGATGTTCCCGGTCGAGGTCCGGGTGGCGGCGGCCGACGACATCTGGCTGTCCACCGCCTACGAGCGCGACTCGGCCTACATCGCGGTGCACCAGTTCGTCGGCATGCCCTACCGGGAGTACTTCGCGCTGTTCGAGTCGATCGCCTGCGCCGTCGGTGGGCGACCGCACTGGGGCAAGATGCACACCCTGGACGCGGCGGCGTTGCGCACGCGGTACCCGAGGTTCGACGACTTCCGCGCGGTGCGGGCCCGGGTGGACCCGGGTGGCACGTTCGCCAACCCGTACCTGGAGCGGGTGTTAGGGAAGGTCTAGCGCGCGGTCGATCGGGGTGTCCCCGCCGACCAGTTCGAGCGTCCGGCCGGCGGTCGCCGGCGTGTCCAGCAGTGCGACGAGCACCGCGGCCACGTCGTCGCGGCTCACCGAGCCGGCCGGCACGCGGGGGCCGATGGTGACCCGACCGGTGGCCGGGTCGTCGGTGAGGCGGCCGGGACGCAGGATGGTCCAGTCGAGCGGCCGGGCGGTCAGGTCCTGCTCGGCGGCCGCCTTGGCGCGCAGGTAGGTGGCGAAGCCGGGTTCGGTCGCCTGGTCGTCGGCGCGGTCCAGTCCCATGGCGCTGACTTGCAGGAACCGCTGGACCTTCGCCGCCTGCGCCGCGTCGGCGAACAGCACCGCGGCGCCCCGGTCGACGGTGTCCTTGCGCGCGGCACCACTGCCGGGGCCCGCACCGGCGGCGAACACCGCCACATCGGCGCCGTCGACCGCGGCGGTCACCTCGTCGACCCCGGCCGACTCGAGATCGAGCAGCACGGCGTCCCCACCAGCGGCCCGTACGTCCGCGATGTGATCGGGATTACGCACGATCCCGACCACGGTGTGGCCGCCGGCGACGAGCCGGGCGGTGAGCAGCAACGCGATCTTGCCGTGCCCACCGGCGATGATGATCCGCATTCAGGCCACGGTACAGAGAATCTGTTCGTAGGCCAGTTCGGTCAGCCACCGCTGGGTGCCGTCCACCGGCGCGGCCGCCCGCTCGCCGCGCCCCGGCAGGTCGAGGTCGACCTCCGGTCCCGGCGCGGCACTGAGCACGCCGACCCCGTAGGCCCGTGCCCTCGGCAGGCAGTTGACCAGGTAGTCGTTGGTCAGCACCACCGACATCGGCAGCACCATCGCCGCGTCGCACCAGCGTAGGAACGGCACCGCGTTGACCAGCCCCGTCCGCCAGTGCCGCGCGACCGCGAGCGCCCCCACGATGCGCACCGCCGGTTCTGGCACTCGCCCGGAGAACTCCGGCCACGCCCAGGTGGACACGGTCGCCCGGTCGACCTCGGGTCCCTGCCCAAGACAGATACGTTCGGCATGTGCGTCCGGCATCAGCTGCGCCACCAGACAGACTCGGCGGCCAAGCAGCTTCATCTCCGGCAACACAACCCCCTGCCAACCAAGCTGGCACGCCGCCGAGGCGGCCAGCTCGTCGACCGATGCGGGCAGCTCGACGGGAGGGACAAGAGGTGACGGCACCGCCGTCAGGTTGTCCACTGCCGCCGCCGCGCGCCCTGGAATGCCCGTCACGAACTCAGCCCTCTCGATTACCGTCGCGCCGATCGGCTCCGGCCATCCCCTGCCAAGCGCGGCGTTTTTTGGTACATGTCTGGCCTACCAGTTGCTGCACGTGCAGACGCAGACGAAGCACCACCCCCTGCGACCGGCGGCGCAACCCCGTCGATAACCGGTCGACGACCGGCATCAAGACTTCTGCCCGACAGTGCCGCCGTCTGGGTGAGTCCTGAGCTAACCGGCAACCCCCCAAAAAACCCACCCAACCCACCCCAAAACACCCACCCCCACCAACCAAAGATCAACAACCCCAACCCCCACCAACCCAAAAACCAACCCAAAAACAGAAGAGACCAACCCACCCAGAAACCAGGTCCGCAACCGCGACCAACCCACAATCCACGACTTGATCACCGCCGGCACACACACAGCACGCCAAGATCGCGGTTCAGAATCCAGTAACAGCCGGTAAACACACGGCCCTGAAATTGATCACAAGAAGCCACGCTGGTCAACACACAGCGCAACAGCGCCGGGTCAGCAGAAGCTCGCACCGTGGGGGGTTTGGGGGGCTCGGCCCCCCAGCATGATGACGACCGCCCCGGCGAAGGTGCGAAGCACCGAGCAGGGATACCCCAAGGTCGTGGGCGAGGGGGGAGTTGAACCCCCACGTCCTTACGGACACACGGACCTGAACCGTGCGCGTCTGCCATTCCGCCACTCGCCCGAGTGGAACGCGAGGAAGCCTACACGGTCCTCAATCGGGTTTGCACATCGCACTGTCCTACAGCCTGTACACGGATACGATCGGACGAGAAGCACACGTGCGGAAGGAGGTACCCATGGGCATCGGTCAGCGGCTCAACCGCAAGCTGGAGAACCTCGTGGGCAACTCGTTCGCCCGCGTGTTCGGTGGCAGCGTCGTGCCCCAGGAGGTGGCGCAGGCGCTGCTGCGTGAAGGTGAGGCCAACGTCCGTGAGCTGGCTGGTGCCCGGTTGCTCGCCCCGAACCACTACGTGGTGACTCTCGGTGCCACCGACCACGAGAATTTCGCCGGGGACGAGGACCGCACGACAGCGCTGCTCGCGGACTGTGTCGAGGAGTATCTCTCCGAGCACCACTGGGACACCTATGGTGACGTCGTAGTCTCCCTGGAGCGCTCCGACGCGCTGCACACCGGACAGTTTCGAATACGCTCGGCCGTCAACCCGGACGTCATGGCTTCCGCCAGGGCTCCCGGGGCCAAGCGGTCAGCACCACCCCGCAACGCAGGAGACCGATCCATGAGCCAGCCTCCCGGCTACGGCCAGCCGCCCGAGGGCGACCCGTACGGTCAGCAGCAGTACGGCTACGGCCAACAGCAAGGTTACGAACAGGGTTACGGCCAACAGCAGGGCTACGGCCAGCAACAGGGCTACGACCAGGGCTATGGCCAACAGCAAGGCGGCTACAGCCAGCCGCAGGGCTACGACCAGGGTTACGGCCAACAGCAAGGCGGCTACGACCAGGGCTATGGCGGCCAACAACAGGGCTACGGCGGCCAGCAGCAAGGCTACGACCAGGGCTATGGCGGCCAACAGCAAGGCGGCTACGACCAGGGCTACGGCGGCCAGCAGCAGGGCTACGACCAGGGTTACGGCGGCCAGCAGCAAGGCGGCTACGACCAGGGCTACGGCCAGCAGCAGGGCTACGGCCAACAGGGCAGCGACCCCTACGCGCAGCAGGGCTACGCCCCGCCTGCCGTGCAGACCGGTCCGCGCCAGCTGAACGCCAGCCTGCAGCTCGACGACGGCTCGAACCGCACCTACTCGCTCAAGCAGGGCGGCAACGTCGTCGGCCGGGGGCAGGACGCGGACTTCCGGCTGCCGGACACCGGGGTCTCCAGGCGACACCTGGAAATCACTTGGGATGGCCAGAGTGCGACACTGGCCGACCTGGGGTCCACGAACGGGACGACGGTGAACGGCACCCCGGTCCAGACCTGGCAGCTCGCCGACGGCGACGTGATCCGCATCGGGCACTCGTCACTGGTGTTCCGTACCCAGGGCTGATCAGCCGTACCAGAAGCCCAACCGCAGGCAAACCGCCGCGCGGTCCTCACCCATCTCCTACGGCGGGAGCGTTCGCAGCAGGTGTTGCCAGAGCTGGTTGTACAGCTGACCAGAGCAGGGTTTCTCGCCCTGCTCTGGTTGTTCGTGCTGGCCGCATTACGGGTCGTCCGCTCAGACCTGTACGCCGCGGCAGGCCTTCGTGTTTCGGTCCCGGGATTCCGCCGCTCGGCGGAGAAAAAATCCCGGGGCAAGGCGCCCCGTCAGCTTGTCGTGACCCACGGGGCACTGGCCGGGACCAGGATCTCCTTGGACGGCCGGCCGATCATGATCGGCCGGGCGGACGATTCCACGCTGGTGTTGGACGATGACTACGCCTCCACCCGTCATGCCAGGATCTCGCTTCGTGGAACTGACTGGTACGTCGAAGATCTGGGCTCAACGAACGGCACCTACCTCGACCGGGCTAAGGTCACGGCACCCCTCCGGGTGCCTCTTGGCGTCCCGATCCGAATCGGCAAGACGGTGATCGAGCTACGGTCATGACTCTCGTCCTTCGCTATGCGGCCCGCAGCGACCGCGGCCTGGTCCGTTCCAACAACCAGGACTCCGTGTACGCCGGCCCACGCCTGCTCTCGCTCGCCGACGGTATGGGCGGCCACGCCGCTGGCGAGGTCGCCAGCAAAGTCGTCATCGCCGCGCTGGCCCCGCTCGACGACGACGAGCCAGGTGAGGACCTCCTCGCCCAGCTCAGGGAGGCCACTCAAGCCGGCAACGGCGCCATCGCCGAGCTGGTCGCGAGTGACCCCGAACTGGACGGCATGGGCACCACGCTCACCGCGATCCTGTTCGCCGGCACCCGCATCGGTCTGGTGCACATCGGCGACTCGCGCGCCTACCTCCAGCGCAACGGCCAGTTCGCGCAGATCACCCACGACGACACGTTCGTCCAGTCGCTGATCGACGAAGGTCGCATCACCGAGGACGAGGCGGCCACCCACCCGCAGCGCTCGCTGCTGCTCAAGGCGCTCACCGGGCACGAGGTGGAGCCCAACCTGACCGTCCGCGAGGCACGGGCCGGGGACCGGTACCTGTTGTGCTCGGACGGCCTGTCCGGCGTGGTCACCCACGAGACGCTGGCTGAGACGATCAAGATCCCGGACGTACAGGCGTGCGCCGACCGGATGATCGAGCTCGCGCTCAAGGGCGGCGGCCCGGACAACGTCACGGTCATCGTCGCCGACGTGGTCGACATCGACTTCGGCGAGGACGCGCCGATCGTGGGCGGCGCCGCCGGTAACGGCCAGGACGAGCAGCCCCAACCCGACTCGCCGGCCTCGCGGGCCGGTGCGCTCACCGCGCCGAGGATCGAGCCGGTCCGCCAGGAGCCGGTCAAGCCCCCGCCGGACCCGAAGGTCAAGCGGCGCAAACGCATCCGGCTGTTAGTGATCCTGTTCCTGGTGTTGGTCGTGCTCGCCGGCGGCGGGGTGGCCACCTGGGTGGTGGTGAACAAACAGTTCTTCGTCGGTGAGGCCGACGACGGTGAGATGGCGATCTTCCAGGGAGTGCGCGGCAACGTGTTCGGCATCTCGTTGAACACCAAGGTGCAGGGTTCGTGTGACCCGGCGGACACCACGTGCGACCGGTTCTACGTCGACGACCTGCGCCAGCTCGGGCGGGAGGCCGTCCGCTCCGGCACGGAGAGCTTCGACAACATCCCCGACGCCCGGCAGTTCATCCGGGACCTGCGCACCAAGTACCCGCTGCCGATCTGCGAGTCGCTGACCGAGCAGCAGCAGACCGGCGAGCCGGGCCAGGTCCCCGGCGTGACGTCGGCCCCACCGACCGGTGCCACGGGCACGCCGTCGGACACCGAGACCGAGGAACCGGCCGAAGAGCCGGAACCCGGCGTCAACTGCCGTGAGCCGCGCGGGGACGAGGGCGGTGGCTGATGACGCAGCCGGGGACAGCGGGTCCGCTGGCGCAGGGAAACGAGCCGCCGGGCAGTTCGACTCCGACCCGGCGCGGTACCGAACTGGCGATGCTCGCCTTCGCGGCTGGCCTGGTCACCGGCGCACTGATGCTGGTCGAGGCGAACCAGGAGCAACAGCTCACGATGCGCCTGGTCTACTACGGGCTCGCTTACCTGGTGTTGTTCGCCGGCGCGCACGCCGCGGTGCGCAAGTGGGCGCCCTACGCTGATCCGCTGATCCTGCCGTGCGTCGCGCTGTTGAACGGCATCGGCCTGGTGATGATCTACCGGATCGACCTCGCGCTGTTCGAGCGGTACGGGGACAACTGGTCGGACGCCGCGCCCAAGCAGGTGCTGTGGACCACGATCGCGCTGGTGATGTTCGCCGCCGTGCTGAAGTTCCTGCCCGACCACCGCACGCTGTCCCGGTACGCCTACATGTTCGGCCTGGCCGGGCTGGTGCTGCTCGCGCTGCCGGGCATGTTGCCCGCCAGCCTGTCTGAGGTCAACGGGGCGAAGATCTGGCTTCGGCTCGGCATCTTCTCCATCCAGCCGGGTGAGTTCGCGAAGATCCTGCTGATGGTGTTCTTCGCCGCCTTCCTGGTCTCCAAGCGCGACCTGTTCACCGTGGCCGGGCGCCGGGTGCTCGGCGTCGACCTGCCACGGGCGCGGGACATGGGACCGATCCTGTTCGCCTGGGGCATCTGCGTGGCGATCATGGTCTTCGAGAAGGACCTCGGCACCGCGTTGCTGTTCTTCGGCGTCGTGCTGGCGCTGCTGTACGTGGCCACCGAGCGGTTCATCTGGGTCGGGGTCGGCCTGTTGCTGTTCATCGCCGGCAGCTTCCTCGCCTACAAGATGTTCGGCCACGTGCAGGGCCGGGTGGAGAGCTGGCTGGACCCGTTCGGCAACTACGAGGGCGGCGGCTTCCAGCTGGCGCAGGCGCTGTTCGGCTTCGGCACCGGCGGGATGTTCGGCACCGGCCTCGGCTCCGGTCGCCCGGAGATGCTGCTGTTGCAGGCCAACTCCGACTTCATCACCGCGGCGATCGGCGAGGAGCTCGGCTTCATCGGGCTGGCCGCGCTGCTGCTGGTGTACATGCTGCTGGCGATGCGCGGGCTGCGCAGCGCCGTCGCGGTGCGCGACAGCTTCGGCAAGCTGCTCGGCGGCGGCCTGTCCTTCACCCTGACCATGCAGATCTTCCTGGTCATCGGCGGCGTGACCACGCTGATCCCGCTGACCGGGATCACCGCGCCGTTCCTGTCCGCCGGCGGTTCCTCGCTGCTGGCCAACTACGTGCTGGTCGCCCTGCTGCTGCGGATCTCCGACGCCGCGCGCCGCCCGCAGGCGCAGGCCAAGCCCAAGCCGGTGACGCAGGCGCCGATCGCGGAGGCACACACGGTGATGGTGGAGAGACCCTCATGAACACCCCACTACGCCGGGTCGGTCTCGTCATGCTCGCCATGATCGTGCTGCTGCTCGGCAACATCACCTACATCCAGCTGGTCGACGCGGACGACTACCGCAACGACGCCCGCAACCAGCGAGTCCTCTACGAGGAGTACGGCCGCCAGCGCGGCCGAATCCTCACCTCCGACGAGAAGATCATCGCGAACGTCAAGGCGACCGACGACCGGCTGCAGTTCCAGCGGACCTACGCCAACGGGCCGATGTACGCGCCGATCACCGGCTTCTACTCGGTCCGCTACGGCGCGACCGGCCTGGAACGGTCCGAGGACGAGATCCTCAACGGCTCCGACGACCGGCTGTTCGTCCGCCGCCTCTCCGACCTGGTCACCGGCCGCGACCCCCGCGGCGGCAACATCGTGACCACCATCGACTCCCGTGTGCAGACCGCCGCCTACGAGGCCATGACCAACAGCGGGTACAAGGGCGCGGTGGTCGCGCTCGACCCGAGGGACGGCCAGATCCTGGCGATGGTGTCCACCCCGTCGTTCGACCCGAGCGGCCTGGCCGACCACGACCCGGACACCCAGGAAGAGACCTACAACAAGTTCAGCGACGCGAACGACCCGCGCAAGCCGATGCTCAACCGGGCGATCGCCGAGAACTACACCCCTGGCTCGACGTTCAAGCTGATCACCGCGGCGGCCGGGCTCGAGGACGGCCGGGACAAGGACACCCAGCTGATGGCCGCGTCGGGCATCGACGTGCTCACCGGCGACCCGTGCAACCCGTCCGACGGCGGCACCCGCTGTATGAGCAACTACAACGAGAACACCTGTGGCAGCGGCCAGACCGCGTCGATGGCGACCGCGCTCGAGCTGTCGTGCAACACCGCGTTCGCCCAGCTGGCTGGCGAGCTCGGCGCGGACAAGCTGAGCCGCCAGGCGGCCCGCTTCGGCGTCGGCGACACCGACCTGACGATCCCGTTGTCGGTGGTGCCCTCGTGTGTCGGCCCGGTGGCCGGCGGGAACTGCATGACCATCGCGGACAAGGGCGCGCTGTACCAGAGCGGCATCGGCCAGAAGGACGTGCGGCTCACCGCGCTGGAGAACGCGGTGATCGCCGGCACGATCGCCAACGGCGGCTCGCGGATGCGCCCGCAGCTGGTCAAGCAGGTGCTCGCGCCCGACCTCGAGGTCATCACCGAGTACAACCAGGAGGAGCTGGGCGAGGCGATGTCCTCGGACAACGCGGAGGCGTTGCGGGACATGATGATCCTCTCCGAGAACCACACCGGCGGCGAGGGCAAGCGCGACGAGGGCGAGATCGCCTCCAAGACCGGTACCGCCGAGACCGGCGCCGACCCGAAGAACACCCCGCCGTTCGCCTGGTATGTGGCCTTCGCCCCGGCGGACAACCCGGAAATCGCGGTAGCCGTGGTGGTAGAAAGCAGTGATGTCGCGGCGACCGGTGGCAAACTGTCCGCCGCCATCGGGCGGGCAACCATCGATGCCGCGCTGGCCAGGGGGAACTGAAAGCAGATGCTGACATCAGGCCAGCTCCTCGCCGAGCGATACCGGCTCGCGCGCCGGATCGCGGTCGGCGGCATGGGCGAGGTCTGGGAGGCCGCGGACACCCGGCTCGACCGCCGGGTCGCGGTCAAGGTGCTCAAGCCGGAGCTGTGCGGGGACGCGGAGTTCCTGCACCGGTTTCGCACCGAGGCCCGCACCACGGCGTCGCTCAACCACCCCGGTATCGCGGCGGTGCACGACTACGGCGAGACCGCGGCCATCGTCGACGGGCCGAAGGACACCGCCTACCTGGTGATGGAGCTGGTCGAGGGCGACCCGCTGGCGGCGATCCTGGCCAAGGAGCGGCGGATCAGCGCCGACCGCACGCTGGACATCCTGGAGCAGGCCGGCAACGCGTTGCAGGCCGCACACGAGCGCGGGTACGTGCACCGGGACGTCAAGCCGGGCAACATCATGGTCACCCCGACGCCGGATGGCCGGGTCGTGGTGAAGCTCACCGACTTCGGCATCGCCAAGGCGGCCGACGCGGCCCCGGTCACCCGGTCCGGGATGGTCATGGGCACCGCCCACTACATCGCGCCCGAGCAGGCGCTCGGCCACGAGGCCGAGCCGGCGAGCGACGTGTACTCGCTGGCCGTCGTCGGCTACGAGTGTCTCGCCGGCCACCGGCCGTTCCTGTCGGAGAACGCGGTGACCGTGGCGATGATGCACATCCGCGACCTGCCGCCGCCGCTGCCACCGGACGTGCCGCCGCACGCGCGGGTGGTGGTGGAGGCCACGCTGGCGAAGGACCCGGCGCAGCGCTACGGCAGTGGTGGCGAGTTCGCCGCCGCGGTGGCGTCGGTGCGCGCCGGGCTGCCACTGCCAGCGCCGTCCGGCCGCGCGCTCACCCCCGCCCACCACGGGCAGGCCAGCGCGAGCAATCCGCAGATGCTGCCCGTCGGCCCGCCGAGCGCGCCGCACCAGGCGCCGGGAACCGGCTCGTTCCCGCCGGGTGGCTTCCCCGGGCCTCGACGAAACCGCACCGGGTGGTGGGTACTGGTTATCGTGCTCGTGGTGGTGTTGCTCGCCCTGGCCGGATTCGGGCTGGCGGCACTGCTGGACGGCGACCGGGACACCGGTGGCCAGTCGCGTCCGCAATCGTCGGCCACCGCCGACAGTGACAGCGGCAGCGGTGAACGCGACACTGAAGACAGCGACGAGAACGGCAGCGGCAGCGAAGCCGGTGCGCAACCCGGCAACCCGCCGATGCCGACGCACGACGACGAGACCGACGAGAACCCGAACGACATCGTCGTCGTTGACAGCAATGACTACATCGGCCTGTCGGCGGCCGAGGTGTCGGATCGACTACGGCGGTCCGAGCTCAAGCCGGTGGTGGAGGCCGAGGATGGTCGGCCTCCGGAGGATCCAGAGCGGTGCATGGTGATGAGCGTGGAGGACGACGGGCCGGTGCCAATCGGCTCGGAGGTCCTCGTCCACTGCGAAGAAGTGGGATCACCGTGAGTCCGCATGCGTGGGAACCTCCTGCCGACCCGACGAGTCCGAGCGCCGCACACCCGCAGACGAGGATCGAGACGACAGACCGATGACCAGTCCCAGACTGCTCTCCAACCGGTACGAGCTGGGCGCGGTGCTCGGCTACGGCGGCATGTCCGAGGTGCACAAGGGTCGCGACGTGCGCCTCGGCAGGGACGTCGCGGTGAAGGTCCTGCGCGCCGACCTGGCCCGTGATCCGCAGTTCCAGGAGCGTTTCCGCCGAGAGGCGCAGAACGCGGCCGCGCTGAACCATCCAGCGATCGTGGCCGTGTACGACACCGGTGAGACCAGGACCGATCACGGCCCGCTGCCCTACATCGTCATGGAGTACGTGGACGGGCGGACGCTGCGCGACATCGTGAAGACCGAGGGTCCACTGCCCGGTCAGCGCGCGATGGAGATCATGGCCGACGTCTGCGCGGCGCTGGACTTCTCCCACCGGCACGGGATCGTGCACCGGGACGTGAAGCCGGCGAACGCGATGATCACCAAGACCGGTGCGGTCAAGGTGATGGACTTCGGCATCGCCAGGGCGGTGGCCGACGGTCAGGTGGCGGTGACCCAGACCGCGGCGGTGATCGGCACCGCGCAGTACCTTTCGCCAGAGCAGGCGCGCGGTGAGGCGGTCGACGCCCGCAGCGATGTCTACGCGGCCGGGTGTGTGCTGTTCGAGCTGCTCACCGGTGAGCCGCCGTTCACCGGTGACTCCCCGGTCGCGGTGGCCTACCAGCATGTTCGGGAGGACCCGAAGCCGCCGTCGTCGCTCAACCCGAGGGTGATCCCCGCGCTGGACGCGATCGTGCTGAAGGCGATGTCCAAGGGCGCGCCCAACCGCTACCAGTCGGCGGCGGAGATGCGCACCGACCTGGTGCGGGTGCTGTCCAACCAGCGGCCGATGGCGCCGATGGTGATGACCGACGAGGACCGCACGTCGATCATGGCCCAGGGGCGCGGGGGGGCCGCGGACCAGACGCGGGGCCGGCACCGGCCGCAGACCCTGGCCAAGCAGTACGACGAGTACGACCCGTACGAGGACGACGAGGACGAGCGGCGGCGGAAGCGGAAAAAGGGCTGGCTGATCGCGCTGTTCGCGATCCTCGCGATCGGCCTCATCGGGTTGATCATCTGGCTGCTGAGCAACACGTTCAACACCGAGGCGCCGTCGAACGACTACACGGTGCCCAACCTGGTCGGGCAGAACGCCGCCGAGGCCCAACGCAAGCTGGCCGACGCGGACATCCAGGTGGTGCAGAAGCTGACGCCGTGTCAGCCGGCGCCGGACGGCTCGCCGGGACCGTGCGAGGCGGACAGCATCGGGAAGGTCATCGACACGACGCCCAAGGCGGGCGCGAAGATGAAGCGGACCGAACGCGTCACCCTGATGATCGGCACGGCGCCAGAGCAGGTCAAGGTGCCCGACGTCAGCGGCCAGTCGGACAAGGCGGCCAGGCAGATCCTCGCCGAGGTGGGGCTGACCGTGGCGCCGGAGGTGAAGACCGAGGAGACCGAGGACCCGGACCAGGTCGGCAAGGTCATCGGGCAGAGCCCGGCCCCCGGTCAGCCGGTGGACCGAGGCAGCCAGGTGACGTTGACCATCGGCAAGGAACAGGAGACCGAGACCGTTCCGGACCTGACCGGGCAGGACGTGGAGACCGCCAGGCAGAACCTGGAGAACTTCGGGTTCGAGGTGGCGATCGAGGAGGTGTCCTCGGACCAGCCGGCCGGCACCGTGGTCGGCCAGGACCCCAGTGGTGGCGAGGCGGCACCGGGATCGACGGTCACGTTGAAGGTGTCCAAGGGCGACCAGGACGAGAAGATCACCATGCCGAGCCTGGACGGTCTGACCCCGGACGAGGCGAACAACCGGCTGCGCGGGCTCGGGTGGGAAGGTGAGCTGAACGTGCAGTCCGGCGGGGAGACCAACGACCCGGGGCTGTTCGGGCGGATCGTGGACCAGGAGGTCGGCGAGGGCCAGGAGATCGAAAAGGACCAGCGGATCGGCGTCCGGATCGCGACCCAGCCAGGAAACGGCAACTGAGTCAGACCGGTGTCGCGGCCGAGGTGTGGTCACCGACCGGCCGCGACACCGGTTCTTTGTTTCGGGGTGTCAGGCGGTGGCCGGTCCTTCGCGAAGTAGCGTGAGGACACTGTCGAGCTTGGACTCGATGCCCTCGAACCGCCGATCGTGGCCATCAAATCTGTGGGAGAAGCGCTTCTCAATGCTGTCGAAGCGTTTCTCGACGCTGTCGAAGCGTTTCTCCATGTCTGTGCGCAGCTGCACGACTTCTGTGCCCAGCTGTATGCGTAGTTGTCGGACCTCGCCCTTGATCTCGTCGGCCAGGGTGTAGAGGTCTTCGATGTCGTGGGTGTGTTGGGAGGAGCGGCGCTTCAGTTCGGTCACCGTCTCGTCCAGCTCGTTGTGCATGACAGCGAGATTATGAGCGAACTCCGCGCCACGCCAAACGGTTGTCCACAGGGAGAAGGTTGTCCACAACCAGGGCTTATGGGGTTGACGCCGCGTCCGCGAGGACTCTCATCTGCGTTGTCAGTTCCACGATCCGGCGTTCGGACACGGTGTGCCCGCAACCGGCCAGCCAGTTCGCCAACAGGCGGTGGCCGCCCTCGGTGAGCACCGACTCCGGATGGAACTGGACACCGTCGACCGGCAGGTCCCGATGCCGCATCGCCATCACCACGCCGCCCTCGGTGCGCGCGGTCACCTCGAACTCGGCCGGAATGGTCTCCGGCAACACGGTCAGCGAGTGGTACCTGGTCGCGGTGAACGGATCCGGCAGACCGGCGAGCACGCTCACGCCGTCGTGGTGCACCACGCTCGTCTTGCCATGCAACAGTTCCGGGGCACGGTCGACGGTCGCACCCCAGGCGACGGCGATCGCCTGGTGGCCGAGGCACACGCCGAGCACCGGCACCGACTCGGCCGCACACCGGCGCACGACCTCGATGCTCGAGCCGGCCCGCTCCGGCGTGCTCGGCCCCGGGCTGACCAACACGCCGTCGACGCCGGCGAGGGCGTCCGGCGCGGTCAGCGCGTCGTCGTCATTGCGGCGGACCACGCACTCCGCGCCGAGCTGAGCCAGGTACTGGACCAGGTTGTAGACGAAACTGTCGTAGTTGTCGACCACCAGAACCCGCATAACCACCCTACTTCCCCGCTCTACTCCACAATGGACGTCCGAAGTGGACAGTAGTGCTACTACTCGGCCGTGACGTTGTTGAACGGCAGCAGCGGCTCCAGCCACGGGAACACCACGAACAACAGCAGCGCGGCCACCCCGAGCCCGAGGATCACCGCGAGCACGACTCGAACGGCGGGCGGGCCTGGCAGAATTCGCCAGATCCAGCCGTACATCAGGCGGTCTCCTGCATCGCCGCCGGTCGCTCGTCCGGCTTGCTCGGGTCCTTCGGGATGTGCTCGACGAGCACCGCGTGCACGATCAGCCGCTCCTTGTCGGAGAAGCGGGGGTGGCAGGTGGTCAGCGTCATCAGCGACGCCATCTCACCAGAGCTGGCCGTCACCCCCGGCTGGTGTGGCACCGGCGCGATCACCCCGCCGTTGGTCGGCAACACGATCTCCTGGCCGACCAACTCCGCGTACGGGCCGCCGAGCGGGCTCACGTCCTTGCAGCGCGGGTCCGTGCCCTTGGTCTCGGCCCAGTCGGCCTTCTCCTCGGCCAGCGGCACCATCCGGTAGGTGTACCAGCTGTACTGGGTCTCCACCACGATCGCGTCGCACGACTGGATCAGGTTGACGTCGTTGAACGGCGCGCCCTTGCCCACCCGGTGCCCGGCGACGGAGAAGTTGCCCGGCTGCCCGGGGTAGGCGGTGTCCGGGTAGTGCCCTGGGCCCACCTCGAGGCTCTCCGCCGTGGTGCCCTCGACGATGGTGAACTCGAAGTCCGCGCCGAAGACCGGGATGTACATCTTGGCGAACCCGTCGCCCTCACCGAGACCCTCGAAGTGGTCGGCGCGTTCCTGGCCCGGTTCGTCGTGCCAGCGGTCGTCCAGCTGTGCGGTGGCCTCCCGCTGCTTGCCGGCCGAGAGCAGGTCGGTGATGTAGACCTCATAGATCACGAACAGCAGCACCACCATGCCGAGGGTGATCAGCACCTCGCCGGCGGTCCGCACGATCGTGCGCGTCCGGTCCGGTTCCGGTGGGATCCGACCAGGACGAGGCCGGGGGGACGGGGCCAGATCGCCGAGATCCCCCGAGATCCGACCCGCGCCGCGGCCGAGATGTTCCACGGTGCCCACAGCGCGCTCCTTTCGATCCCCGACCTGTTGGTTCGCCGGTCTACTCGGCTACGTTAACGTGTTGCACAGTGGCGGTGTTCGACACGAACACGGTCGCGACCAAGCTACACGTCAGGTGAGGACGACATGCCTAAGTCCAAGGTCCGCAAGAAGGCGGTTTACACGGCCCCCGCCGACCGCCGCACCCCGGTCAAGGTGAAGGCCGCCGGCCCGTCACATCCTATCTATATCGGCGTCATGCTCGGCGTGATGCTGCTGGGTCTGGCCTGGCTGGTGGTCAACTACATCGCGGGCGAGAGCATCCCGTTCATGGCGGACCTGCAGAACTGGAACTTCGCCATCGGGTTCGCGCTGATGATCGGCGGACTGCTGATGACGATGCGTTGGCGCTGAGCCGTACTACCCAGATACACCCGTTCAGCACAGTGTGATTGAACCACAAGGGTGTAAGTCATCCCCAGTGTGGATAACCCCTGTGGATAACTCACCTGGAGCGTCGTCCACGGATCCGGAGCGTGACGCACCCGTGTCCCCACCGACCACCAGCACCTGGGCTCCGCGACCAGAACTCACGGTCCTGGCCCTGGTCGCGGCCGCGGCGGCCGCGACCTGGGCCGGGTTCACCGACGACCCGCCCGGACAGTTGCTGCTCGGCGCGGTCGCCCTGTTCCTCGCGGCCGCCGGCGTGTTCGGCCTGGTCGTCCGGCCGAGGCTGGCGGCCGACCAGCGGGGCGTCACGGTGCGCGGGCTGACCGGCCGCCGCACGTGGACCTGGGGCGAGGTGAACGTGCGCCTGGTGCGCACCCGCCGCCTCGGCCGGGAGACCACCGCGATCGAGCTCGACGCCGACCACGCCGAGGTGCCGGACCTGGTGGTGCTCGGCCGGCTGGACCTCGGCGCAGACCCGGAGGACGTCGTCGACGCCCTCCTGGCACTGCGGACCTAGACCCGGACCTAGACCCCCAGGCACCTGACCCAGGACTGGGTCATCGTGCAGTCCATCGCGACCGACTGCACGGTGATCGCGATGATCAACGCCGCCGTCAGCGCGACACACGCGCCGACCCGCACCTTGGTCCGGCTGGCCGCCGGCGCGTAGACCAGCGCCGCGGTCGCCAGCGCGCCCGCGAGCAGACCGCCGACGTGCCCGAGCAACGAGATCCCCGGCAACGTGATGCTGAGGACGATGTTGATCCCGATCAGGGTCAGCACCGGCGCCGGGTTCAGCTTGGACTTGAACACGATCACCGCGATGCCGCCGAACAGGCCGTAGACCGCACCGGACGCACCGGCCACCTGACCGATCGGGTCGCCGAACAGCATGATCGCCGTCGAGCCACCGAGCAGTGAGATCAGGTACACCACGAGGAACCAGACCCGGCCGAGCGCGACCTCGAGGTCCCGGCCGAGCACCCACAGCGCGAACATGTTGAACAGCAGGTGCACCGGCCCGAAGCCGCCGTAGTTGCCGAAGTGCAGGAAGCCGGAGGTGAACAGCCGCCACCACTCACCGGCGGCCACGGCGGCCGGCACCAGCATGCCGTCGAGGAACAGCGGCCCACCGTTGTCGGTGATGCTGCGCGTCTGGACCGCGGTCCCCACGAACGCGGCCACGTTGACCGCGATCAGCGACGGCACGACGACCAGCGACCGGGAGCCGGCCGACCGCGTCCGCGCCCCGCTGCCGGTACGCGGACCGCGGACGGTCTGGGCGCCCTGGTTCACACAGTCGACGCACTGGTAGCCGACCGACGCCTCGCGCAGGCAGTCCGGACAGGCCGGACGGTCACAGCGAACACAGCGCAGCCCGGTCGGCCGGTCCGGGTGCCGGACGCAGGGCGGCAGGTCATGCTGCCGGTTGGCCGACACTCAGCCCTCGGCGCGCTCGACGGTGACCCGCTCCACGACGATGTCCTCGACCGGCTTGTCGTGCGGCGGCGCGGTCGGGGTGTTCGCGATCGCGTCCACGACGTTGCGTGACTCCTGGTCGGCGACCTCACCGAAGATCGTGTGCTTGAAGTTCAGCCAGGTCGTCGGGGCCACCGTGATGAAGAACTGGGAGCCGTTCGAGTCGGCGACGCCGGGGTTGGCCATGCCGAGCAGGTAGGGCCGGTTGAACTGGAGCTCCGGGTGGAACTCGTCGGCGAAGGTGAAGCCTGGGCCGCCTCGGCCGGTGCCGGTCGGGTCGCCGGTCTGCACCATGAAGCCGTCGATGACCCGATGGAAGATCATGCCGTCGTAGAAGGGGCCGCTGCGCTCACCACGAGCGTTGCGTTCGGTGTACTGCTTGGTTCCTTCGGCGAGACCAACGATGGTCCCGACGGTTTTGGGTGCGTGATCAGGGAAAAGAGTGATCCGGATCGGACCCCGCGACGTGTGCAGGGTGGCCGTTACCTTCACTCCTACGAGAGATCCATTGCTGTCTGCCACCCGGTCATCGTGCCATCCGCAGCAGGATCGCTCTGGAAGGGGCAGGATGGTAACCGTCCAACAAAGCCACCTTGGAGCAGAAGATGGACAATGTGAAGGCCATATCCCGAACCGGCGAGACGGTCGGCGAAACGGTCGGCAAGGCCGTCGGCTCCGGCTGGCTCGCGGTGCGGCGCGGCGCGCGGCGCGCTGGTCAGGTAAGCGCCGAAGCCACCATCCGGGCGGCACAAGCCGCTGACCAGAAGCTGACGGAGCGCGGTGTCGCCCCGCAGCAGCTGGGTACGGCCCTGGCCGAAGGAGCAGGGCTCGCTCGCCAGGAAGTAGTGAAGACCACCCGCCGGACGCGCAAGAAGCTGGCGCGGAAGGCCAAGTCCACCCGCAAGGAGCTGACGAAGGCCGCGAAGCAGGCGCACAAGGACGCCAAGCGGAGCAAGCCGGTCCAGCGGGGGACGAAGGCCGCCAAGCAGGCCAGGGCGGAGGCCGGTCGTGCGCGTGCCGCGTTGCACGGCGAGGCGCTCAAGCTCAGTCAGCGCGCCCGGCAGGAGGCGGTGGCACTGAAGCGGGCGGAGGCGCGGGACAAGCGCCGCCGGTGGCCGAAGGTGCTGCTGCTGGTCGTGGTCGCGGCCGGCGTCGCGTACGTGGTCCGCGGCAAGCGGACGCAGCCAGAACCAGCACCGGTCCCCGAACCGCGACACCGGGTGGACACCGACGGGCAGGAACCGTCGGACGCGGCGAACGACAACGTCGCCCACAACGGTCTGCCGACCCACGAGTCGCGGACCAACTAGTCCGCCGCGTCGTTCCTCGGCCTCGGCCCGGCCCCGTCGGCTCTGGTAGCCGGCGGGGCCGAGCCGTGTCCCGGGCTACAGGCCCAGCGAGCTGATCGCCTCCTGGGCGATGAGCTTGGCCTTGATCGTCTGTTCCTGGTTGGTGGCCACCACGACCGCGGTGGCGTCCTTGGCGACCGCGTAGACGGCGCCTTCCTCGGTCGGCTGCGAGCCACCAGCCCATCCCCCGGTGAGCTCGGCGGGATTGGCGGTGTCGACCGGCGCGACCTGGTCGACGAACGCCTTGGCGACGGCCGGGTCGCCGGCGTAGATCTGGATGGCCGCCTGGATGTTGCCGTCAGCGCGGTAGAAGTAGCAGGCCGGAGTCTCGTCCGAGGAGATCTTCGTCTCGGCGACCCGTTGCCCGTTGGTCTCCTCGACGAACGCGGCGTCCAGGTAGGGGCATGGCCCGTCCTCGGTGGGCTCGGCCACCGGTGGTGGGGCCGCCGCCGGCGCATCCGCGCTGGTGGCCTCGGTGGTTGCGGGAGAGATCGGCTCCGGATCGTCCGCGGTGTTCTGCGCACTGCACCCGATGAGCGTGATCAGTAAAGGCCAGAGCAGAAACGAAACGCGTCTCATAGCCCGGCAGTCAATCACAGAGGGTGTCACCCTCCTCGCACACGGCCCACATTCCGCTGCGGGCCATGGCACCGCTGTGGACAACTACCCACCACAGCGGGTTTGACCTGCGATAACAGGTCGGCGAGCACTGTGCACAACCTGTGGATGGCACGGTTTGCGCCAGCTGATCCTCGTGGAGACGAGGGGAATCGAACCCCTAACCCCTGCCTTGCAAAGGCAGTGCTCTGCCAATTGAGCTACGTCCCCGACCCGGCGGAGTGCGACGACCACCACTCACGCCGGTACGACCGGCACGGCGACTGGCGTCGCCGTGCCCGGTTGAGTGCGCGTTAGCGGCGCTCAGGCCTTCTTGGCGTTGTTCGAACCAGCGGCCGGAGCAGTAGCCTCGCGCCACAGGTCGTCCTGCGCCTTGGCCGACTTGTTGCGACGCACGACGAACAGCACGCCGCCAGCCACAGCCACCAGAGCGAGAAGCTTCTTCACGACCATTGCCTCCTTCGGCAAAAAACACCAAGTATTCCAACCGCCACGACCCCTGCAATCCCGTAGCGAGACCCCAAGTCTGCCACAAACCCCAGACCCCCTGACGCCGGAGCGGCCAAACCGCCGACGCCACGGAACAGCGGCCGCGAAATGGGAAGTCCGGGCACATATCGCTGGCCAACCGCCACATCGTCCCCGCCCGTGGCCCGCGAAAGGCCCCCGAGCCGGCCGGAGACGGGGTACGCATGTGGCTGTCCACCTCGACCAGGATCGGGGCGACCCGATCGCTCCTCGACCCGCACTCGATCTTTCCGGTAGCGGTCGCGAGCGCACCTCAGCGGCGCGCGGACACGCGCCTACGAGCAGTGATGGATCAGATCTTTGACAGCACTGACGGCCGAACGGCCACAGTCAGGCAGGGGATGGGTGGGCCTAGGAGGACTTGAACCTCCGACCTCTTCGTTATCAGCGAAGCGCTCTAACCGTCTGAGCTATAGGCCCCCAACAGCGCGATGAGAATATCGCACCGCTGATCCGGGTCTCAAACCAGTACCCGGTTACTCCCGTTCGGCGAGCGTGACCTCCAGGCCGCCCGCCAGGTCGGCGGACACGTTGTAGATGAACGCCCCGACCGTGGCCAACGCGCTGAACAGCACGATGTTCACCGCGCCGATGATGGCCGCGACGCCGAACACGCGGCCGGCGCTGATCAGGGGCTCCGAGCCGCCGTCGTCGGCCGGCTGGAGGATCTCGCTGGAGATGCCGTTCAGCTTGTCCCAGACGCCCATGCCGTTGAGTACGGCGTACAGCACGCCGACCGCGACCAGCCACACGAAGAACAGCGCCACCGACAGCACCAGCGACAGCTTGAGCACCGACCACGGATCGAACCGCTTGATCTGGAGGTTCGCCCGCCTCGGCCCTCGGCCGGGGCGGCGCAGGGCGCTCGGGGCGGCCGCGGCGCCCATCCGCAGCGGGCCGGCGGACGGGTTGCTGCCGTCGAGGTGCACGGTGGTCCGGTTGCCCCCGCCGACGGTGCTTGCCGTCGGCATGTTGCCCTCGGCGAACAGGCGGGCGGCGGCCGCGCCGGTGATGACCGGGCGCTCCACCGACACCGTGGCCTCGCCCGGTCCCGGCATGACCGGCATCGTGCGCTGACCTGGCTGCTCGCCGGGCGGCACCGTCGGGGTGAACGACAGCGGGGGCGACTGTGGCGGCGCCTGCGGCTTGGCCGGCGCGGCCGTCTCGGTCGACACCCGTTGCCATGGCGGCGGGGAGCCGGTGGCCGGCTCCTCGTCGACGGTGATGTTCGTCGTCGGCTCGTCGGCCGCCGGCGTCGCCGGCTCGCCGGCCGGCGCGGGGGTCTCCTTGGCCGCCTCCGTGGCCGGTTGCGCCTGGCTGTCGGTGGCGACGCCGGACGGTCGTTCCGGCTCGCTTTCCGGGTTCTGGCCAGTGCTTCCGGTCTTGTCAGCTGGTGTCACGAGGATCCCCTACGTGTCTTCCGTGTCGTCGCGAGCTACTACTGCGGTGGCTGCTGACCGTTCTCGGTCGGGTCCACCGGACCTGCCTCCGCATCCGAGGAGGTGTCCACGGACTCATCCGTGATCACGTCCGTGGACGCCGAGCCGGTCACTTCGGTTGCCTCCGCAGAGTCTGCCGGTTGTTCGGTCTCGCCGCCGTTCTCAGCACCGATGTCAGCACCGTTCTCAGCACCGTTCTCGACGGCCTCGTCCGCGCTGCGGGCGATGGCTACCAGAGTGGTACCTGTGCCGAGGTTCATCAACCGCACGCCCTTGGTCTGCCGGCCCGCCTTGCGCACCTCTCTGGCGTTGGTCCGGATGACCCCACCCGAGGAGGTGATCGCGTACAGCTCGTCGTCGACGTCCACGATGAGCGCGCCGACCAGCCTGCCACGCCGGGTGTCGTGCTGGATGGTGAGCACGCCCTTGCCGCCTCGGCCCTGCACCGGGTAGTCCTCGATGTCCGTGCGCTTGGCGTACCCGCCGTCCGTGGCGACCAGCAGGAAAGTCCCCTCCCGGACCACGCCGAGGGTGAGCAGCTCGTCGCCGTCGTTGAACCGCATCCCGAGTACCCCGGACGTGGCCCGGCCCATCGGGCGCAACGCGTCGTCGGAGGCCTGGAACCGGATGGACTGACCACCGGCGGACACCAGCAACAGCCCGTCGTCCGGCCCGCACAGGACCGCGCCGACCAGCTCGTCGTCCTCGCGCAGGTTGACCCCGATCAGGCCACCGGCGCGGTTGCTGTCGAAGTCCGAGAGCCTGCTCTTCTTCACCAGGCCGCTCTTGGTCGCGAGCACCAGGTACGGCGCGACCTGGTAGTCCTTGATCTGGATGACCTGCGCGATGGTCTCGTCCGGCTGGAAGGCCAGCAGGTTGGCCACGTGCTGGCCGCGCGCGTTGCGGTTGGCCTCCGGCAGCTCGTAGGCCTTTGCCCGGTAGACCCGACCCTTGTTGGTGAAGAACAGGATCCAGTCGTGGGTCGAGCACACGAAGAAGTGCGCCACGATGTCGTCCTGCTTGAGGCCGGCGCCCTGCACACCCTTGCCGCCCCGCTTCTGCGCGCGATACAGGTCGGTCTTGGTGCGCTTGGCGTAACCCGTTCTGGTGATGGTGACGACCACGTCCTCGACCGCGATCAGGTCCTCGATCGACACGTCGCCGTCATACGGAATGATCTTGGTGCGGCGCTCGTCGCCGTGCTTGTCGACGATCTCGGTCAGCTCGTCGCGCACGATCAGGCGCTGCCGCTCCGGGTTGGCCAGGATGTCGCGCAGGTCGGCGATGTAGGTCTCGATCTCGGCGAGCTCGTCGATGATCTTCTGGCGTTCCAGGGCGGCGAGCCGGCGCAGCTGCATCTCGAGGATGGCGTTGGCCTGGATCTCGTCCACCTCGAGCAGCGCCATCAACCCGGTACGGGCCTCGTCGGCGGTCGGCGAGCGGCGGATCAGCGCGATGACCTCGTCCAGCGCGTCGAGCGCCTTGACCAGGCCGCGCAGGATGTGCGCCCGCTCCTCGGCCTTGCGCAGCCGGAAACGCGTGCGCCGGACGATGACCTCGACCTGGTGCTTGACGTAGTGCCGGATCATCTGGTCGAGCCGCAGCGTCCTTGGCACGCCGTCGACCAGGGCCAGCATGTTCACGCCGAAGTTGTGCTGCAGCTGGGTGTGCTTGTACAGGTTGTTCAGCACGACCTTGGCGACCGCGTCCCGCCGCAGGGTGATCACGATCCGCATGCCGAGCCGCTTGTTCGACTCGTCGACCACCTCGGAGATGCCGGTGACCTTGGCGTCACGCACCAGCTGCGCGATGTTCTCGATCAGGTTATCCGGGTTCACCTGGTAGGGCAGCTCGGTGACCACCAGGATCGTGCGGCCCTTGACGTCCTCGTCGACCTCGACGACCGCGCGCATCCTGATCGAGCCGCGGCCGGTGCGGTAGCAGTCCTCGATGCCCTGGGTGCCCAGGATCTGGGCGTGGGTCGGGAAGTCCGGGCCCTTGATCCGCAACATCATCGCGGCCAGGGTCTCGTCGTCGGAGGCGTCCCAGTTCTCCAGCGCCCAGACCACGCCGGCGGCGACCTCGCGCAGGTTGTGCGGCGGGATGTTGGTCGCCATCCCCACCGCGATCCCGCCACTGCCGTTGACCAGCAGGTTGGGGATACGCGACGGCAGCACCGTCGGTTCGAGGGTCTTGCCGTCGTAGTTCGCGGCGAAGTCGACGGTGTCCTCGTTGATGTCCTGCAGCATCGCCATGGCCAGCGGCGTCATCTTGGCCTCGGTGTACCGCATGGCGGCCTGCGGGTCGTTGCCCGGTGAGCCGAAGTTGCCCTGGCCGTCGATGAGCGGGTACCGCAGCGACCACGGCTGGGCGAGCCGGACGAGCGCGTCGTAGATGGCGGAGTCGCCGTGGGGGTGGTAGTTGCCCATGACGTCGCCGACGATGCGCGAGCACTTGACATGGCTGCGCTCTGGTCGCAGGCCGGTGTCGTACATCGAGTAGAGCACGCGCCGGTGCACCGGCTTGAGCCCGTCGCGGACATCCGGCAGCGCCCGGCTGACGATGACGCTCATCGCGTAATCGATGTACGAGCGCTGCATCTCGTGCTGGATGTCGACCGGCTCGGTCCGGTCGCCCTCTGGCGGCAAGGTGGTATCCGTCACGACGTGAAGATTCCTTCCGGAGCCCGGCGTGATCGGCGACACGCCGGGAATCGATGCAGTCTATCCGTGCTGGTCAGGACGGATTCTCAGACGTCAAGGAAGCGCACGTCCTTGGCGTTGCGGGTGATGAACGAGCGGCGGGCCTCCACGTCCTCGCCCATCAGGACGCTGAACAGCTCGTCGGCGGTGGCGGCGTCGTCCAGGGTGACCTGGAGCAACAGGCGGTACGCCGGGTCCATCGTGGTCTCCCACAGCTCGTCGGCGTTCATCTCGCCGAGACCCTTGTAGCGCTGGATGCCGTCATCTTTGTTGATCTTCTTACCGGCCTCGACGCCGGCCGCGATCAGCCCGTCGCGCTCGCGGTCGGAGTAGGCGAACTCCGGCTCGACACGCTGCCACTTGATCTTGTACAGCGGCGGCTGCGCCAGGTACACGTGCCCGGCCTCGACCAGCGGGCGCATGAACCGGAACAGCAGCGTCAGCAGCAGCGTGCGGATGTGCTGGCCGTCCACGTCGGCGTCGGCCATCAGCACGATCTTGTGGTACCGCAGCTTGGAGAGGTCGAAGTCCTCCTGGATGCCGGTGCCGAGCGCGGTGATCAGGCTCTGCACCTCGGTGTTCTTCAGCACCCGGTCGATGCGGGCCTTCTCCACGTTGATGATCTTGCCGCGGATCGGCAGGATCGCCTGGTACATCGACTCCCGGCCCTCCTTGGCCGAGCCGCCCGCGCTGTCGCCCTCGACGATGTAGAGCTCGCACTCCTCGGGGTTGGTCGACCGGCAGTCCTTCAGCTTGCCCGGCAGGCCGCCGATGTCCAGCGCGCCCTTGCGGCGCACCAGCTCCTTGGCCTTGCGGGCGGCGATCCTGGCCTGGGCAGAGGAGACCGACTTCGACACGATCGTGCGCGCGTCGGCCGGGTTGCGCTCAAACCAGTCCGCCAGCCACTCGTTGCAGGTGGTCTGCACGAACGTCTTCGCCTCGGTGTTGCCGAGCTTCTGCTTGGTCTGGCCCTCGAACTGCGGCTCCGCGAGCTTGATCGAGATGATCGCCGCAAGGCCCTCGCGGATGTCGTCGCCGGTGAGGTTCTGGTCCTTCTCCTTGAGCAGCTTCTTCTCCCGCGCGTACACGTTCACCACGCGGGTGAGCGCGGCCCGGAAGCCCTCCTCGTGGGTGCCGCCCTCGGCGGTGTTGATCGTGTTGGCGAAGGTGTACACCGACTCGCTGTAGCCGGTGTTCCACTGCATCGCGACCTCGACCTCGACGCCCTCACCCTTGCCCTCGAAGGCGATCACGCTCTTGTGGATCGCCTCGCGGGTGTGGTTGATGTGCCGGACGAAGTCCTCGAGACCACCCGGGTAGTGGTAGGTGCGCTCCTTGGCCCGCGCCGGCTTGCCGTCCGCGTCCGCCTCGGCGTCCTCGTCGGAGAGCCGCTCGTCGCGCAGCACGATGGTGAGGCCCTTGTTGAGGAAGGCCATCTCCTGCAGGCGCCTGGCCACGGTCTCCGCGTTGTAGGTCGTGGTCTCGAAGATGTCCGGGTCGGCCCAGAACGTGGTCGTCGTGCCGGTGCGGTCCGACGGGCCGACCTCGATCAGCTCACCTGGCTCGGACCGGGTGTAGCGCTGGCGCCACATCTTTCCCTTGCGGCAGATCTCCACGTCCAGCGTGGTGGACAGCGCGTTGACCACCGAGACGCCGACGCCGTGCAGGCCGCCGGACACCGCGTAGCTCTCGCTGTCGAACTTGCCGCCGGCGTGCAGCACGGTGTGCACGATCTCCACGGTGGGGCGCTGGTGCACCGGGTGCATCTCGACCGGGATGCCTCGGCCGTCGTCGGACACCCGGACGCCGCCGTCGGCGAGCAGGCTCACCTCGATCCTGGTCGCGTAGCCCGCCATCGCCTCGTCGACCGAGTTGTCCACGACCTCCTGGATGAGGTGGTGCAGACCGCGCTCGCCGGTGGAGCCGATGTACATACCTGGCCGCTTGCGGACCGCCTCGAGCCCCTCAAGGACCGTGATCGAGGACGCGTCGTATTCATGGTCATTCATGGCTGCCACGGGCGTGGTGTCTCCCTCGTCAGGACGGGCGCGAAACTCCCCTCCGTCAATTGTACTGGTGCACTAGCCCAGAAGTGGGCCAAGGACACCCCTAGCTCGGTCACAGACGCGCTGCCGCGAACAACCACGGGATCGGGTACTCACGAGGGTGATGGGACAGCCTCCAGCGGCCGTTCACCCGTAGGTGTCCCTCGGCCCTCGTCCGGAGACGTGTCGGTTACCGTGCCGCCAGCTCGGCGCGGACGGACCGTGCACCTTCAGCCGCGTCACCACACCGTCGCCGACACCAGCGGCGATCTTGGTGAGTAGCTGGCGTTGCAGCAACCGCAGCTGGGTCGCCCAGGCGGTGGACGCGGCCTGGATGGTCAGCTCGCCGTCGCGCAGCGCCATCGGCTGCGCGTGCTCGGCGACGTCCTCGCCGACGATCGCGCTCCACCGGCCGAACAGCTGACCGGTGGACAGCTGACCCGCCCACCCCCGTTCGGACGCGATCCTGGCCGTGAGCCGGCCCAGTGGCTGCGGGTCCCGCTCGTCCGGCCGGGCACTGGACCACCGCCGGCGAAGCCGGGATCCACCGCGCTTGACCTGCTTGTTCTTCTTCGGACCAGGACCGCCGGCGGCGTCCTTGGCCGCCTGCAGCGCGGCCTTGGCAAGATCGGACCCACGCAACTGTGGGTAGTCATCCCCTGTGGCGAAGAGCACCGTCTGAGCACTTTCACCACCCTGTGTGTCCGGCTTATCCACACTATCCACAGGTTTGTCCCCAGATGTGGGACAGCTCACCTCACTCCTCGTGACCCTGAGCTGATCATCAGGTGATCGGTCCGGCACGAGACACCTCCCCGTTCGACACGACGAAGCGCACGCCGGTGAGCTCGTCCGGGACATCCTCCTCCACCGCGGCGGTCACCAGGACCTGTTCGGCGCCGACGGCCACTTCGGCGAGTCGCTGCCGCCGGCGCCGGTCGAGTTCGGCGAACACGTCGTCGAGCACGAGCACCGGCTCGTTGCCGTCGGCACGCAGCAGCTCGTAGGAGGCCAACCGCAGCGCGAGCGCGAACGACCAGGACTCCCCGTGGCTCGCGTACCCCTTGGCCGGCAGGTCGGCCAGCGTCAGCTCCAGCTCGTCGCGGTGCGGGCCGACCAGGCTCACCCCGCGTTCCAGCTCCGCGTCCCGGCCGGCGACCATCGCCGCCAGCAACGCGTCGTGCAACACCTCGCGGTCCGCGCGCGCGTCCGGGGTGCCGTACTCGGGCGGGATCGACTCCGCGATCCCCGACCGGTACCCGATCGTGGCCGGCCGGGACTCCGGCGCGACCCCCGCGTAGGCGGCGGTGACGTGCCCGGTCAGATCGGCCACCAGGTCCAGGCGCGCGCCGAGCAGCTCAGCGCCGTGCCGGGCGAGGTGACCGTCCCAGACGTCGAGGGTGCCGATGTCGCCCTTCGACCCGGCGCGCCGGGCGTGCCCGGAGGACTTGAGCAGCGCGTTGCGCTGGCGCAGCACCCGGTCGTAGTCCGCGCGCACACCGGCATACCTCGGCGCGCGTAACACCAGCAGCTCGTCGAGGAACCGGCGGCGCTCGCCCGGATCCCCCCGGACCAGTGCCAGGTCCTCCGGCGCGAACAACACCGTGCGCAGGATGCCAAGCACGTCACGTGGCCGGGGCACCGGTCCCCGGTTCACCCTGGCGCGGTTGGCCTTGCCCGAGGTGATCTCCAGCTCGACGGTCAGCTCGCGGCCCTCGTTGATCACCGCGACCCGCACGATCGCCCTCGGACAACCGTGGCGGATCAGCGGCAGGTCGACCGCGACCCGGTGGGAGCCGAGGGTCGCCGCGTAGCCGATCGCCTCGATCAGGTTCGTCTTGCCGTGACCGTTCTGTCCTATGAGGACATTCGCGCCCGGCGCCAGCTCCAGGTCCGCGAGCTCCCAGGACCGGAAGTCCTGAACCTGGAGGTGTCGTACCCGCACGTCCCTCAGCCCTGGGTGGTGCCAGCACCCGAGGTCGGACCGGCCTGGTGCACGGCGTGCCCGCCGAACTGGTTGCGCAGCGAGGCCACCGCGCGCATGGCCGGGGAGTCCTCCTGCCGGGAGCGGAACCGGGAGAACAGCGCGGCCGAGATCACCGGCGCCGGCACGGCCAGGTTGATCGCCTCCTCGACGGTCCACCGGCCCTCGCCGGAGTCGTCGACGTAGCCGCGCAGGTCGTCGAGCTCCGGGTCGCTGTCCAGCGCGCGGACCAACAGGTCCAGCAGCCAGGACCGGACGACAGTGCCGCGCTGCCAGGCCTTGATCACCGCCGGCACGTCCTCGATCACGGCCGCCGCCTCGAGCAGCTCGAAGCCCTCGGCATAGGCCTGCATCAACCCGTACTCGATGCCGTTGTGGATCATCTTCGCGTAGTGCCCTGCGCCGACCGCGCCGGCGTGCGCGAAGCCTTCCTCCCTCGGCCCCTCCGGACGCAGCGCGTCGAACACCGGCATCGCCCGCTCGACGTCGGCGACCGCGCCGCCGACCATCAGCCCGTAGCCGTTCTCCCGGCCCCAGACGCCACCGGAGACCCCGCAGTCGAGATAGCCGACCTCCTTGCCGGCGAGCAGCTCGGCGTTGTGCCGGTCGTCGGTGAACCGGGAGTTGCCGCCGTCGATCACCAGATCGCCCGGCGAGAGCAGCTCGGCCAGCTCGGCGACGGTCTGCCTGGTCGGGTCACCGGCCGGCACCATGATCCACACCAGCCGAGGCGCCGCCAACCGCTCGGCCAGCTCGGTGAGCGAGCCGACGTCGGTGACGTCCTGGCTGCGGTCGAAACCGACCACCTCGTGACCGGCCGCGCGGAGCCGCTCCCGCATGTTGAAGCCCATCCTGCCGAGACCGACAAGACCGAGCTGGACCTTGCTTGGCACAGGAGCGTCCCTTCGAAGCCGAACCTCAGCCGGGCAGGCGCACCGGCATGAGCAGATGCAGATATCCGGGAGTCACGTTGCCCTCGTCGTCGACCGGCTTGATCAGCGCCGGCCGGCTCGGCGTGGTGAACGACAGCTCGGCCCGGTCGGCGTGCAGCGCGCCGAGTCCCTCCTGCAGGAACGACGGGTTGAACGCGATGGTGACCGGCTCGCCGGTGTACTCCACCGCGAGCTCCTCCTCCGCGCTGCCCTCGTCGTCGCCGCCCGCGGTGAGCTTCAGCCCGCCGTCGGCGAACTCGAGCCGCACCTGGGTGCCGCGCTCGGCGACCAGCGACACCCGCTTGATCGCGTCGACCAGTGGACCGACCTCGATGATCGCGGCCGCGGTCTGCTCGGAGGGCAGCAGCTGGCGGTAACGCGGGAACTCCGTGTCCAGCAGCCGACTCGTGGTGCGCCGGCCGGAACCGGAGAGACCGATCAGCCCGTCACCGGGGGCGAGCGCGAGCTCGACGGTGGTGCCCGCGGTGCCGAGCGCCTTGGCCGCCTCGGCGAGCGTGCGCGCGGGTACCAGCACGGCGAGCTCGCCGGCGTCGGCCAGACTCGGGTCCGGCTTCCAGGTGAACTCCCGCATGGCCAACCGGAAACGGTCGGTCGCCACCAGGGTCAGCTTGTCGCCGTTGATCTCGACCCGCAGGCCGGTGAGCATCGGCAGGGTGTCGTCCTTGCCGGCGGCGACCGCGACCTGGCTCACCGCGAGCCCGAACACCTCACCGGTCAGCTCGCCGGCGTGCGGTGGCATCGCCGGCAGTTGCGGATAGTCCTCGACGGGCATCGTCGGCAGGCTGAACTTCGCGCTGCCACACGTGATCGACACCCGCGCCCCGTCGACCATGATCTCGACCGGTTGTGCCGGCAGGGATCGGGTGATGTCCGCGAGCAGTCGACCGGACACGAGCGTGCGCCCGCCGTCGGCGACGGTCGCCGCGACCCCCACGGTCGCCGAGACCTCGTAGTCGAATCCGGAGATGGTCAGTGCGTCGGAGTTGCCGGCGTCCAAAAGGATCCCGCCGAGGACCGGGACCGGTGGGCGGGACGGCAACGACCGAGCTACCCAGGCGACGGCGTCGGCGAGACCGTCGCGCTCGACGCGGATCTTCATGACTGTCCTTTCCAGACACGAGGAGGAGCCGCGAGTGCTTCGGAGGCCACTCGAGCGAGCTCTCGTTGAACGTCACGGTACGGCTTGCCGGGCGCGGGCGGTACTCGGGGCTCGGTGCTCGAGGTGTCCTGTCCCGTGAGGGTTGTACCCAACCTGGCGCCGCCTGTTTTTTCTTTGTGAATAACTAGAAGAGAGACAAACAGCCGTAGTAATAGGTCCTGTGGATTGTGTGGATACCCCTCGTTGGCGCACGTCGCGGCGGGCGCGGGGGTGTGGATGAAGCTGATGCATGGTCCGTGGACAACTCGGGCGACCGGTGGACAGGTCGCGGAGGCGCCATGGCCATCCACAAATCCTCCACAGTTGTCCACTGGCCACTCCCCAGCGAACGGGGTGGCGATACCCAGTTCATGCACAGGGGTCGGGAACGTCGCTTGTCCCCCTACCGGGGGATGAAGCTGTGGAGAACCTGGGGAGTCACTGTGGATAACAGCAAAAAGCTGGGGACAGGTGTGGACAACCACACCCGGCCCCAGCTCCGGCAACGATTTCGACTCAGCCGCGGGCGCGCTGCTTGATCCGTGAGGTGAGCTCCTGCACCTGGTCGTAGACCCGACGGCGCTCGGCCATCTCCTTGCGGATCTTCTTCTCCGCGTGCATGACGGTGGTGTGGTCCCGGCCGCCGAAGGTCTGCCCGATCTTGGGCAGCGACAGGTCGGTCAGCTCCCGGCACAGATACATGGAGATCTGTCGGGCCCCGGCGAGCGCCTTGGTCTTGCCGGGGCCGCACAGGTCGTCGAGGGAGACACTGAAGAACTCGGCGGTGACCGCCATGATCGTGGTCGAGCTGATCTCGGGCACCTGGGAGTCCGGGATCAGGTCCCGCAGCACGATCTCGGCCAGGCCGAGATCGACCGGCTGCTGGTTGAGCGACGCGAACGCCGTCACGCGGATGAGCGCGCCCTCGAGCTCCCGGATGTTGTGCTCTATCCGGGCGGCGATGAACTCCAGCACCTCGGCCGGCGCGGCCAGCCGGTCCTGCGCGGCCTTCTTGCGCAGGATGGCGATCCGGGTCTCGAGCTCCGGCGGCTGGATGTCGGTGATCAGGCCCCACTCGAACCGGGTACGCAACCGGTCCTCCAGGGTCTCCAGCCGCTTGGGCGGCCGGTCGGAGGAGACGACGATCTGCTTGTTGGCGTTGTGCAACGTGTTGAAGGTGTGGAAGAACTCCTCCTGGGTGCCTTCCTTGCCCTCGAGGAACTGGATGTCGTCGACCAACAGGATGTCGATGTCGCGGTACCGCCGCTGGAACGCGACCTTGCGGTCGTCGCGCAGCGAGTTGATGAAGTCGTTGGTGAACTCCTCGGTGGACACGTAGCGCACCCGCATCCCCGGGAAGAGTCGTTGCGCGTAGTGACCGACCGCGTGCAGCAGGTGGGTCTTGCCGAGCCCGGACTCACCCCAGATGAACAACGGGTTGTACGCGCGGGCCGGCGCCTCGGCGACGGCGACCGCGGCCGCGTGCGCGAAGCGGTTGGAGGCACCGATGACGAACGTGTCGAAGGTGTACTTCTCGTTCAGTCGGGTCTTCGAGGTCTGCGGTTGCGCCGGCGCGGTGAACGGTTGTCCGCTCACCGGCTGGCCGCCGGCGAACGGCGGCCAGATCTCGTGCACGGTGGCGAGCGCGTCGCCCTCCTCGTCCACCTCGTCGCCGTCGGTGTCCGCGTCGAGCCCCGGCTCGACGAGCATCGAGGCGGACATGAGCTGGGCGCGGGCCGGGTCGACCCCCGGGATGGTGATCATGCCGTCGCCGTTGGCCGGTGACGGTGGTGGCGGCGGTGCGGCCGGGGTCGCGGTCACCGCTGGGGTGACCGTGTCCACCTTGACCGCGAGCGACACCGCGCGGCCGAGCCTGCGGGACAACGCGTCGGTGATCGGCTCACGGAGAGCTCGTTCGATCGCGTCCTTGGCAAAGTCGCTCGGTGCGGCCAGGAGCGCGGTGCCGTCGAGCAACCCGATCGGTCGCGTGACCCGCATCCACGCCCGCTGCTGGGGAGACAGCGTGCCGGCGGACAACTCCCGCACGACCTGTTCCCAGACCACACCCAGGTTCATCTGCTGTTCGGACACCTACGAGCTCCCCTCCCCTCGTTGGACTAGCGTCATGTCAACCCCTTGTTTTCGCTGTAGAGAACTCACCCCGCACCGCCCACCGTCGAGGTGGGCTCGGTCGCGGCCCGCGACGGCATCTGCGCCCCGCCGCGCGAGCAGCATCCACAGGGTTGTCCACAACTGTGCACGAAGGTACGGCAGCCCGCAGCGGTAACCCGACACATGGTTCGTCCCGACCTTCTCCTGGCGCAGCAGGGGCTCCCACTCCCCAAACTGGCCAACCGGAGCCCGCACGCTAACAAGCGCCGGGCCATGCCACAAGATGTGTTGGGGAGCAAGGATCTGGTGGGTGCGGGCGTGTCGTTGGGTACCCGGATTGAACAGTGCGTTCTGGGGTGCGTAGTCTCATAAGGTCTCCCGAGAGGTGTGGGTGGGTTCTGCGCGCCGGCCGTCGGATCGAGACAGCGAAACTTGGCGAGCCGTACCGGGAGATCCACCGTGAGCAAGCGTACTTTTCAGCCGAACAACCGCCGCCGGGCGCGTACCCACGGGTTCCGGCTGCGCATGCGCACCCGTGCTGGTCGGGCCATCCTCGCGGCTCGCCGGGTCAAGGGTCGCAAGCGCCTCTCCGCCTGACCTGCGTGCTCCCCGCGACCGCTCGGCTGACGGGTAGCGACAACTTTCGGCTCGTGACCAGGAAGGGCCGGCGAGTCGGCCGGTCCAGGCTCGTCGTGCATGCCATCACGGCCGAGGAGGTCGCTCGGTTCGGCGTGGCCGGATCCGCTGGGGCTGATCAGTTGGCCGATCAGGTGGCGGACCGGCCGACCCGAGTCGGCTTCGTGGTCAGCAAGGCGGTCGGTAACTCCGTGGTGCGGCATCGCGTGACTCGCCGCCTGCGGCACCTCTTCCGTGACCGACTGGGAACCCTGCCACTCGGTTGCACGTTGGTCGTCCGTGCGCTGCCGCCTGCCGCGGAGGCGGCGAGCGCCGAACTCGGGGGCGACATCGACTCCGCGCTGCGGAGGTTGCGCCTTGCCGGTACGGACGCTGGTGGTGTCGTCGTGAACGGAGCCAACGAGGGTCGTCGTGACTCTCACCCATGACGACGACGTCGTGCATGGCGCCGACGACCCGACCCCGGACGATCTCCCGACCGAGCCCGTACGCCGCCCGGGGCCGATGGCCCGCGTGCTGCTCGTGCCGGTCAACCTCTACCGCGCCTGGATCTCACCGGTGCTCCCGCCGAGCTGCCGGTTCGAGCCGAGCTGCAGTACCTATGCCGTCGAGGCGCTGTCCACGCATGGCGCGCTGCGCGGCCTCTACCTGACTGTGCGCAGACTGCTGCGCTGCGGGCCGTGGCATCCCGGTGGTTACGACCCGGTGCCGCCTCGCCGGCCGCGGCGCGCGCGCCGCCACGACGTGACCGAAGGGTCGGGGTCGGACGCCTCGGCTCGCGACCCCCTCCCCAAGGAGTAGTTCCGTGCTCGACTTCATCTACTACCCGGTGTCGTTCATTCTGTGGTGTTGGCACTGGGTGTTCGGGCATGTGTTCGGCGAGGCGTCGGGCATCTCGTGGGTGCTCGGCATCATGTTCCTGGTCTTCACGCTGCGCGCGATCATGTTCAAGCCGTTCGTGAAGCAGGTTCGCTCGATGCGGGCGATGCAGGAGTTCGCCCCCGAGATCAAGAAGATCCAGAAGAAGTACGCGAACGACCGGCAGCGCCAGGCGCAGGAGATGCAGAAGCTCCAGCGCGAACACGGGTTCAGCCCGCTGGGCGGCTGCCTGCCGATGCTGATCCAGATCCCGGTGTTCATCGGTCTGTTCCACGTGCTGCGCTCGTTCGGCAACAGCCCGAACGAGAACTACTTCTTCGGCGCGGACGGCGTCAGCTCCTACCTCGAGGCGAACATCTTCGGGGCCCGGCTGTCGAACTTCATCACCCAGCCAGCGGAGGTGCTCGCCGAGTTCGGCGCCAGCCGCACCTCGGTCATCATCGTGTCGATCCCGCTGATGATCCTCGCCAGCGTGCTGACCCACATGACCGCGCGGCACTCGGTGGCCCGGCAGAACCCCGAGGCGGCCACCCCGCAGACCGCGATCATGAACAAGCTCACCCTCTACATCTTCCCGATGGGTGTGCTGATCTTCGGTCTGTTCTTCCCCATCGGTCTGTTGCTCTACTGGCTGGCCAACAACACCTGGACCCTCGGCCAGCAGCGCCTGGTGTACCGCAAGATCGACGCCGAGGAGGAGGCCAAGAAGGCCGCCGCGATCGAGAAGCGGACCAACCTCGCCCCCAAGCCCGGCCAGCGCCCGCAGGCCAAGAAGCGTCCCGCCCAGCCGAAGTCGGACACGGACGAGAGCACCGACGTCGCGGACACCACGGACACCACGGCCAAGTCGACCGACAAGCCGGCCACGAAGCCGGCCGCCAAGCCGGGGACGAAGCCGAAGCCAGGCGCCAAGCCGGGTACCAAGCCCGCCGGTACGGCCAAGTCACCCGGCACCGCGAAGTCCTCCGGCACCGCGAAGCCGACCAGCAACGGCACCACCGACCAGTCGGGTGAGAACAAAGTTTCCGGTCTGAGCGCAGACCGATCCCGTAAGAAGAACACAGGCCGGAAGAATCGCTGAGGCGTTTCCGGACCTGGAGAGGAGAAGTCGTGCCGGAGACGGTGCAGGAATCGGAGACCGATCAGGACAACGCCGAGGGAGCCGTGATCACCCCGATCACGGACGGCGAGGTCACTGACGGCGTCGAGTCGGAGTCGGACGTCGAGGCGGACAACCAGTCCGACAGTGACTCGGACAGTGAGTCTGGCGATGAGTCTGACGATGAGTCTGACGATGGCGACGAGGACGAGCGCAGCGAGCGGTCGGAGGGCTCGGCGGAGGATCTGCTCGTTCGCGAGGGCGACATCGCGGGCGACTACCTCGAGCGGCTGCTCGACCTGGTCGACTACGACGGGGACATCGACCTCGACGTGGAGGCCGGTCGCGCGATAGTGAGCATCGACGGCGGCGACGATCTGGAGAAGCTCGTCGGTCCGCGGGGTAACGTGCTCGAGGCGCTCCAGGAGTTGACCCGGCTCGCGGTCCAGCAGGACACCGGGACCAGGAGCCGGCTGATGCTCGACATCGCCGGCTGGCGGGCCGACCGCCGCGAGGAGCTCCGTGATCTCGGCCGGGCCACGGCCGAGCGGGTGCTCAGCGGTGGCGAGGAGCGGGTCCGGCTGCAGCCGATGACCCCGTTCGAGCGCAAGGTGGTGCACGACGCGGTCGCCTCGGTTGACGGCGTGCACAGCGAGAGCGAAGGAGAGGACCCGCGGCGTCGCGTCGTGGTGTTCCGGCAGACCTGACGCGCTCGTTTCACGTGAAACAACGACCTGACGAAGCGGGCCCCGGGATGGATGAGAAGGCAGCAGCGCCGGCTCCCCCGGGGCCCGCTTCTGTTGTGTTCGGCGACGCGCTCCCCCGTGCGCAGCGGTTCGCCGAACTGTTGACCGCCGCCGGCGTGGAGCGCGGACTGATCGGCCCCCGAGAGGTCGATCGCCTGTGGGACCGCCATCTGTTGAACTCGGCGGTGGTCAGCGAACGGATCCCGGAGAACGCCACTGTCGTCGATCTGGGATCGGGCGCCGGGCTACCCGGTGTCCCACTGATCTTGGCCAGACCCGACCTACACGTCACACTGTTGGAGCCGATGGCTCGGCGAGTGGCGTGGCTCGAGGAAGTCCTGGATGCGCTCTCGCTGTCGGCGACCGTCGTCCGGGGGCGTGCCGAGGAACCGGCGATCAAGCAGCGGCTCGCCGGCGCGGACGTCGTCACCGCTCGTGCCGTGGCGCCGCTCGACCGTCTCTGGGGCTGGAGCGCACCACTGCTCCGGTCCGGTGGTCGCCTCGTCGCACTCAAGGGAGAGAGCGCGGAGGCGGAGGTCGCGCGGGATGGCGCCGCGGTGACGCGCACGGGTGGTGGACATCTGTCGGTCGCACGGTGTGGCGTCGACGTACTGGACGTGCCGACGACCATCATTGAGGTCGAGCGAATGACCGCCCCCGGGCGCGCGGGCGGACGCGGCGGACGGGGCTACACCAGCTCGCGTCGCGCCAAGAAGGATCAGGGACACTGACGGCCGTACCAGGATCGGTGACTGGAGTGTTCCGCTAACCAACGATCGGAGCGACCATGTTTCACGTGAAACGGCGGCACTGTCGAGCCGAGGAGGTTGCCGCGTGAGTGAGCTAGCGAGCGAACCACGGTCGCGGGGCGGCCGGCACCAACAACGGTCCGAAGCAGTCATGCACGAGAATGTCGAGGCCGCGGCCGCAGTGTCCGGGTGGACGCCGATCGCGGAGGAAGCAGCGCGGGCGACTCGAATGCTGCACCCCAAGACGAATCTCCCCAGGCCATCCCGGCGCCGCGTGTTGACCGTGGCCAACCAGAAGGGCGGCGTCGGCAAGACGACCAGCGCGGTCAATCTCGCCGCGGCGCTCGCCATGCACGGACTCAAGGTGCTGGTGATCGACCTTGACCCGCAGGGCAACGCCAGCACCGCGCTCGGTGTCGACCACCGCTCGGGTGTGCCGTCCATTTACGAGGTCCTCATCGGTGAGGTGTCCTTGGCGGACGCCGCAGTGGTGAGCGACCAGTCGGACAACCTGCTCTGCGTCCCGGCCACGATCGACCTGGCCGGCGCCGAGATCGAGCTGGTCTCCATGGAGGGCCGGGAGGCTCGGCTCAAGGAGGCGCTGCCCACCGGCGCGTTCGACGAGCTGAACCCGGACTACGTGTTCATCGACTGCCCGCCGTCGCTCGGCCTGCTCACCATCAACGCGATGGTGGCCGCCGAGGAGGTGCTGATCCCGATTCAGTGTGAGTACTACGCGCTGGAAGGGCTCTCCCAGCTGCTGCGCAACATCGAGCTGGTGCAGAACCACCTCAACCCCAACCTGCAGGTATCGACCATCCTGCTGACGATGTACGACGGCCGCACCAAGCTGGCCGACCAGGTGACCGCCGAGGTGCGCAAGCATTTCGGCGACACCGTGCTGCGTACGGTCATACCCCGTAGCGTGAAGGTGTCCGAGGCACCCGGCTTCGGTCAGACGGTGCTCGCGTACGACCCGGGCTCGCGGGGTTCGATGAGCTACCTTGACGCTGCGCGGGAAATGGCCGAGCGCGGATTCGGCGGGGAGTAGTGCAGCAACATGGTTGAACGTAAGGGTGGGCTGGGTCGCGGCCTCGCCGCATTGATTCCACAGGGACCGGCTGGCGACACCGATGGCGCGGTGAAGCTACCGAAGCCGCCCGCCCGACCGGCCACCGGCGGCGCGTCACCGGTGCCACCCGCACCACCCGCGCCGTCCGGCACGGTGGCCGGGGCTGTTTACCGTGAACTCTCGACCGATGCGATCCAGGCGAACCCGAAGCAGCCTCGGCAGGTCTTCGACGAGGACGCGCTGAACGAGCTCGAGCACTCGATTCGCGAGTTCGGCCTCATGCAGCCGATCGTCGTGCGTGAGCTCGGCGGCGGCAAGTACGAGCTCGTCATGGGCGAGCGCCGGCTACGGGCCGCCCAGCGCGCGGAGATGGCCACGATCCCGGCCATCGTCCGGCAGACGGCCGACGATGCGATGCTGCGCGACGCGCTGTTGGAGAACATCCACCGGGTTCAGCTCAACCCGCTCGAAGAGGCGGCGGCCTACCAACAGCTGCTCGACGAGTTCGCGGTGACCCATGACGAGCTGGCGTCCCGGATCGGGCGCAGCCGGCCGGCCATCACGAACACGATCCGGCTGCTGAAGCTCCCGCTGCCCGTGCAGCGCCGCGTCGCCGCGGGCGTGCTGTCCTCCGGGCACGCCCGCGCGCTGCTCGGCCTGGACGATGCCGGCATGCAGGAGGACCTCGCGACCAAGATCGTGGCGGAGGGTCTCTCGGTGCGGGCCACCGAAGAGGCGGTCACCCTGCTCAAGAACCAGGCGCCGGCCAAGCCGAAGGCCGCGCCACGCAAGCCGATGCAGGCGCCGGGTCTGCAGGACGTCGCGGACCGGCTCTCCAACACGTTCGACACCCGGGTGAAGGTCGAACTCGGCCAACGCAAGGGCAAGATCGTGGTCGAGTTCGGCTCCGTCGACGATCTTGAGCGAATCGTCGAGTTGATGTCCAAAAATGGGGCAAATCGGACATTGAAATCCGATTAGGGATCACCCCAGGTACTTACGTCACGGTGACGATGACGATGAGTGCTCGATCTGCTACGAAATGTGTTGGGTGAGGATCGGGTTCGCGCGGGCCACCGCGCGCTCGATCAACCCCGTGTAGATCTCGCCGAGCGACCGCCCGCCGGCCTCCGCCGCCATCGGCAACAGTGAGGTCTCGGTCAGTCCGGGCGAGGAGTTCACCTCGAGGAAGTAGACGGTCCCGTCGCCGGCGACGATCGCGTCGGTGCGGGACACGTCCCGCAGTCCGAGGAGTCGGTGCGCGGACACGGCCAACTCCGCCACCGCCGCCGCGGCCCGGTCGTCGAGCCGCGCCGGTGTGTGGAAGTTCGTCAGCCCGGCGGTGTAGCGGGCGGTGTAGTCGTACACCCCCGACGACGGATCGATCTCCACCGCCGGCAACGTCGCCGGCCCGGCCGGCCCGTCGATCACCGTGACCGCGACCTCGACGCCCTCGACGAACCGCTCGGCCAACACCGTCTCGCCGTAGGCGAGACAACCGACCATGGCCGCCGGCAACTCGGCCGCCGCACGCACCACCTGTGCGCCGAGCGCCGAACCGCCCTGCTCCGGTTTGAGCATCATCGGCAGCCCGAGCCGGTCGACCATCGCGTCCAACACCGGGCGCGCGCCGAGTTCGCGGAAGGTGCTGTGCGGCAACACCACCCAGTCCGGCGTCGCCAGCCCCGCCCTGGCCAGTTCGGTCTTCGCGGTCGGCTTGTCCCACGCTCGCCGGCACGCGTGCGAGTCGCCGCCGACATAGGGCAGTTCGAGCATCTCCAGCACCGTCTGGATCGCGCCACCCTCACCCTCCGCGCCGTGCAGGGCGATCACCACCGCGTCCGGGCGGTGCTCCCGCAGCCGGGACAGCAGCGACGAGTCGGCGTCCCACTCCTCGACGGTGACGTCGGCCGACCGCAGCGCGGCGGAGAGCCGGCGGCCGGAACGCAACGACACGTCGCGCTCGTGGGACAGGCCACCGGACAACACCACGACACACCGATCGGACACGAGACACTCCTCCAACACCCAGGACTTTTCGTTGATCGGCAAGGAAGCTACGCGGTGTCCGGCGCGGGCACCTGCGGGCCGGAGCCGGTCCGTCCGTTTATCGGGCCGAAGGTCCGCGCGAGCTCCAGCTCGTCGGCCAGCACGGCCGCGAGCCGACGCACGCCCTCGGTGATGCGCTCCGGAGTCGGGTAGCAGAACGACAGCCGCATCTGCCGGCTGCCGAGACCGTCGGCGTAGAACCCGGTGCCGGAGACGTAGGCCACCCGCGCGGTGACCGCCCTGGGCAGCATCGCCTTGGTGTCCACGCCATCGGGCACGGTCACCCACACGAAGAACCCGCCCGCCGGCACGGTCCACGTGCACCCGGCCGGCAGGTACTGCGCCAGCCCGGAGATCATCGCGTCCCGGCGCTCCCGGTAGGCCTGCTGGAAGGACTTGACCTGGCCCTGCCAGTCGTGGGTGGCCAGGTACCGGGAGACGATCATCTGGTTGAGCGTCGGCGGGCACAGTGTGGCCGCCTCCGCGGCGAGCATCAGCTTCTCCCGCACCGCGTGCGGCGCGAGCACCCAGCCGACCCGCAGCCCGGCGGCGAAGGTCTTGGAGAACGAGCCGAGGTAGACCACGTTGTCCTGGTCCATCGACCGCAGCGCCGGATAGGTCTGCCCGTCGAAGCCGAGTAGCCCGTACGGGTTGTCCTCGACCACCAGCACCCCGTTGGCCGCGCAGATCTCCAGGATCTCCGCGCGCCGGGACACGCTCAGCGTCACACCGGCCGGGTTGTGGAAGTTCGGGATCGTGTACAGGAACTTGACCCGACGACCGGCCGCCCGGACCGCGGCCAGCGCCTCCCGCAGCGCCGCCGGCACCAGCCCGTCGGCGTCCATGGCCACGTGCACCACGTCGGCCTGGTAGGCGGCGAAGGTGCCGAGCGCGCCGACGTAGGACGGGCCCTCGGCGAGCACCACGTCACCAGGATCACAGAAGATCCTGGTCACCATGTCCAGCGCCATCTGGGAGCCGACGGTCACCACCACGTCGTCGGGGTGGGCGCGGATCTCCTCCAGCGCCATGACCTCGCAGATCTGGTCGCGCAGCTCAGGCAGCCCGTGCGCGGACCCGTACTGCAGCGCGACCAGGCCCTCGGCGCTGATCAGCCCGGCCACCTCGGCGGCCAGTGAGTCCAGCGGGAGTGCGGTGAGGTTGGGCATGCCACCGGCCAGCGAGACCACCTCCGGCCTGCTGGCCACCGCGAACAGCGCCCTGACCTCCGAGGCGGTCATGCCGGCCGCGCGGGCGGCATACCGACTCAGGTGTGGGTCGAGGCTGCGGCCAGTACGTTGGCCAGTACGTTGGCCACNCCACTGCGTTGGCCGGTGCGTTGGCCGGTGCGTTGGCCGGTGCGTTGGCCGGTGCGTTCCGGCGGTCCTACCTTGGTCAATGCGGGCTCCATCGCGGATGGGGCAGGGTAGATCGATCGAGTGTAACCACGGCGGTTATCGGCACCGCGTGGTTTCCGCCGGCGCCTCCGGGGGCTTATCCTGGCGGGCGGATACGCGCAACACGGCAGGGGGAGGTCAGGTGTCGCGACGCGTCATCGGCGTCACGCTGGACAACCTCGAGGATCTTCCCAAGCACTCTCGACGGTGCGTGTTCTGGGAGGTCGCCCCCCATCTGCGGGAACAGGCCGAGGAGTTCGGCACCGCGGATCTGGAGAAGGAGGCCTGGGTCTCCAGCGTGCTGCTCGAGTGGGGTTCCTGCGGGCGCATCGTGTACAGCGACAAGCACCCGGTCGGGTTCGCGCTCTACGCGCCGCCGACCGCCGTGCCGCGCGCGGCCGCCTTCCCCACCTCGCCACCGAGCCCGGACGCGGTCCTGCTCACCGGGTTCCACGTGCTGCCGGAGTTCCGCGGCGGCGGGCTGGGCCGGATGCTCATCCAGGCCGTGGCCAAGGACCTCACCCGGCGTGGGGTGAAGGCCGTCGAGGCCTTCGGCGACGCCATGCCCGACGAGGAGAACGCCTCCTGCGTGCTCCCGGCCGACTTCTTCCTGTCCGTCGGCTTCAAGACCGTCAGGCAGCACCCTCGTTGGCCCCGTCTGCGCCTGGAACTGCGCTCGGCACTCGGGTGGAAGGAAGACGTCGAGGCGGCCCTGGAGAAGCTCCTGGGCACCGTTACGGTCACCACGGCGAACCCCAGCCCGGCGCTGCACAGCGCCGACAGGTAGCCAACAGGTAGTTGTCCACAGCTGGTACCCCCAGCCTGTGGACAACTCCGTGCTACTCGGCCTTGGCCAGCTCGTGGCGCAGGACGTCGGCGAAGGTGAACGTGCCGGTCGGCTGGTCGTTCTCGCCGAGCAGGTAGAGCCGCTTGACCGCGACCAGGATGCCCTCGGCCACCACGTCCCGGAACGACGGGTCGGACAGCCGGCCGCGGTCCTCGGCGTTGGTCAGGTAGCCGATCTCGATGCGGACCGCGGGGCAGCGAGTCAGCCGCAGCGGGTCCCAGGTCTTGGGGTGGCTGCGGCAGTCCCGCAGCCCGGTCCGCACCACCAGCTCCCGCTGCACGAACCCCGCCAGCGTCTCGCCGATGGTGGAGGAGTTGCCGCCGGTGGTGCCGAAGTGGAAGCTCGCCACCCCCTGGGCCAGCGGGGAGGCGTTGGCGTCGGCGTGCAGCGACAGGAACAGGTCCGCGCCGACCTCGTTGGCGAACTGGGCGCGGTCGGCGTCGGTCGGGCACTGGTCGCGGCCGCGGGACAGCAACGCCTGCATGCCGGTGGCGACCATCCTGCCCTCGAGCCGGCGGGCCAGGTCCCACATCAGGTCGGACTCGCGGACGCCGGCGACCGACACGCCGCCTTCCTCGCCACCGTGGCCGGGGTCGACGACGATCCGCTTGCCGCGCAGCCGGGGCCCGGCCTTGCGCACCCGCTCCTGCTCGCGCAGCAGCACCGGTGAGCCGCCTCGTGCCCTCGGGGAGAGCTGGCGCAGCGCGCGCACCGTCTCCGCCCCGCAGATGCCGTCCACGGTCAGGCCGTAGTCGCGCTGGAAGTTGCGCAGCGCGCCCTCGGTCTGGGCGGCGAACACCCCGTTGGGCCGGCCGGCGTCGTAGCCGAGCTCCAGCAGGCGCTCCTGCAGGGCCAGCACGTCGTCGCCGGAGACCGGGGCGGAGACCAGGAAGGCCAGCGGGCGGGCACCGAGCTGGTAGGTGGCGTCGCGCATCGCGCGATAGGTCGCCTGCCCGATCACCCCGTCGGTGATCAGGCCCCGCTGCTGCTGGAACGTACGAACCGCGTGCTCGATCAGCTCGTCGAACATCTCGACCGAGCCGCCGGGCGGCGGGTTGGTCGGCAGCAGACCGAGCCCGGCGAGTGCCTCGCGCGCCTCGGCAACGGCCGGCCCAGCATCACCGCGGCGCAGTACCCGCATGCACCCCTCGCTCAGGTCGGGCACCGGCATCGAGCCGGTGCGAATGTTGTCCACAGCAGCAGGACAACTGCGCAACCATTGTGCCCTGCCTACCTGAGTCCGGCGCGGAGGGTCACATAGTGGATATGTCCAGTGACCGCGGACACCCCGACGGCGCGGTCGTGCGCTCGATCAGTCCAGGTAGTCGGCGAGGTCAGCGAGCAGCGCCGCCTTCGGCTTCGCGCCGACGATCTGCTTGACCGGCTCGCCGCCCTTGAACAGGATCAGCGTGGGGATGGACAGCACCTGGTAGTCGCGGGCCACCGTCGGGTTGGCGTCCACGTCCAGCTTGGCGATGGTGATCTCGTCGTGCTCGCCCGCGATCTCCTCGAGAACCGGCGCGACCATCCGGCACGGACCGCACCAGGTCGCCCAGAAGTCCACCAGCACCAGCTTGTCGCTGCCGAGCACGTCGGTGGCGAACGAGCTGTCGGTCACGACGACAGTATTCCCGGCCATGTTCTCTCCTTCAGTTCTTCGTCGGGGCATAGCCGCCGCCGACAAGCTCCGGGGCCTCGTGGGCCTTGGACTCTCCGTGCTCGGCGAGCCAGCGCTCGGCGTCGATCGCCGCCGAGCAGCCGGAACCGGCGGCGGTGATCGCCTGCCGGTAGGTCCGGTCGACCAGGTCGCCGGCGGCGAACACGCCGTCGACGTCGGTGTAGCTGGACTGCGCCCTGGTCAGCACGTAGCCCTCGTCGTCGGTGGCCACCTGGCCCTTGACCAGCGCGCTGCGCGGGTCGTGCCCGATGGCCATGAACAGGCCGGTGACCGGCAGCGTCGACTCCTCGCCGGTCACCGTGTCGCGCAGGCGCACGCCGCCGACCGAGCCGTCGCCGAGTACCTCGAGCACCTCGGAGTCCAGCTGCCAGCGGATCTTCTCGTTGGCCTTGGCCCGCTCCAGCATGATCCGCGAGGCGCGGAACTCCTGGCGGCGGTGGATGATCGTGACCGACCTGGCGAACTTGGTGAGGAAGGTGGCCTCCTCCATCGCGGAGTCGCCCCCGCCGACCACGGCGATGTCCTGGTCGCGGAAGAAGAACCCGTCACAGGTCGCACACGCGGACACGCCGTGCCCGAGCAGGGTCTGCTCGCCCGGCACGTGCAGGTAGCGCGCGGCGGCCCCCATGGCGAGTACGACCGTCCGGCCGGCGTAGCGCACGCCGTTCGCGGTGACGTACTTGACCGGGCCGGCGAGGTCGATCTGCTCGACGTCCTCGGTCCTGATCTCGGCGCCGAACCGGTCGGCCTGGGCGCGCATCTGCTCCATGAGGTCCGGGCCCATGATGCCGTCGCGGAAGCCGGGGTAGTTCTCCACCTCGGTGGTCGTCATCAGCGCGCCACCGTAGGTCGTTCCCTCGAACACCAGCGGTTCGAGCTGGGCGCGCGCGGCGTAGACAGCGGCTGTGTAGCCGGCTGGTCCGGAGCCGACGATGATCACGTCGCGGACCGGCGCGGATTCGGTGGCGGGCATCAGACCTCCGGATTCGGTGCGATTGGGGTCGCACTGTGCTCAACACGATCGTAGGGGCCCGTTGTTCCGTCCCACTCGGGTGATCGCTAGCACGCCGCTAGCACGCCAAAGGCCGCGTGGACGGCGTCCATCCGACGTCCACGCGGCCTTTGGCGGTCAGTTCGATCAGTTCGGCAGGAGGGAGTTCGCGAGTGGCTCGCAGTCCGCGGTGAGCACGACCAGCCGGAACTGGCCTGCCTGCTGGCCCGCGCCGAACAACGCCGCGACGCCGTCCTGGCCGTCGAGGGTCACCGGGCTGACGCCGACGATGTCGGCCGCGGTGATGTCGTTCTGGTCGAGACAGCCCCGCAGGCCCTGCTCGTCCGTCAACGCGCCGAAGTCGTCCTTGCCGTTGAGCATGGGGATCGCCGAGTTCAGGTTGTCGCTGGACAGGGCGAGCGGCGGTGCCGCGTCCTCGGTCTGCGTGGTGTTGTCCTGAGCGCTCGGCGTGCCGCCGGTGGAGTCGCCTGGCATGGCGACGAAGGCGATCGCCGCCGCGGCGGCGGCCGCGGTCAGCACCCCGGCACCCCAGCCGGCCATCCGGTTGCGCCGCTTGCGGGCGGCGGCCAGGTCGATGACCGGTGCGGTGGGTGGCGCTGTCGGTGGCGCTGTCGGTGGCGCGGCGGTCGCGACCGGGGCCGCTGACCTCGGCCACTTCGCCTGTGCCTCGGCGGCCATGGCCGCGTCGAGCCTGGCGGCGAACTGGGCCGGCATCGGCTCCACCGGCGCCGTACTCAGCCCGCCGAGATCGCCCTTGACCGAGTCGAGGGCCTCGATGATGGCCCTGGCCTCGGCATCGGCGTTGACCTGCGGCCACAGCCGTTCGGATTCGGTGATGTCGAGCACGCCGGCGTGCAGATCGGCCAGCAGGTCGACAGACCACGGTGGCCCGAGCGAGCCCCTGACGTTGTCTGTCATCGTCCCTCCCCGCGGCGCCTTGCCGGCACTCCTCGCTGTTCAACTGCGCCATCTGGGACGTTCGCATCTGCATCGGGGTTCCGAAGATGACCGAGAACTTTGGCCAGTTTGGCGCGCCCACGGGCGCACCGGCTCTTCACGGTGCCCTCGGCGATCCCCAGCATCTTGGCGGTCTCGGCCACCGAGTAGCCCTCGACGTCCACCAGCACGATCGGCACCCGCTGGTCCTCGGAGAGCTGGCTGAGCGCGTTCTGCACGACCAGCCTGGTCTCCCGCTCCGACATCGAGTCGCGCGGGGCGACCGGCTCGCCGGGGCCGGCCTCCGGCAGCGGCACGGTCGGCCTCGACTGGCGGCGACGGACCCGGTCAAGGCAGGCGTTCACCACGATCCGGTGTAGCCAGGTGGTCACCTGCGACTCGGCGCGGAAGGACGCGGCGGCCCGGAACGCGGAGATGAACGCCTCCTGCAACGCGTCGGAGGCCTCCTCCGGATCTCGGAGTGTGCGCAGGGCGACGGCCCACATGCGGTCCCGGTGGCGGCGGACCAACTCAGCGAAGGCACGCGGGTCACCGGCGGCATGCGCCGCGATGAGGTCGGCGTCCGAGCTGGCGGCGGTGGTCACGCGGAAGAGGATATCGGTCGCCGAGTTGCCGCTCCGAGGTGTGTGCACCGCCACCCTGTCGCGCCGGGCTCACTCGGCGCGGATGAACTCCACCTCGCCGATCGAGGACTGGTTTCCCTCACCCAGCTTGGTGATCCACACGAGCACGTACTGGGTCGGCTCCATGGCCGGCAGCTCGAACTCGGTGCGCCCGTCCTGCAACTCGCCCTTGGTGATGAGCGTGGTCTCGTCGATCCCGGCGGTCGGCGAGGACGCGGCGCGGATCTCCACGAACGTGCCGGGGCTCGGCGAGTCGACGGTGACCTTGGCGAACTTGACCGCCTCGGCGAACGAGGACATGACCCCGAGGCCGGGCTTGAGCACCGGGAGTTGCTGCTGGTACTTGTCGGTCTCCCACATCGTCTCCGGGTCGCCGTCGGTCACGTTGCCCGCGTCCTCCGGGTCGTCCTCACCGCCGACCGGGTTGAACTCCGACACCTCGGCCGGCTTGAGCGGCCCGACCGGCTGCGGGGCCGGTGGCGGGGTCTCCTTCTGCTGCTCCTCGGTCGGTGGGGTCGCGCTGATCACCACCTGGTCGGAGCCGCCCTCGTCGCCGAAGAAGTCGATCAGCGTCATGCCGACCCAGGCGAGCACGCCGACCGTGGCGATGGCCAGCACGGTGACCCCGACGGCGAGCTTGCGCCTGCGGGCCTTGTCCCGGACCGGCGGCCGGGTGGTCCAGACCGGGCCGTCGTCGTCCTCGGTACCCGGCACCGCCGGGCGCATGAACTCGGTCTGCTCGGCGGACTCGGCCGCCTGGTCGAGCACCGTCAGCAGCGTGGCGCTGGTGCGGATACCGCCGATCGAGGTGTCCTCCAGGCTGCGCATGGCCACTGCGGACAGCTCGTGCGGCACGTGGTTGTGCAGCGCCTCCGGCGGCACGATCGCCCCGTTCGGCGCGATCGGCGCGCTCGGCAGGGCAGTCGGGCCGCCCGGCAGCGCCCAACGGCCGGTGAGCAGCAGGTAGAGGATGGCGCCGAGGCCCTTGACGTCGTCGCGCGGCACCGCGTCGGGCAGCGGGCCGGGGAAGGCCAGCCGCAGCACGCCGTCCGGGGTGACCCGGATCCGCTGCGGATGGTCCACCCCGAGCACCAGCCCGGCGACGTGCGCGCGCTCGACCGCGGCGGCCAGCGGCTCGAGCAGGCGCGCGGCGTTGGCCGCCGGCAGCGGGTGCTCGGCGACCAGGTCGACCAGGTCGGTGCCGGCCGACCAGTCGGCGACCACGATGCCGAGTAATCCCTCGCCCGCGCTGACCCCGTTGCCGAGGGTGAGCACGTCGAGCACCCTGGCCATGCCGGGGTGGTTGAACCGGGCGGCGTGCGCGGCCCGCTCCAGCGTGCGCCGGGCGTCCTGGGCCCGGTCGACGTCGCTGGACTGGCCGACCAGCACGGTCAGCGCGACGTCGCGGCGCAGCTGGTTGTCGCGGGCGCGCCACAGGTGCGCGCCGGCCCGCTCGTCGACCCCGAACTGGGCGAGCAGCCGGTAGCGACCGTCGCCGATAACGGCTCCGGGCAGCAGGAAGTGCTCCCCGGCGCTGCCGCCGGGGGAAAGTTGACCCGTCAGGGATTCGGTTCGCCTCGTGGTCACTGCACTCTCCCCGCTCCCAGCCCCAGCGAGGTGGACACGGTCATCTGAGACACGGTCATCTGACGTGTTCGGCCGATTGGAATGAGCCTACGTGAACGGCCGGGGTTCTACTGGTTGTTCTTCTCTACCCTCGACGTACCAGTCGGGTGATTCGTTGCCTCGCCGGCTCGAGTTCGGGCACCTTGAACACGGCGAGTAGGCCGAAGGTGACGACTCCGGTGACCACCGACAGCACCACGACCTTCACCCACGCCACGAGCGTCGGCCCCGCCGAGCCGAGCGCGAGGTCGATCAGCAGCCCGACGCCGAAAGCGACCAGGGCGCCGGCGATCCCGGCGGTCACCGACTGCACGATCACCCGCACCACCCGCATGCTCTGCAGCCGGCCGAGCCGCACCCACAGCCACATCTGGCCGAGCACCGCGCCGACCACGAAGGTCAGCGAGTTGACCAGCAGCACCCCGATCACCACGTCGTCCGGCCGCAGCTGGTCGCGGCACATGTACAGCAGTGGGATCTTCACCACGGTCATCACGATCATGATCAGCGTGGGCGTGCGCGCGTCCTTCATCGCGTAGAACACGCGCAGCTGCAACATCACCAGCGCGTACGGGAGGATGCCGAACGCGGAGAACGCCAGCGCGTCGCCGAGCCGCTGGGCGTCGGTGACCGCGGCGTCGCCGTAGCCGAACAGTGCGACGCCGATGGCCGAGCCGGTGATGGTGAGGATCGCCGAGATCGGCACCAGCATCACCGTGGACAGCCTGCTGCCCAGTGACAGGTCGCCGACCAGCTTGGCGGTGTCGCCGTCGGCGGCCGAGCGGCTGAGCCGGGGCATGATCGCGGTCAGCAGCGACACCCCGATCACGCCGTATGGCAGCTGGAACAACAGCCAGGCGTTGGCGTAGATGGCCGCCCCGCCGGACGCGCCCGCGGTCAGCACCCGGGTGGAGAACACCATCCCCACCTGGCTGATCGCCACGTAGCCGACGGTCCACAGCGCCAGGCCGCCGAACTCGCGCAACCGCGAGTCCAGGCCCCAGTTCCAGCGGAAGCGGAACCCGATCCGGCGCAGCGCGGGCACCAGCACCACCGCCTGCACGGCGATGCCGAGGGTGACCCCGACGCCGAGGGTGAGCAGCTTCGCGTCACCCATGCGCACCGGGTTGAGCGAGATCTCACCTGGCATGACCGCGTACACCCCGATGGTCACCATGACGATCAGGTTGTTCATCACCGGCGCCCAGGCCGGCGGCCCGAACACGTGCTTGGCCTGCAGGATCGCCGACAGGATGGCGAACAGGCCGTAGAACAGGATCTCCGGCAACAGCAGGTAGGCGAACGCGGTCGCCAGCGCCGGGTTGGCCTCGCCGGTCGAGCCGTCCATGTAGAGCCGGGTGAACAGCGGGGCCAGTGCCACCGCGACGACCGTGCTGACCGCCAGCATGGCCATCGACATGGTGATCAGGCGTTGGGTGTACGCCAGGCCGCCGTCGTGGTCGTCCTGGGCGCGCACCAGCAGCGGCACCACGATGCTGGCCAGCACGCCGCCGAGCAGCAGCTCGTAGACGATGTTGGGCAGCGTGTTGGCCACCGTGAACGAGTCGTTGACCACGCCGAGGCCGGCCGCCCAGGCGAGCATGACCTTCCACGCGAAGCCGGTGATCCGGCTGACCAGCGTGGCGATCGCCATCGAGCCGCTGGCCTTGGCGAGCGATGGCGGCGCGGCACGGCGCGTCGGTTCAGCCATCGACCGTGCCATCAGCCGTGCCACCCTTCGCCCTGCGCACCCTGCGGAAGATCCGGAACGCAACCAGAACTACCAGCACTCCGCCCGCCGTGCCGGTGATCGCGATCGTGATGACGCCGTAGGAGGTGGAGCTCAGCTCCAGCTGGGTGTCCTCGCCGAGGGTGGTGCCGCCGGGGGTGGACAGCGACGCGTCGACCTTGAACCGGCCGGCCCTGGTCACGTCGGCCGGGACGTAGGCGTTGACCGTGTGGTGCGGCGGGATCCGCAGGTCCTGGATCGGCTCGGTGACCAGGCCGGGCGGGGCGTGGATGCGGACCCGGACGGCGATGCTGACCGGCAGCGCGTTGTGCACGCTGACCGGGATGGGGCTGTCCCCGGAGGCGAGTTGCAGCGGCCGTTCCGGGTTGGTCACCTTGACCGCGGCGCACAGCGCGTCGAGCTGCTCGCGGACCTCCTCGACCGCGGCGTTGGCCGACCGGACGTTGCCGCGCAACGCGGTCGAGGTGGCCCGCAGCAGGCCGTCCTGCATCGGCGCGAGCACGGCGTTCGGGTCGATGTCGCTGGTGTTGTCGTCGCCCATGGCGGCCAGCAGGTCGCGCTTGGTGGTGTTGAGCCGGGCGACCTCGGCGCTCACCGACGCCGGGATTTCCCGCGCGCTGTCCCTCGGGGTGTAGGCCAGCCCGGCCGAGGTGCCCTGGCTGGGCGCCGAGACGTCGGCCTGCAGCGAGCGCGGCACCGCGAACCCGTCGTCGAACAGCTGCTGGGCGAGGTTGAGGTAGCCGACCAGCTCGCTGGCCGGCGCGGCCCAGCGGCGCGGCGGGGCGACGAGCAGGTGCTCGCCCGCGTTCCGGTCGAACAGCGTGCGGAAGGCCAGCGTGGCCAGCCCACGTTGCAGCGAGGTGTCCCCGCCGGAGCCGACCGGCGCGACGTTCAGTGAGCTGGACAGCACCGGATCGGTGGCCAGCGCCCGGACCGGGTTGGCCGTCTGGGTGCCGGTGACCGTGTACGGCGAGGTGCCGGTGACCTGCTGCAGGTGCACCGGGTCGGCGATCACGGTCGTCGGGCCGAGCGCGGCCAGGTCGACCACCGTGCGCTTGTCGAACGAGCCGCCGGCCGGCCAGAACAGGCCCGGCACCGGCTGGACCGGGGCGAGCAGGTTGGCCACCAGCGACGAGCTGGCGAGTGCGATGTTGGCCAGGTCGACCGCGCCCGAGCGGGACAGTGCCACCAGGTCGGCGTCCGCGAAGGGCACCGCGAGCACACACCGGCCCCTGGTCAGCTCGGTCACCCTGGTCAGCCAGTCGCGGGCGGCCTGCGCGCCCTGGCCGGGCACCAGCCGGGTGTCCTCGCGCACGTAGTAGCCGTCGGCCATGGCGGACACGGTCGCCAGCAGGTCGGGGTCGATCGCGAAGCACAGCGAGGTCAGCAGGGTGCCGTTGGTCGACGAGGCCGTGGAGACGGAGTTGACCAGGCCGAACAGCCGCCCGTCCGCGGACAGCGAGCTGGCGAGCTCGTCGTCGTCGAGCACCGGCCGGCCGTCCTCGCGGGTGATCGGCAGCCGGCGGGGCTGGGTGTCCATGATCGGCCAGATGATGGACATCGACGGCGGGTCGGCCTTGGGCCGCACCGGCGTGCGACCGGGAACCTCGAGGACCGGCAGCGGGATCGACACGGCCGCGAGCCGTGCCTGGCCGCCGAAGTCCGGCTCACCGTTGATGTTGACCAGCAGCGGGTAGACGCCGGGTTCGGTCACGTCGAGCGAGTCCGGCGAGCCGCGCAGCGTGGCCCTGATCGCCAGGTCGACCGACTCCCCCGGTTGGAGCGAGTCACTGACCTCGACGAACGGCGAGTCGGCGGTGTCGGTCGGGCGGGCGGCCAGGTCGCGCAGTTCGGCGTCGGTGCCCACCGGCTCGCCGCGTTGCAGCTTCGCGTCGATCCGGTCCACCGTGCGGTCGCCGACGTTGGTGATCCGCCCGGTGACCGTCACCTGTTTGGTGTCGGCGGTGACCAGCCGGGGGGACATGGTGTCGACCTCGAGCCGCAGCAGCTCCCGGCCGCCACCTCCGAGGGCCACCGGCGCGCCGATCGAGTCCGCCGCGGCCGGCATGGCCGGGCCGAGCGCGAGTAACGCCACCGCGGCCAGCCCGCAGGCACGCTTCCACCTGGTCACGCCGGATCAGCTCCCGTCCGCCCTGGCAGAGAGGTCGGTGCCGAGGTCACCGGACAGTTCACCGGAGGCGTCGGCCGGACGCACCTTGAGCAACTCGAGCGCGCGTGACACCAGGCGACGCTCATCGGCGTAGGCAAGCCGCTCCTCCAACTCGTCGAGGGGGACCCAGGCGACCTCGGTCACCTCGACGTCGTCGTCGGACAGCTCGCCGCCGCGCTCCTCCATGAGGTAGTGGTGCACGGTCTTGTGGATCCGGCGGCGGTCGGCGACGAACCAGTAGTCGATGGTGCCGAGCGGGCGAATTATCTCGCCAAGGATGCCGGTCTCCTCGCGCACCTCCCGTACCGCGGTCTGCTCCGGGGTCTCCCCCTCCTCGATGTGCCCTTTCGGCAGTGACCACAGCAGCCGGCCGCGCCGGTCGAGGCGGCCGATCAGCACCACCCGGCCCCGGTCGACGTTGATCACGACGCCGCCGGCGGAGGTCTCGTCGACGGCGGTCATCCGGCGCCCACGGCGACGCCCGCGGCGCCCGGAGCGGGCGCCCCGGGGCCGGCCGGACGTCGAGGGCATGCACGCGATCGTAGTGCGGTACCGCGTGCGGATACGCTCGTTCCCCGTGTCCAACCTGACCCAACTCGATGCCGTGCTCGAAAGTCCGCGCTTCCCGGTGGCCGACGAGCTCGCGGCGCGGTTCGCCGCGGCCGGGCATTCGCTGTACCTGGTCGGCGGCAGCGTGCGCGACGCGTTGCTCGGCCGGCCGGCCGGTGATCTCGACTTCGCCACCGACGCCCGCCCCGAGCAGGTGCGGCGGATCGTCACGGGCTGGGCGGACGCCATCTGGGACACCGGCATCGCGTTCGGCACGATCGGCGCCCGGCGGCGCGGCACGGACGTGGAGATCACCACGTTCCGCGCGGACACCTACGACCGGCACAGCCGCAATCCCGAGGTGCGCTTCGGCGACTCGATCACCGACGACCTGTTGCGCCGGGACTTCACGGTCAACGCCATGGCCATCCACCTGACCGCCGACCCGGCGGCGCGGACCCTCGTCGACCCCTTCGACGGGCGGGCCGCGCTGGCCGCGCGGCGGCTGGACACCCCGGCGACCCCTCAGGAGTCCTTCGCCGACGACCCGCTGCGGATGATGCGCGCGGCCAGGTTCGTCAGCCAGCTCGGGTTCGTCCCCGCCAGGCGGGTGGTGGAGGCGATGAACCAGATGCACGACGAACTCACCAGGATCACCGCGGAGCGGGTCCAGGTCGAGCTGTCCAAGCTGCTGTGCGGGCGCCACCCGCGCCGGGGCATCGAGCTGCTGGTGGACACCGGCCTGGCCGCGCACGTGTTGCCCGAGGTGCCGGCGATGCGGTTGGAGATCGACGAGCACCACCAGCACAAGGACGTCTACCAGCACTCGCTCGTGGTGCTCGATCAGGCGATCGACCTCGAGGAGCCGGACACCGAGCCGGACCTGGTGCTGCGGCTGGCCGCGCTGCTGCACGACGTCGGCAAGCCGGCCACCCGCCGGCACCTCGATGGCGGCGGGGTGAGCTTCCACCACCACGAGGTGGTCGGCGCCAAGATGGTGCGCAAGCGTTTGCGGGCGTTGCGGTACGCGAAGGACGTGATCGAGGAGGTCGCCGCGCTGGTGTACCTGCACCTGCGGTTCCACGGCTACGGCAAGGGCGAGTGGACCGACTCGGCGGTGCGGCGCTACGTGACCGACGCCGGCCCGCTGCTGGCCCGGCTGCACAAGCTGGTGCGGGCCGACTGCACCACCCGCAACCGGCGCAAGGCGGCCGCGCTGCAGCGCACCTACGACAGCCTCGAGGAGCGGATCGGCCGGATCGCGGCCGAGGAGGACCTGGCCAGGGTGCGCCCGGACCTGGACGGCAACGAGATCATGCGGCTGCTGGACCTGCCGCCGGGGCCGCAGGTCGGCAAGGCGTGGCGGTTCCTCAAGGAGCTGCGGCTGGATCGCGGGCCGCTGGACCACGACGACGCGGTCGCCGAGCTGCGCAGGTGGGCCGCCGAGCAGGGCATCACGCCGTCGGCCGGGGCTGCGGACTCGGCTCCTGCTGACCCGCGCCCTGGTGACGACGGGTGACCAGCTCGAAGCCGGCCATCCCGATCAGGTAGACCACGGTCGCCGCGACGATCAGCACGACCGACTCGCCGTTGGCCGGGATGATCGCCGCGGCCACACTGACCGCGATCACCTGGGTGATGTTGAACAGCATGTCGTAGAGCGCGAACACCCGGCCCCTGGCCTCGTCGCCGATGTCGCGCTGGACGGCGGCGTCCACGCACAGCTTGACCACCTGGCCCGCGTAGGCGATGAGGAACGCGGCCACCAGCGCGGTCGGCAGCACCATCGGCAGCCCGAGGCCGAGCTGGGCCACCGCGGCGAGCCCGAGGGACAGCAGCACGGTGCGTTTGCGGCCGAGCGCGGTGACCAGCCGGGCGGTGGTCACGCCGGCGACGAAGATGCCGACCGCGCCGAAGCCGAGCACCATGCCAAGACCAGGCTCCCCGGCCGAGATCGGCCCGAAGTCCTCGAAGCTGAAGCGCATCAGCAGCACGGTCAGCAGCAGCGAGATGCTGAAGGACACCCGGTGCGCGAGCAGCGCGCAGAACCCGGCGGCCACGCTCGGGGTGCGCAGCGCGACCCTGGCGCCGTCGAACAGCCCGTTGGCCACCGCGGCCACCGCCGTGGACGGCTCGTCGACCGAGTCCGGGCCAAGCGCGCCGCGGACGAACCGCGCGGCCATCGTGGCGGCCAGCAGCGAGCCGAGCACGGCGACCGCCGTGGTGAGCCCGGAGCCGGCGTCGTCCTCGCCGAGCACCGACCGCAGCCCGAAGGCGCACCCGGCGCCGATGACCGAGACGATGGCGCCGATGGTGACCGCGAGCGCGTTGGCCTCGACGAGGTTGCGCACCGGCACCACGTGCGGCAGCGAGGCGGACAGACCGGCGCCGATGAACCGGCTGATCCCCATGACGACCAGCGCGAGCATCAGCAACGGCACCCCGGCCACCCCAGCGGCCACACAACCGGCGGTGACCAGCACCAGCGCGCCCCGCACCAGGTTGGCCGCGACCAGCACCCGGCGCCGGTCCCAGCGGTCGAGCAGCGCGCCGGCGAACGGTCCGACGATCGAGTAGGGCAGGAGCAGCACGGCGAACCCGGCGACGATCTCCGCGGGGGTGACCGCGCGTTCCGGGTTGAACACGACCGCCCCGAGCAGCCCGCCCTGGAACAGCCCGTCACCCCACTGCGAGCTGAACCGGGAGGCCAGCAGCCTGCGGAACCCGGCGAAGCCGAGCAGCCTGCGCGGCCCGATCCGGAGGTGATGGGCCGACTCCGAGTTGTCACTCGCGTCGACCGGGACGGTGGTGCTCACGACCACCGAGCCTACGACGAGGCCGGCGGAAGTCCGAACGGCGTGCGCCTCGGTTGCCCGAGGAGCACGCCGTTCGTGGCGGGAACGCCAGGTCGCCTCACGGCGGTTGGCGCGATGCGGCTCCAGCCGAACTGGTATTCCACAAAGGCTGTTCTTGGTTGAGCCCGGGGGACACAGTGGCGCTCCAGCCACCGGCTACAACGAGCCGGCACGGTCCATTGTTCCTTAAGAGCCATACGGCTGCTGGATTCCCACTGGACGGGTGGGATCATGTCGCTCGTGCGATCCGAGCCTTCCGATGCAGCCCCCGACGCAGCCGTGGAGCCGGGAACGCTGCTCGTGGCGGCCCCCAGCCTGACTGATGCCAACTTTCGCCGCACCGTGGTGTTCGTGATCGACCACCGGGGCGAGGGCACGCTCGGTGTGGTGTTGAACCGTCCGAGTGAGATCCCGGTCGACGACGTGCTGCCCAGCTGGGGTCCGCACGTGACCAACCCCGGCTCGGTGTTCGTCGGCGGCCCGGTCGACCAGAAGACCGCGTTGTGCCTGGCCTCGATGCGTACCGGCGAGGAGGCCAACGGCGTCAAGGGCCTGATCGGCGTACGCGGTCCGGTGGCCCTGGTCGACCTGGACGCCGACCCGGAGGTGCTGGTGCCCAAGTTCCGCGGCCTGCGGGTGTTCGCCGGCTACGCCGGCTGGGACGTCGGCCAGGTCGCGGGCGAGATCGAGCGCGGCGACTGGATCGTGGTGCCCGCGCTGCCAAGCGACGTGGTCGCCTCGCCCGACCAGGACCTGTGGGGCCGGGTGCTGCGTCGCCAGGGGATGCCGCTGGCGCTACTGGCCACCCACCCGGGTGACGTTCGCACCAACTGACTTCGTGAGTTCACAGCCACCGCACGCGCAACCAGCGCAGCCGGCCGGCAGCGCGGGCGGCTCCTCCGGCACGGCCTCGGCGGCCCGGTGGCCGAGGATGCCGCCGGCGACCGCGATGCCGACCAGCCCCACGAAACCGATGCCGGCCACGACCAGGTTGGCGCCGAGCAGCCCGACGAGCCCGCTGAGCACGCCGACGGCTCCGGCGACCGCGATCGGCGGCCCGGCGACCTGGTTGGCGACCACGAAGGTCTGGTCGGTGCGCATGGTGGCCGGGGTCCGCACCCCGCCGAACCGGTTGCGCGGCAGGCGTCGCGCCGCCCCGAGAACCCCCACGACGGCGATGACCAGCCCGACGACCAACGGCACGAGCGAGAGAAGATGCACGCGTCGATGGTAGGTGAAACCGTATTGGCGCCCGCGCTATCCTGGTGCTATGAGCATCGGGCGCCTGCTCCTTACTTGGCCGCGCTGACCATCGGTCGGCGCGGCGAACCCCTCATGCCTCTGTGGCGGAGGGGTTTTGTTATGTCCCAGAGCGCGCCCATGGAAGGACCCCCCGATGAGTGACGAGTCCACACCGGCCCACCGGTACACGGCCGAGGTGGCCAACTCGATCGAGTCGCGCTGGCAGCAGCACTGGGAGGAGCACGGCACGTTCCACGCGCCGAACCCGGTCGGTCCGCTGGCCGGGGAGGTGCCCGAGGACAAGCTGTTCGTGCAGGACATGTTCCCCTACCCGTCCGGGGTCGGCCTGCACGTCGGGCACCCGCTGGGGTTCATCGGCACCGACGTGTTCGCCAGGTACCACCGGATGACCGGGCGCAACGTCCTGCACACCATGGGGTTCGACGCGTTCGGCCTGCCGGCCGAGCAGTACGCGGTGCAGACCGGCCAGCATCCGCGCAAGACCACCGAGGACAACATCCAGCGGTACCTGAGCCAGATCCGCCGCCTTGGCCTCGGTCACGACGAGCGTCGCCGGATCGCCACCACCGACCTGACCTACTACCGCTGGACGCAGTGGATCTTCCTGCAGATCTACAACGCCTGGTTCGACGACCGGGTGAACAAGGCCCGGCCGATCGCCGAGCTGGCGGCGGAGTTCGCCGATGGCACGCGTGCCACGCCGGACGGGCGCGCGTGGGCGGAGCTGTCCGCCGCCCAGCGGGCGACGGTGATCGACTCCTTCCGGCTGGTGTACCAGTCCGAGGCGCCGGTCAACTGGTGTCCCGGCCTTGGCACCGTGGTGGCCAACGAGGAGGTCACCCCGGACGGTCGCAGCGACCGGGGCAACTTCCCGGTGTTCCGCAAGAACCTGCGCCAGTGGATGATGCGGATCACCGCCTACGCCGACCGCCTGCTGGACGACCTGGACGACCTGGACTGGCCGGAGAAGGTCAAGACCATGCAGCGGAACTGGATCGGCCGCTCGGCCGGCGCGCACATCCGGTTCCCGGCCGCCGACGGCGAGCGGATCGAGGTCTTCACCACCCGCCCGGACACCATGTTCGGCGCGACCTACCTGGTGCTGGCGCCCGAACACCCGCTGGTCGACCGGATCGCGGCCGCCGCGTGGCCGGCGGAGGTGGCGCCGGCGTGGACCGGCGGGGCCGCCACCCCGGCCGAGGCGATCGCCGACTACCGGCGCGCGGCCGCGCTGAAGTCGGAGCTGGACCGGCAGGAGAACAAGGACAAGACCGGCGTGTTCGTCGGCACGTTCGCCGACAACCCGGCCACCGGGGAACAGATCCCGGTGTTCATCGCCGACTACGTGCTGATGGGCTACGGCACCGGCGCGATCATGGCGGTGCCCGGCCAGGACCAGCGCGACTGGGACTTCGCGACGGTGTACGGGCTGCCGATCGTGCGCACCGTCGCGCCGACCGACGGCTTCGACGGCGAGGCGTTCACCGGCGAGGGCGCGGCGATCAACTCGGGGTTCCTGGACGGCATGGGGGTCGCCGACGCCAAGAAGGCGATCATCGAGTGGCTGGAGAAGCACGACCACGGCGAGGGCAAGCTGCAGTACAAGCTGCGCGACTGGCTGTTCGCCCGCCAGCGGTACTGGGGCGAGCCGTTCCCGATCGTCTACGACGAGGACGGGCTGCCGGTCGCGCTGCCCGACAGCATGCTGCCGGTCGAGCTGCCGGAGGTCGACGACTACTCGCCGACCACCTTCGACCCCGACGACGCGGACTCCGAGCCGTCGCCCCCGCTGGCCAGGGCGAAGGACTGGATCGAGGTCGAGCTGGATCTCGGTGACGGGCCCAGGACCTACCGCCGGGACGCGAACGTCATGCCGCAGTGGGCGGGCTCGTGCTGGTACCAGCTGCGCTATGTCGACCCGACGGACACCGAGCACTTCTGCGAGCCGGAGAACGAGAAGTACTGGCTGGGCCCCCGGCCGGAGCTGCACGGGCCGGGCGATCCCGGCGGGGTCGACCTGTACATCGGCGGCATCGAGCACGCGGTGCTGCACCTGCTGTACTCGCGGTTCTGGCAGAAGGTGCTCTACGACCTTGGCCACGTTTCGGGCTGGGAGCCCTACCGCAGGCTGTTCAACCAGGGCTACATCCAGGCCTACGCCTACACCGACGCGCGCGGGGTGCACGTACCGGCCGAGGAAGTGTCCGAAGTGGACGGCAAGTTCTTCTGGAACGGCCAGGAGGTCAACCAGGAGTACGGCAAGATGGGCAAGAGCCTGAAGAACGTCGTCACCCCGGACGAGATGTGCGAGCGGTACGGCGCGGACACCTTCCGGTTCTACGAGATGTCCATGGGTCCGATGGAGGTCTCCCGCCCCTGGGCGACCAAGGACGTCATCGGCGCGCAGCGGTTCCTGCAGCGCCTGTGGCGCAACGTCTTCGACGAGTCGTCCGGCCGGGTCCGCTTCGACGAGGCGGCGCCGGACGAGGAGACGCTGCGGGCACTGCACCGGACGATCGACGGCGTGCACGCCGACTACGCGGCGATGCGCTTCAACACCGCGGGCGCCAAGCTGATCGAGCTGAACAACCACGTGACCAAGGCCTACGCCGGCCGGCCGGTGCCGCGCGCGGTGCTCGAGCCGATGGTGCAGCTGACCGCGCCGCTGTGCCCGCACATCGCCGAGGAGCTGTGGTCCGCGCTTGGCCACGACGCGTCGCTGGCCCACGGCCCGTTCCCGGTGGCCGACGAGCGGTACCTGGTCGAGGACACCGTCGAGTACCCGATCCAGGTCAACGGCAAGGTCCGCTCCCGGGTGACCGTCCCGGCCTCGGCCACCCAGGACGACGTGCGCGCCGCCGCGCTGACCGAGGAGAAGATCGCCGCCCTGCTCACCGGCGAGCCGCGCAAGGTGATCGTGGTGCCGGGGCGCCTGGTGAACGTGGTCCTGTAACCGCTCAGGACCGCGCCGCCGGCACCGATCGCTCGGGGGGCTACGCGACCGGTGCCGGCGGCGCGAAGCCCGGCCGAAATCGGCCGGGCCCCGACGCTCGGCATTACCCCGCCGGCGTTGGGGCTCTGATTGTGACGTCACCGGGTTGCCGGCAGTTTCACGTGTCAGAGTTGACGAACATTGTGGCACCCAGGTTGTCCGCCGCTAACTAATCGTTAGCAGTTGCGCACGATCTTGTGGATGCCGTGTTCGTCCGGATCCGCTGCGTAGGTCACGTTGCGCGCTCAAGTTCCTCGCGAGCGGCGATGAAGGCCTCGACCGCCCGCCGGACGTCCGCCTCGGTGTGCGCCGCGGACATCTGGGTGCGGATCCTGGCCTTCCCGTGCGGCACCACCGGGTAGGAGAACCCGATCACGTACACGCCGTGGGTGAGCAGCAGCTCGGCCATCCGGCCGGCCTTCGACGCGTCGCCGATCATCACCGGGATGATCGGGTGCTCCCCCGGCAGCAGGTCGAAACCGGCCGCGGTCATCAGTGTGCGGAACAGCGCGGTGTTGGCGCGTAGCCGGTCGAGCAGCTCGCCGGAGGAGGACAGCAGGTCGAGCGCGGCCAGCGTGGTCGCGGTGATCGCGGGCGCGAGCGAGTTCGAGAACAGGTACGGCCGCGACCGCTGGCGCAACATCGCCACGATCTCCGCCCGGCCGGAGGTGTACCCGCCGCTCGCGCCGCCGAGCGCCTTGCCGAGCGTGCCGGTCACCACGTCCACCCGGTCGGCCACGCCGAACAGCTCCGGCGTGCCCCGCCCGGTCGGCCCGACGAACCCGACCGCGTGCGAGTCGTCGACCATCACCAGCGCGTCGTGTGCCTCGGCCAGGTCGCAGATCTCGTCCAGCGGCGCCAGGTAGCCGTCCATGGAGAACACGCCGTCGGTCGCGATCAGCCGGTAGCGCGCCCCGGCGGCCTCGGTCAGCTGGCGCTTCAGGTCGGCCATGTCCCGGTTCTTGTAGCGCAAACGCTTGGCCTTGCACAGCCGGATGCCGTCGATCATCGACGCGTGGTTCAGCTCGTCGGAGATGATCGCGTCGTCCGGACCGAGGATCGTCTCGAACAGCCCGGTGTTCGCGTCGAAGCAGGAGCTGTAGAGCACGGTGTCCTCGGTGCCGAGGAACGCCGAGAGCCGGGCCTCGAGCTCCTTGTGCGGCTCCTGGGTGCCGCAGATGAACCGCACCGACGCCATGCCGAAGCCCCAGCGGTCGAGCGCCTCCTTGGCCGAGGTGACCAGCGCGGGGTGGTCGGCAAGGCCGAGGTAGTTGTTGGCGCAGAAGTTCAGCACCTCGGCCTGGGCGCCGACCCGGACCGCGGCGTTCTGCGGCGTGCTGAGCACCCGCTCGGACTTGAACAGGCCGGCCGCGCGGATCTCCGCCAGCTCGGCCAGCAGGTTCTCCCGCATCGCGCCGTACATCAGCTCTCCGTCCAGTCGAGGATGACCTTGCCGCACCGGCCGTCGCGCGCGGTCGCGAACGCGGTGGCGTGCTCGGTGTAGGCGTACCGGTGGGTGATCACCGGCGAGATGTCCAGCCCGGCCTGGAGCAGCACCGACATCGCGTACCAGGTCTCGAACATCTCCCGGCCGTAGATGCCCTTGATGGTCAACATCTTGAGCACCACCCGGCTCCAGTCGACCGCGATCTCACTCGATGGCAGGCCGAGCATGGCGATCCGGCCGCCGTGGGTCATGTTCGCGATCATCTCGCGCAGTGCGCTCGGCTGGCCGGACATCTCCATGCCGACGTCGAACCCCTCGGACATGTTCAGCTCGGGGTACACCGCGTCGACCGACTGCCGGCTCACGTCCAGCGCCAGGTCCACGCCGATCTTGTTGGCCAGCTCCAGCCTCGGCTCGCTCACGTCGGTGATCACCACGTGCCGCGCGCCCGCGTGCTTGGCGACCGCGGCGGCCATCAGCCCGATCGGGCCGGCGCCGGTGATCAGCACGTCCTCGCCGAGCACCGGGAACGACAGCGCGGTGTGCACCGCGTTGCCGAACGGGTCGAAGATCGCGGCCACGTCCAGGTCGACCTGGTGGGTGTGCACCCACGCGTTCTGCTCTGGCAGCACCGCGTACTCGGCGAACGCGCCCGCGGTGTGCACGCCGAGGCCGATGGTGTTCGCGCACAGGTGGCGCCGGCCGGCCTTGCAGTTGCGGCAGGTGCCACAGATCAGGTGGCCCTCGCCGGAGATCAGGTCGCCGACCGCCACCTTGGTGACCGCCGCGCCGGTCTCGACCACCTCGCCGACGAACTCGTGGCCGAGCACCAGCGGCGGGCTGATCGTCGCGGCCGCCCACTCGTCCCAGGCGTCGATGTGCAGGTCGGTGCCGCAGATGCCGGTACGCAGCACCCGGACCAGGACATCGCCTGCGCCGGGGCGGGGCATCGGCACCTCGGTGAGCTCCAGCCCCGGACCTGGGGCGACCTTGACCAGAGCCTTCACACCGACCTCCGCACTACTCCGTGGTGTCCCACGACAGCTTCCACGGCGATCGGACCACCAACCGGCCGATCCGCACGTAGCTGGCCTGCCGCAGGTTCAGCGAGCCGGCGGTCATCGTGCCAGACAGGACGAAGTGTGGCCGCCCGCCGCTGGACTTGCTCACCTTGTCGTTGACGGTGCCCGCGTTGACCCGGACCTCGCTCGCGTCCACCGACGCCCGCTCCGGCAGCAGCAGGTTCACCGAGCCGCCGCCGGCCTCCAGCCGGATCCGGACCTCGGCGTGCGGGATGGTGGCCTCGGTGAAGTCCAGGTCGGTCGAGCCGAGCCGGTTCTTGATCACCATGTCGGCCGGCACGGTCCACTGGCCGCGTCGCTGGATGGTGGCCATCACCGCGCGGATCTCCACCGGCTGTGGTCTGACCGGGGCGTCCGAGTCGCGATGGGACAGGCCGGGCAGGTCGACCAGCAGCTCGTTCAGCTCACCCCGGGTGCGGGCGGCCAGGGCCCGGTCGGTGCGCGCGGTGAACTCGTCGAGGTCGAGCATCCCGTGCCCGATCGCCTTCTGCAGCACGCCGACCACGTGCATGCGTTCGGCGTCGGACACGCGCAGCTCACGTGGGTCGAACGGCGTATCGGTCACCACTCCACGTTATCCCCGCGCCGAGCCGTCCGGGGCGATGTGGGTGAACCGGACGTAGGGCACCAGCGCGTCCGGGATCCGCACCGAGCCGTCGGCCTGCTGGTACTGCTCCAGGATCGCGATCATGGTGCGGCCCAGCGGCAGCCCGGACCCGTTGAGGGTGTTGACGAAGCCCTTGGTGCCGTCCTTGGCCTTGGTCCGGATGCCCGCCCGGCGGCCCTGGAAGGTGCCGAAGTCGGACACGCTGGAGATCTCCCGGTAGCGCTGCTGGCCGGGCAGCCACACCTCGAGGTCGTAGGTGCGCCTGGCGGAGAACCCGGTGTCCCCGGCGGCCAGCTTCACCACCCGGTAGGCCAGGTTCAGCTCCTGGAGCACGGCCTCGGCGTGTCCGCGCAGGATCTCCAGCTCCTCGGCGGCCCGCTGCTCGGCGCAGAACCGGACCAGCTCGACCTTGGCGAACTGGTGCTGGCGGATCAGGCCCCTGGTGTCCTTGCCGTAGGAGCCCGCCTCCGACCGAAAGCACAGCGTGTGCGCGGTGTAGGCCAGCGGCAGGTCCTCGGCGCGCAGGGTCTCGCCGGCGTGCAGGTTGGTCAGCGGCACCTCGCCGGTCGGGATCAGGAACAGCTCCCGGTCGGCCACCCCGGTGCTGAACAGGTCGTCGGCGAACTTGGGCAGCTGGCCGGTTCCGGTCATGGTCTGCCGGTTCACCAGCACCGGGACGGAGAACTCGGTATAGCCGTGCCGCTCGGTGTGCGTGTCGAGCAGGTAGGCGGCCAGGCCGCGCTCCAGCCGGGCGGCCGCCCCGCGCAGCACGGCGAACCGGGGGCCGGCGAGCTTGGTGCCGGCGGCCAGGTCGAGCAGGCCGAGCCGCTCGCCGAGGTCGACGTGGTCAGCCGGCTCGAAGTCGAACGCCGGCGGCTCGCCCCAGCTGCTGACCAGCTCGGCGTCCTCGTCGCTGGTGCCGTCCGGCAGGTCGTCGGCCGGCAGGTTCGGGATGCCGAGCAGGAACTCGTCGAGCTCGGCGGCGAGCGTGCGGTGCCGTTCTTCGAACTCGGCGATGCTGGCCTTCAGCTCGCGGGCGCGCTCCCGCGGCGCGGTGACGTCCTCGCCGCGCCTGGCCGCGGCGCCGACCTCCTTGGCCGCGCGGTTGGCCTGCGCCCTGGCGTCGTCCGCGGCGGACACCGTGGCGGTGCGCTCGCCGAACAGTTTGGCCAGCGCGTCGAGGTCGAGGTCGAAACCGCGGCGGGCGAGCTTGCGCACCGCTTCGGTCGCCGGGTCGAGCAGCACCCGAGGGTCGTGCATAGCGGCTCCAGAGGCAGGAGGTCGGTCCGCACAGCCTATTGCCGGGCCGATCGTGCCTGGTTGTCGCCACCGAAGTCGCCGTCCGGGTCGGCATCGAGCCCGTGCTCGATGGCGTACCTGGCCAGCTCGACGCGATTGTGCAGCTGGAGCTTGCGCAGCGTCGACTGCACGTGGTTCTCGACCGTGCGGTGCGACAGCTGCAGCCGGGACGCGATCTGGCGCGCGGTGAGCCCCTTGGCGACCTGGCGCAGCACCTCGGTCTCGCGCTGGGACAGGCTGGGCAGCCCGTCGCCGGCGGCCTTGGGCTCGGCGGCTATCCGCCGGTACTCGCCGAGCACCAGCCCGGCGAGGCCGGGGGTGAACACCGCGTCGCCGGCGGCGGTCCGGTCGACCGCCTCGACCAGTTCGGCCACCGAGGCCGACTTGATCAGGTAGCCGGACGCGCCCGCCTTCACCGCCTCCAGCACGTCGGCGTGCTCGCCGCTGGCCGACAGCACCAGCACCCTGGTGGCCGGCAGCGCGCCGGTGATCTCCCGGATGGCCTCGACCCCGGACACCGTGCCGAGGTTGAGGTCCATCAGCACGACGTCGGGTCGCACGGTGCCGGCGATCCGGACCGCGGCGGCCGCGTCCCCGGCGGTGGCCACCACCTCGAACTCGCGCTCGGCGAGATCGCGGGCGACCCCGTCGCGCCACATCGGGTGGTCGTCGACGACCATCACGGTGATCGTCATGGGCGCGCGCCGCCCGGTCGTTCGGGCAGTGAGCCCCTCGGCACCCGCAGCTCCCACTCGACCCCGGCTCCCGGCCCGGTCTCCACGGTGATGCTGCCGCCGAGCTCGGCCACCCGCCCACGCATCGACAACGCGACCCCCATGCGTCCCTCCCGCTTCGCCTCGTCCAACCGGCCCGGCGCGATGCCGACACCGTCATCCCGCACACTCACCACGATCTCGGCGCCGAGATCCTCGAGCAGCACCCAGGCCCGCGCGCCCTCCCCGGCGTGCCGGGCCACGTTCGCCAGCGCCTCGCCGACCACCGACTCCAGCTCGCGTGCCTGCCCGGCCGGCAGCCGGACCGAGGTCGCCGGCACCGACACCGAGATCCGGTCGGTGGCCAGCAGCCGCAGCCGGGCCGCGAGGTCGACGTTGTCGTCCTCGTCGGTCGGCTCCGGCGCGGTCGACACCAGCGTGCGCAGCGCGATCTCCTGCTCCCCGGCGAGCCGGGCCAACTCCTCGGCCTCCCCACCGAGCTCTGCGCCCCGGCGGCGCACCCTGGCCAGCACCTGCAGCACGCCGTCGTGGATGGACCTGGCCAGCCGCTCCCGTTCGGCGGTGGCCGCCTCCGCGCGCAGCGCCCGCGCCAGCCGGGTGGCCGACTGGCGCGACGAGGACGCGGCCAGCCCGAGCACGAAGCCGACGCCGACGAGCAGGAACAGGTCGCGGGTCAGGTCGGTGTCGAAGTAGCCGCGCACGCCGTAGTTGAACGCGGCGACCACCCCGCCGAACACGGCGCCGACCGTCGGCCCGCCGCACACCGCGCCCGCGGCGACCACCCCGGTCACCCAGACCGTCGGCAGCAACGGCACGTCGCCCACCCGCAGCTGGTCGGGCGTGAGCACCAGCAGCGACAGCGTCATCAGCGCGCAGCACACCGCGAGGTCGACCACCGTAAACCCGAGCAGCCGGTCGTGCGGGCGCAGATAGCGGATCGAGGTGACCGCGGTCCACACAGTCATCAGCCCGATCCCGACCAGCGCGAGCCACGGCCGGGAGTAGCCGTCGAGGTAGTTCAGCGCGACCCCACCGGCGAACAGCAGCGTGAGCACGCGCAGCAGCACCGCCGCCCGCCACAGCGGAATCGTCGACGGGGTCGTCGGTGGTGGCGTCCTCGGGTCCTTCCGGACCGCTTCGGCGGGTAAGCCGCCTGGGGTCATGGCCGCTCCCAGGTCGCCGCTGATCCACCGGAGTCGTCGGCCGCCCCCGAGTTCTCCGGCCGGGTGTCGTCCTCGGTCCGCGCCGATGCCGTGGTGTCCGGTCGGTGCGAGTCGTCGTCGTGCAGCACGTCGATCTTCTCCGGGTCGGTTCCCCGGTCGTTGACCAGGGACTTGATGCCCGCGTTGAGTACCGCCAGCAGCGGCACCGACAGCAGCGCGCCGGCGATCCCGCCCGCGATCAACCCGGCGGCGATGGCCAGCACCACGGCCAGCGGGTGCAGCCGCACCGCCCGGCCAAGCAGCAACGGCTGCAGCACGTGGCTCTCCAGCTGCATCACCCCGACCACGATCGCGAGCACGATCAGCGCGGCAATGAACCCGTTGGCCACCAGTGCGATCAGCACGGCGACCGTGCCGGCCACCACCGCGCCGATGATCGGGATGAACGCGGCGAGGAACACCAGCGCGGCCAGCGGGATGACCAGCGGCACGCCGACGATCGCGATGCCGATGCCGATGCCGACCGCGTCGACCAGCGCCACCGCCGCGGTCGCCCGCACGTAGCTGACCAGCGCGGCGAACCCGCGACGGCCGGCGGTGTCGACCCGGTCGCGGACCCGGCGCGGCACGCCGCGCACCAGGTAGCGCCAGATGCCGGGGCCGTCGTAGAGGAAGAAGATCAGGATGAACACGGTCAGCAGCAGGCCGGTGAGGATCTCGCCGATCGTGGTCGCGGTGGTGATCGCGCCCTCGGTGATGGCCGCCTGGTTGCTCTGGATCGCGTCGATGGCGTCGTCGATGAAGCCCTCGATCTGAGCGTCACCCAGGTGTAGCGGCCCCTCGGTCAACCAGATGCGGATCTCCTCGAGGGAGTTGGACACCTGCTCCTGGAGCTTGGGCAACCCGTCGCTGAACGTGATGATGACGAACGTGATCAGCCCGCCGACCACCGCGATGCCGCCCACCATGATCACCGCGGCGGCCGCGCCGCGCGGCACTCCCCACTGCGCCAGCCGGTCGACCCCGGGAGCCATCAACGCCGCCAGCAGTAAAGCGATGGCCAGCGGCACGATGATGTGCGCGAAGTAGCCGGCCAGCCACACCAGGACGTACAGCGCGGCGATCACGAAGAGGAACCGCCAGGCGAGCGCGGCACTCACCCGCAGACCGGTTGGCACGAACTGCGTCACGTCCGCTGGTGGTTTGCGCGATGGCTTGCGTTCGCTGGTGCTTGTCACATTCGCACGGTATCGAGCGAGTCGGACATTCGGGAACAGGTCCACCATGCCTGTGGACAATTTCCAGCTACGAATGTCCGGCGAACGTCACCGCCAGGCATGACTACTGTTTGTGACCGGTGAAAACACAGAGTGTTCTTCACACGATCAGGCGGTTCGGTCAGCTGACGCGTGCGATCCGGCCGTCATGGTGATTACCTCACCCTCAGTCACGTACTCGCGACTCGACCCAGGTGAGGTTGTCCACAGGTGGATCAGGTCAGGAACGGACGGGAGACCGCGGCAGTCGCGCGGTGCCTCCTCCGCCGGACGTTGACCGTGGTCGGCGGCGCTGCCGCCGGCACGGCCATCGCCTGGTTCCTGGCCACCGGCGCCGCCGCCGCCGAGCCGCAGGCCGATCTCCTCGGCGACGCGGCCCCGGTGCTGGTCGAGGCGGTCACCCCGCTCAGCGGCACGCTCGACGTGCTGGCCACGAACCTGACGGAGTCGCCGAGGGCGGCACTCGACCAGGTCGGCGACCAGCTGGCGAACACCACCAGCGTCGACCTGCTGCCGGCCGCCGGCCTGGCCGACGTCGTCGAGGTGACCGGCCTCGACACGGTCACCGAGGTCGTCCAGGCCGTCGAAGCCCCGGCCAAGATCGACGACCGCCGGCCGGCCACGACGGGCCGCCAGCCCGCGCGGACCCCGGCCGCCGACACCACGACTGGCACGACGACGACTGGCATGACAACTGGCACGGGCGCTGACCCGGAGCACGGCGCCGTGCGGACCGCCACCGAGCGCGCGTACGCCGCCGGCCTGCCCGACAGCGGCTCGCCCGCACCGGCGACTCCCGACACCCCCACCTGGCCGGCGCCGCTCTCCCCGAGCGCCCCGGCCCCCGGTCACACCGGCTGGACCGGGACCAACCTGGCCGACCACCCCACCTCCGCCGCGCTCCCGTGGCTGGACCGCGCTCCCGGCGCGGCCCGCGGTCTGACCGCACCCGCCACCGAGGCGACCGTCTCCGGTCGTGCCGGTGACCAGCCCGGCATCGCGCCTGACTGAGTGATCGCGGCGCGCCCGTGGCCTGAGCCGGGGACCGCCGCGACAACACCACCCGCGGGCCGAGTCCCGCCTGCTGACCCGGGTGGTCACCGCTCCGGCCGGTCGTCGTCCCTACGTCGACGTGCCTGACCACCCGCCAACAAACCCCAACAGGGATACGAAAGGAGCATCACTCCGATGCAGACTTGGGCGAGGCGCGGAATCCAGACCGCGCTAGTCACCGGCGGCGTGCTGATGCTGGGCACCGGCATCGCCTCAGCCGACGAGGATGTCAACCCGGACAAGCCGGCGTCGCCGGTCGACCTCCAGGACGCCATCGGCAAGGTCCCGGTCGCCAACCAGGTGGTCGACCAGATCGCCGGCGTGACCGTGCTCGACAACCGGGGCGACGGGCCGGTCGTGGCCAGCGGCACCGGTCAGCTCGACCTCGGCTGGGTGGCGCCGGTCCGCGTGGACGGCGGCGCGGTCACCCTGCCGGCCACGGAAACCCCGGCCAGCCAGTACGGCGTGTCGGCCCAGCTGCTGGTCCCCGCCGACGTGACCGACGTCGGCCAGGTGCCGGCGCGGCTGGCCACGGCCGGCGACGAGCTGGTCGCGAGCGGCGACTCCATCGAGCACGCGCTCAACAACGCGCCCCTGGTCGCGGCGGGCCAGGACCCGAACCTCGGCAAGATCGTCATGTCCGGCGATCTCGACGAACTTCCGGTCGACCCAGCCACGTGGCCGTTCGGCGACGTGACCGCCGGGGTCGGCGGTCAGTCGGTCTCGGTAGGTGAGTGGAGTTCAATGTCGGGTAACACAGCCACGGTCCCGGTCGGTGTCAAGGTCCCGGTCAAGGTCCCCGTCTACGACGTGCCGGCGAACGTGCTCGCGCAGGCGATCACCAGGTACGCCACGGACGAGCAGGTCGATGTCGCCGAAGGTTCGCACATCAACCTCCCCACCAACCACATCGAGGCGGTGCCCAACCAGCTGCCGTCCCTGCTGCCGCTGCACCGGGTGCTGGCGCGCGACGAGCAGCCGCCGACCTCCCAGCAGCTCAACAACATCGCGGGCGTGGTGAGCGGGGTGCTCGGCAACCTCGTGGACGCGGTGGCCGACCAGCCGACGAAGAGGAACCTGCCGGCGATCAACCCGGGCGTGACGAACCCGTTCGGCCCGCTGCGCGGTGACCTGTTCCGGGACGTGCCGATCGTCGGTGACCTGCTCACCGCCATCACCCAGCTCGCCAAGCCGCAGACCCCGGCGACCGGTCTCGCCTCACTGGTGCCGCTGAACTCGGCCACCGGCCAGACCTCGCTGGTGCCGCTGAACTCGGGGAGCACCGGACAGCGTGACGGCCTCCCGCCGCTGGTTTCCCAGGCACTGCCCGCCTCGGTGCCCAGCGTGGTGCCCTCGGTGCTGAACAAGGTGCCGACCGACCTCGAGGTGACCCAGATCGTGCCGACGGTGCCCTCGCTCGCCGAGCAGCTGCGGCCGACGGTCGCGCGCGCGTTGCCGGTCCTGTCCAGCTTCCCCGCGGTGGACCCGGGCACGCTGAGTGACACCAGGGCCGCACTGGCCAGCCTGTTCACCAACCACCCGATCGGCTGATCGGATTCGAAGACGATGGGCCCGGGAGCCGACGCTCCCGGGCCCATCGTGTGCCGCCGGGGCTCAGCCCTGGGCGAGGTCGGTGAAGCGGGAGTAGTGCAGTTGGTGGGCGACGGTGACCGTGGCGGTCGGCCCGGCACGGTGCTTGCCGAGGATCAGGTCGGCCTCGCCAGCGCGGGGGTCGTCGCGTTCCCAGGCGTCGGGGCGGTGGATCAGGATGACCATGTCGGCGTCCTGTTCCAGGGAGCCGGACTCACGCAGGTCGGAGAGCATCGGCCGCTTGTCGGTGCGCTGCTCCGGGCCACGGTTGAGCTGGCTGATCGCGACCACCGGCACCTCGAGCTCCTTGGCCAGCAGCTTGAGCTGGCGGGAGAACTCCGAGACTTCCTGCTGGCGGGACTCGACCCGCTTGCCCGAGGTCATCAGCTGCATGTAGTCGACGACGATGAGCTTGAGGTCGTGGCGTTGCTTGAGGCGCCTGGCCTTCGCGCGGATCTCCATCATCGTCATGTTCGGGGAGTCGTCCACGAACAGCGGCGCCTCGCTGACCTCGCTCATCCGCCTGGCCAGCCTGGTCCAGTCGTCGTCGGTCATCCGGCCGCCGCGCATGTCGGCGAGGCGGATCTTGGCCTCGGCCGAGAGCATGCGCATCACGATCTCGGTCCGGCTCATCTCCAGCGAGAAGATCACGCTCGTCATGCCGTGCTTGACGCTGCAGGACCTGGTGAAGTCCAGCCCGAGGGTGGACTTGCCGATACCGGGGCGGGCCGCGACGATGATCATCTGGCCGGGGTGCAGGCCGTTGGTGACCGCGTCCAGGTCCTCGAAACCCGTTGGCACGCCGAGGGACGAGCCGCCGCGGGAGGCGATGGCGTCGATCTCGTCCATCGTCGGCTGGAGCAGTTCCTCGAGCGAGACGTAGTCCTCGCTCATCCGGCGCTCGGTCACCTCGTAGATCGACGACTGCGCGCGGTCGACCACCTCGTTGACATCCGCGCCGTCGGCGCCGGCGTAGCCGAGCTGCACGATCCGGGTGCCGGCCTCGACCAGCCGCCGCAGGATCGCCTTCTCCGCCACGATCTCGGCGTAGTAGCCGGCGTTCGCGGCCGTCGGCACGGTGGCGATCAACGTGTGCAGGTAGGGGGCGCCGCCCATCCGCCGGATCTCGCCGCGGCGTTCGAGCTCGGCCGCCACGGTGACCGCGTCGGCCGGCTCGCCCCGGCTGTACAGGTCCAGGACACAGTCGTAGACCACCTGGTGGGCCGGGCGGTAGAAGTCGCCTGGGCGGAGCACCTCGACGACGTCGGCGATGGCGTCCTTGGACAACATCATGCCGCCGAGCACGCTCTGTTCCGCCGCGAGATCCTGCGGTGGTTGGCGGTCGTGCCCGCCCTCCCCGGGGACGGCCGCGGGCGGACGGTCGTCGGTCATCGCCACCGAGAAACCCCTCCTAGTCCTCGAACATATGTTCGAGCATAGCCGACGCGCGCTGCGCATGGTCGACCGCTGGCGGCGGGAGCCATGAGCACGCAGAGCGAGGATGTACGCGGACCTTAGATGCCGCGAGAGGCATCGGCCAAACCCTGTTGGGGACGTTCCTGTGGACAACCTGTTGATGCCGGCTGGCAACCAGTCACAGTCCCCGAGCCAGGTGGGGACAACCTGTGGACAGCAGGCGGAACCGGCGGAGTAAACGCTGGTCAGCGCCTGTGTACAGGTTGTGGAAAAACTATCCGCTCGACGCGCGGCGTGTCGGGGAAAATTCGTCCGTCGGCGTGTCGCGCCGCGGCCCCCTGGCCGGGTTAACCCACATGTGTGGATAACTCACCGGAACAACATCAGCCCCGCACCGGGCACATGACCCGGCGCGAGGCCGACGAAAAACCAACTACCCTCTGTCAGCAAAAACGGTGACCGCGGGTACACCCAAGCGGCCACGCCGTTCATCAATTAGCAGATACTTGGACGGTGAACTTCGCGGTCACGTCCGGGTGCAGGCGGATGCTGATCGCGTGCTTGCCGACGGTCTTGATGTGACCGGTCAGCTCGACCATGCGCTTGTCCAGCACCGGCCCGCCGGCGGCCTTGACCGCGGCCACAATGTCGGCCGTGGTGACCGAGCCGAACAGCTTGCCAGAACCCGCGGCGGCCTTGGCCTTCAGCGGGATCGGGTCGATGGCGTTCAGCGCGGCCTTGACCTCCTGCGCGTGGTCCAGACCGCGGATGGCGCGTGCGTTCTGCGCCCGGCGGATGGTCTGCACCTGCCGCTCGGCACCCTTGGTGGCGAGCATGGCCAGCTTGCGGGGCAGCAGGTAGTTGCGCCCGTAGCCGTCCTTGACCTCGACGATGTCGCCCGGCCCGCCGAGACCGGACACGTCAGCGGTGAGGATCAGTTTCATCTGGACTCCTCCGATCAGCGCGCGGTCGAGGTGTAGGGCAGCAGTGCCATCTCCCGCGCGTTCTTCACCGCGATGGCGACGTCGCGCTGGTGCTGGCTGCAGTTGCCGGTGACCCGGCGGGCACGGATCTTGCCGCGGTCGGAGATGTACTTCCGCAGCAGCGTGGTGTCCTTGTAGTCGATCGGCTGCACGTCCGACTTCTTGGACTTGCAGAACACGCAGACCTTCTTCTTGGGCTTGCGAATGGGTGGCTTGGCCACAGACTTACTCCTGGTCTTCTCTTTCAAGGCGTTGGTTATCGATCAGAAGGGAGGCTCGTCGGAGAACCCGCCGCCGCCACCAGCGCCGCCGCCGGTACCAGTACCGGCTGGCGGAGCGGAGCCCCACGGGTCGTCTGCGGGCGCGCCGTTGCCGGAGCCGCCGAAGCCGCCCCCGCCGCCGCCACTGCCCCGACTTACCTTGTTCACCTTCGCGGTGGCATACCGCAGCGACGGACCGACCTCGTCGACCTCGAGCTCGACGACGGTGCGCTTCTCGCCCTCACGGGTCTCGAAGGACCGCTGCTTGAGCCGACCGCTGACGATCACGCGGGCGCCTCGGGTGAGCGACTCGGCCACGTTCTCGGCGGCCTGCCGCCAGATGTTGCACCGCAGGAACAGCGCCTCGCCGTCCTTCCACTCGCCGGACTGGCGGTCGAAGGTGCGCGGGGTCGAGGCCACGGTGAAGTTGGCCACCGCGGCACCGGACTGCGTGAACCGCAGCTCGGGGTCGGCGGTGAGGTTGCCGATCACGGTGATGATGGTGTCGCCAGCCATGGCCTACCCCTCAGGCCCCGGCCGGGTCGCGCCGCAGGACCTTGGTCCGCAGCACCGACTCCTGGAGGCCGAGCTGGCGGTCCAGCTCCTTGACCGCGTCCGGGTCCGCGTTCACGTCGAGCACCGCGTAGATGCCCTCGGTGTGCTTGTTGATCTCGAACGACAACCGACGCTTGCCCCAGACGTCGACCTTCTCCACGTTCCCGCCAGAGGTGCGGATGACGTTGAGAAAGGTGTCGAGCGACGGGGAGACCGTGCGCTCGTCCAGGGTGGGATCGAGGATGACCATTACCTCGTAATGACGCATGAAGACCACTCACCTCCTGTGGACTCTGCGGCCACGGACTCTCCGTGGCAGGAGGGGTCTTGCGGAGAACAGGCTACCTCGGGTCAGGTCAGGCGGTTGCCGCCGGGGCTCTGCGCAGCACCCAGGTGCGCACCAGGGCGGCGGTCACCACCGACAACGCCAGCACCGCGAGCAGCACGGGCAGCTCGATCCGCTGGCCGTTCGGCGGCGCGAGTGCCTCGGCCCGGCCGGCCGCCTGCACGCCGTCGTCGGGGTTCTCGGCGCCGAGGATGCCGAACTGCGGGCTGTAGCCGGGCACGGCGCCGCCGTAGCGCACGCCCGGCGCCGGCGCGAACTGCCCGGCGTAGGCGAAGGGCACCGAGCCGTACAGGTCCAGCGGTGAGCGGGCGAGACCGGTCAGGCCCTGCGGGTACAGCGACCAGTCGCCGGCGTCCAGGCCGCCGACCGGCGGCTGGTTGGGCGTCAGGCCACCGCCGGTGGACGGGGTGCCGCCGGTGTCCGGGTTGCCCGGCGTCTCGCCGCCCGGCGCGCCCGGTCCTGGGCCGGTGTTGCCCGGCAGGAGCTTCTTGGTGACCTCTTCGGAGGTGTCCGCGACCGCCGCGGCGCCGTCCTGTACCGGCGCGGTGACCGCGTTCGTGCCGGTGACCACTATCTGGCAGACGCTCGACAGCGTGCCGCGCACGATGTTGACCACCGCGCCGAGCACCGGCCCGAGCAGCGGGATCCTGGTCAGCTCGGCCACGACCGCGTTCGCGATGTCGCCACCGGTGAGATAGCCGGTGCCGGTCGGCAGCGCGCCGATCGGGATGGGCGGGAGCGCGGCGAAGGCCTTGTTGGCCGCGCCGGCCAGCGGTGGGCCGAGCAGCGGCACCGCGCGGACCGCGTCGGTCACCACGCCGAGGACCGCCGCCGGCGCGAGGGCGACCGACTGGCCCGGCTTGCCCTGCACGGTCGCCTGGCAGCTGCCGACGATGATCGGCTCGGCCGCCGCCGCGGCCGTACCACTGCCGACCAGGCCGAACGTACATAAGGAGAGGAGCAGTGCGGCCGTGGTCGCGGCGCTACGCATGCGTCGGCGCATGTCGTCCTCCCGCTTTACTCCGGAGTAGCACTACCTGTGCAACGACCGTAACCCGTCACAGTGACGCGTGACCAGGTGCGCGGGAGACGTCCTGCGGCCGAACACCTGGTTCGGGTCCCACAGACCCCGCTCGGGGTAGCCCGACCGGACTAGCGGGCGGCTCCAGTTCCGGTCGACGACGCCGACTACGCTCGCCTGCCATGAGCATCGGCGCCCACATCCACAGTGACGACCCGCTCGGCGCGGCGCGGGCGCGAGATGCGGATGTCGTGCAGTTCTTCCTCGGCGACCCGCAGAGCTGGAAGCCGCAGCCACCGCACCCGCAGGCCGACGCGCTCCGCGAGGCCGGCATCGACGTGTTTGTGCACTCCCCCTATCCGGTGAACATCGCGTCCACGAACAACCGCATTCGCATTCCGTCCCGCAAGACGGTGACCCAGTACGCGGAATCGGCGGCGGCGACCGGCGCGAAGGGCCTGATCGTGCACGGCGGGCACGTCATCCAGGGCGAGGACCCGGCCAAGGGCCTGGCCAACTGGCGCAAGTTCTTCGAGCGCCAGGCCGACGCCGGCGGCTTCCCGCTGCCCGTGCTGATCGAGAACACCGCGGGTGGCGACAACGCCATGGCCCGCAAGTTCGACATGCTCGCGCGGCTGTGGGACGAGGTCGGCGAGTTCGACGCCGGCTTCTGCCTGGACACCTGCCACGCCTTCGCGGCCGGTGAGCGCCTCGAGGACATCGTCGAGCGGGTGAAGGCCATCACCGGGCGGATCGACCTGGTACATCTGAACAACTCGCGCGACGAGTTCGACTCCGCCCGGGACCGTCACGCCAACATCAAGACTGGCATGATCGACCCCGAGGTGCTGGCGGCCGTCGCCAAGGAGGCCGGCGCACCGGTCGTGGTGGAGACACCCGCCGACGGGCAGGTGGAGGACATCGCGTTCCTGCGCGCCGCTATGGACCGGTGAGGATGCTGCCGGCCGGTGCGGCGGCGGATTCGAAGTCAGGGAAGGCGGACAGTCGAGTGTCCGAGGAGGTCGGCACGCCACTCGAGGGCAGCGAGCCCCGAGAGCGCTCCGGCACGGCGGCCCGGCTCGGCGCGGCCGCTCTGGTGGTGCTGATCGCGCTGTGCGGCATCACGCTGGTGCTCGGTTTCCTCAACAAGGACCGCTGCTCCGGCCCGCTGTTCGACGAGCTGGGACGCAGCGAGCCGGACTACGACCTGCGCAGCAAGCAGGAGGTCTGCTACTCCGACATCCAGTTCCTGTGGATCGGCCGGGACATCGACCGGCACGTCTTTCCCTACGTCAACGGGAAGCTGACCGAGGAGGGCCAGCCGGTCGGCGGGGTCGTCGAGTACCCGGTGCTCACCGGTGTGGTGATCTGGGCCTCCGCGCTGCTCGCCGACACCGACGCCGACTTCCTGCTGCTGTCCGCGCTGGTGCTCGCGCCCTTCGGGCTGGCGACGGCGTGGATGCTCGGCCGACTCGCCGGCTGGCGCGCGCTGTTGTGGGCGATCGGACCGCCGTTGGTGCTCTACGCGTTCCACAACTGGGAGCTGCCGGTCGTGCTGTGCGCGGTGGCGGCGGTGTACGTGGTGCACCGCGGCTGGGGCAGGCGCGGTGCCGACCGGCCGCTGATCACCCGGGCCACGGTCGCCGCGGTGCTGCTCGGACTCGGGTTCGCGTTCAAGGTCTATCCGGCGATCTTCGTGCTGCCGCTGATGCTCTACGTGTTGACCGGCGGCCCCGGCGGGCGCGAGCTCACCCGGCGGGCCCTCGACTGGGCCGGGGCGGTGCGGGTGGCGCTGGTGGCGCTCGGCACGGCGGTCGCGGTCAACGTGCCGTTCGCGGTGGCCGGGTTCGAGGGCTGGCAGGCGTCGTTCACCTTCCAGATGCTGCGCAAGGCCGACATCACCACGAACTCGATCTGGTTCTGGGGCCTGCGGCCGGATTCCAACCCGGACAACCAGCAGGTGCAGGACCTCATCGGGGTGCTGTCGCCGACGCTGATGATGGTGTCCTTCGTCGTGGCGTGCGCGCTTGGCTGGCGGCGGTACCAGCGGGAGGGCACCTACCCGTGGGTCGCGGTGTCGGCCGCGATGCTGTGCGGGTTCCTGTTGCTGCACAAGGTGCACTCCCCGCAGTACACGTTGTGGCTGGTGCCGATGTTCGTGCTGCTGCGGATCCGGTGGGGCTGGATCGTGGCCTACCTGCTGGCCGACCTCGCGATGGGGATCGGCATCTTCCGCTGGTTCTACGAGATCTTCTACGGCGAGCGCGGCGGGATCTTCGACGGGCTCGCCGCCCAGGCCGTGATGATCGGGGTGTGGGGCCGCGCGGCACTGCTGGTCGGGTTGTTCTACGCGTTCCTGGTCGCCCGGTCCACCGTCGACGAGTCCTCGGCCGACGATTCCGGCGCCGGCCCGGCGGTCACCGACACCGGGTTGGCCCCCGCGCTGCGACGCTGACGGCGGCGGCGGAGCCGAAAGCGGTCCGGCGCGCCGTCGAGGAAGCCACCGTGCGGGTCGTCATGGCCGCCGTCGCGGACCAGGTCGCGTGCCGGGTGGTAGATCTCGTAGATCACCAGCACGCACAGGGCGATCACCGCGAGGTCGCGGACGACCACGAACGACAGGAACCACTCGACCGGCAGGCCCTTCTTGTCGTCGCCGAGGTAGAAGGCCATCCTCGGGAACCACACCAGCGCGTCGACGGTCATCCAGGCGAGCAGCAGCCGCCAGCGCGGCACCGCGAGCACCGCCAGGGGCACCAGCCACAGCGAGTACTGCGGGCTCCAGACCTTGTTGGTCAGCAGGAACGCCGCGACCACCAGGAACGACAGCTGCGCCAGCCGGGGGCGGGTCGGCGCGTCCAGCGCGACGAACGCGACCCCGGCGCAACACAACAGGAACAACCCGGCACTGACCACGTTCAACCAGGTCGGTGTCTGGCCGAACGGAAGGATCCCGTCGAAGCCGGCCCAGCCGGTGAACTGGGTGACCACGTTGTACAGCGAGTCCGGGTCCGCGCCGCGCAGGCTGTTGCGGTGGAAGAACTCCCACCAGCCGCGCGGGAACGCGACCAGGATCGGCAGGTTCACCACCGCCCAGGTCGCCAGCGCGACCACGGCGGTTCTGCGCCACTGGCGCAGGCGGCCCGCCCGTAGGCACAGCACCAACAACGGGCCGAGCAGGAACAGCGGATACAGCTTCGCCGCGGCGCCGATGCCGAGCAGCAGGCCGGCCAGCCCCGGCCGGCGACGGGACCAGGCGAGCAGCGCGGTCGCCGCGCACGCCGTGGCGAGGGTGTCGAAGTTGGTGAACGCGTGCACCATCACCAGCGGCGAGGCCGCGATCACCGCGGCGTCCCACGGCCGGAGTCTCGCTGTTCTGGTCACCGCCCAGATGGTCACCAGCCAGGCGAGGGCCAGCCAGAACGCGGAGAGGTCGAAGAACACGGTGACCGCGAGGCCGGTCGGCAGCCAGCCGAGGTCGGCGATGTGCAGCCAACCGTCGGTGAGCTTCGCGTTGGCCCACTGGAACAGCCCGGTCAGCACCGGGTACTCCATGTACCTGGTGTGCGCGGTCGGCTTGCCCTCGTCGTCCACCCAGCTGGTCTGGTACGGGAAGCCGCCCTCGTTCAGCCGTTCCGCGGAGTACAGCGGGATGATGTCCGAGTAGCACATCGCGGTGAACGGGCGGTTGGACCGCCAGTCAAGCTCGAGTTGTTCGCCGTCCTCGTTGTAGTACTGCTGGACGCACGCCGCCTTGCCGAACCAGCCGATCGTCAGGCCGATCACCGCGAGCAGCAACGCCACCCGCAGCGGTGTCCAGAACCAGTGCCGGCCGATCGCCGCGTGCACGCCGAGCGGACCGCCGATGGGCGCACTGCCAGCGGCCGCGAGCGGCTCGGTCCACGTCGGTACCGCCCGCTCCCTCGGGGTCAGGGTCGCGGTGTCGCTGACCTCACCCTCGACCCCGACGGTCTCCCGGTCCGGGTCGTCACGGTGATCGTCTGGCTCGACGTCGTCGGTTCGGCCTGGCACGCCGCGATGCTACGGGGCGTGCCAGGCCGGCGACGTCACTACCTCAGTTCTCGTTCCCGCCGTCACCTGGCGTGGGGAATGTCGGAAAGCCCTCGTCCTCGGTCGGCAGCGTGGGCGTGTCCGTTTCGGACTCGTTCGGTGGGGTCGACGGCAGGCCGGTCTCACCCGGCTTGTCGTCGCCGTTACCCGGCTTGTCCTCGTCCTCTTCGCGGTTGCGTTCCTCTTCGCGCCGCTGTTCCTCTTCCTCGCTGCGCCGCTGCTCCTCTTCGGCCTGGCGCTGCTCGGCCTCGGCCTCCTCCGCCGACTTGCCGATGGGGTCGTAGTCGGTGAAGTCGACCTTGTCGACGCCCTTGTGGACCTCGTCCATGAACTTGAGCCAGATCTCGCCCGGCAGGCCGGAGCCGTAGACGATGTTGCCGTCCTCGTCCACCAGCGGAACCTGCTTGTTCTCCGCGTTGGTGGCGCCCATGGACACCGCGGCCGAGAGCTGGCTGGAGTACCCGACCATCCAGGCCTTCGAGTTCTGCTCGGTGCTGCCGAACTGGTGGGTGCCGGTCTTGCCGGCGCAGTCGCGGCCGTCGGCGCACTCCAGGTCGGACTTCTCCAGCACCGGGATGAGCGACTCGGTGACGTTGCGCGCGATCTTGGTGTTGTTGTTCTGGTCCTCCGGGTCGAACGCGAGCTTGTTGTCCGCGGTCGCGCTCCACCGGACCTGGCCGTCCGGGTAACGAACCTCCGAGATCAGGTGCGGCTTGTGGTAGACACCGCCGGAGGCGAACGTGGCGTACGCGGAGGCCATCTCCAGGGTGGACACCCGGGTGTCGCCACCGCCGATCGCGATGTTGCCGTCCGGTGCCGCGTCGTCTGGCCGCTCGCCGTTCAGGTCGGAGGTGACCCCGGCGGCCTTGGCGGCCCTGGCGACGGCCGGGGTGCCGACGGTGTTCATCGCGATGTCGTAGAACACCGTGTTGATGGACTTCTCCATGGCGGTGGCGACCGTGCACCGCTCGCCGCAGGAGTCGCCGCCGGAGTTGCGGACCGGCGCCTCGCGACCGGGGAACGTGCGTCCGGAGGTGCCGTCGTAGGTCTCGCCGAGGCCCTTGCCCTCCTGCAGCAGCGCGACCAGGTCGAACGGCTTGAACGAGGACCCCGGCTCCTGCTTGGCGGCTGCCCAGTCGGTGCCGATGCCGTTGTCGCCACCGAAGTAGGCGATGATCGCGCCGTTGGCCGGGTCGACCGCGACCAGCGCGGGCAGGTTCTCCTTCGGCTGGCCCTTCATCACCTCGTGCACCGAGTTCACCGCGGCGGTCTGTGCCCGCTTGCTGAGGGTCGTCTTGATGACCAGGCCGTGCCGGTAGACGTCCTGCTCGGTGATGCCGATGGACTCGAGCTCGGTCATCACCGCCCGCTCGATGTGCGCCTTGGAGTCGGTGGAGGCCCGGGGCCGGGTCTTCTCGAAGTCGGTCAGCGAGGTCGGGAACTTCTCGGTCTTGGCCTGCTCGGCCGGGAACCAGCCGTTGTCGACCATCTGGCCGAGGACGAACTCCCAGCGCCGGTGCATGTACTCGTCGTCGCTGAACCGGCTCGGGCTCTGGATCATGCCGCCGAGCAGCGCCGCCTCGGACGGGGTGACGTCCTTGAGCTCCTTGCCGTAGTAGGCCTTCGCCGCGGCCGCGATCCCGGTGGCCCCCCGACCGAAGTAGATCGTGTTGAGGTAGGCCGTGATGATGTCTTCCTTGGAGTAGGTGTTGTTCATCTTGTAGGCCTGGACCACCTCGAGCGCCTTACGGGTGATCGACTTCTCTTCGTTGCCGGTCGCCTTCTTGATGTACTGCTGGGTGATCGTGGAGCCACCGCCCTGACCGCCGGAGACCTGGTTCCACACGGCCCGCATCACACCGCTGATGTCGAAGCCGGGGTTGGTCATGAACTCGGCGTCCTCGGCCGCGAAGACCGCGTGCTTGATCGGCTCCGGGATCTCCTCGTACTTGACCATCCGGCGGTTCTCGCCGTCCGGCACCATCTCGGAGAGCAGCTGCTTGTCGTCCGCGTAGGTGATCTTGGCGACCTGTTGCTGGCCGTCGGCGATCGACTGCGGGCTGGGCACCTCGACGACCTGGTAGGCGATGAAGAAGCCGATCAGCGGCACGATGATCATCAGCGCGGTCAGCACGTAGCCGGTGCGCCGGACCCGGCGCCAGATCCGCTTGCGGCGCAGGCGCTTCTGGTCCTCTGGCGCCAGCTCGTTCTCTTCCTCGTACTCGTCGTCGTAGTCACCGTCGTAGTCGCGCATGTCCACTTCCTCACCGGGCTCCCGGTGAGTCAGCAGCTCGGGCTCCGGACCGGTGCGCCGCCGGTGTACCGGCGGCACGATCTCGGTCGGGCCGTCCGGGATCGCGCCCGGGGCCTGCGGGCCACGCGGGCCCCCCGGCCGGCCGGGGCCACCGGGGCGCGGGTGGACCACGCGGGTACGCGGGTCGGCCGGCGGGCGGGCGGCCGGCATGCCGTTGGGTGCCGACGGGCGCTTGGCCGGCGCCGAGGGGGCCGGCGGCTCCTCGGTCGGCCAGGCGGCCTCGGTCGGCCAGGCCGGTGAGCCGTTGCGGGCGCCGGCATGCGGTGGTGGCTCGGACCGGTGGGCGGCGGCCTCCGGCAGCCGGTGGGACGCCCGGCCGTTGCCGTTCGGCGCCCCGTTGGACCGGCCGTTGGCCGGCCCGGCCGGCGCACCGTTGGACCGGCCGTTGCTGTGGCCGTTGGCGTGCCCGTTGCTGTGCCCGTTGGACTGGCCGTTGGACCGGCCGCGCCGTGGGGCCTCGTCCTCGTCGTCCTCCCACAGCGGACTCCAGAAGCCGGTCCGCTCCTCGTGCTGTCGAGGCGGACCGGACGTATCCGGGTCGTCGGCGGTCGGCCACGCGGGCTGACTCGAACGTCGCCGGTGGCTGTTGTGGTCGTTCACGAAACGGCCTCCCAGAGCGGCGCGCTGGGCCGACGCGCCGTGCGGTGGTCACTCACGACGGCGAGATGCTTCATTCCGCCGCCGTCCTGCTGCGTGGCTTCGGGGTGTCGAGTCCACGCGTCCCCAGGACGTACGACTGCACCAGGTGGTTCCATCCACATGTGCGACATACCTCTACTACGTAGACGGTGAACTCCTCGAAGAGGTTCGCCATTCTGGCTAACTCTTCCTGGGCCCGTGCCGAGCCCGAGGCGTGCTTCAGCTCGTCACCATAGACCCAGCACACGGTGGTGACTGGTTCCTTGCGGCAGACGGGGCAGGGCACGTCACTCGGTGATCCGTGGAACTTCGCGGCCCGGACCAGGTACGGGCTGGCGTCGCAGACATCCATGGTGCCGACGCGACCGGAGTACACCTCCGCGAGCAGCGCTCTGCGCTGCAACGCGTAGTCGACCACCTGCCGCTGGGTTCGCACGCCCAACAGCGTACGCGGCACCGTTACCACGTCGAGACACTGTTTGGCCTACGCCTCGCTGGCGTGTCGCGACTCTGCGTTGCAGCCGTGATCTCGCCGGTGATCATGGCTGGTCTTCCTGCGGTTTCGTGATCTGCCGGCCGGCGGCCCGTGATCAAGACCACGTCATCGCTCATTCACCACTCTGATGTATCGGCGCGATATAGTGGTCCGGTAGATACAGGCACGAGAAAGGGCACCGGTGCTCGAGTTCGCGATCCTCGGGCTGTTGCATGAGGCCCCGATGCACGGCTATGAGCTGCGCAAACGGCTGTCCGACTTGTTGGGCACGCTTCGGGCGTTCTCCTATGGGTCGCTGTACCCGACGCTGCGCCGGCTGCTCAAGGCAGGCCTGCTCGTGGAGGAGACACCGGAGGAGGACGACGCAGCCAGGAGTTGGGGAAAGCGGGCCAAACGCGTCTACAAGCTGTCGGCAGAAGGCAAGGAACGCTTCGCCGACATGGTCGGCGACGTCGGCCCGCAGGCCTACGACGACGAGGGCTTCGGTGTGCACCTGGCCTTCTTCTCGCGCACGCCGGCCGATGTCCGGATGCGCATCCTGGAAGGTCGCCGCCGCCGGGTCGAGGAACGGCGGGAGGGCCTGCGCTCGTCGGTGGCTCGCGCGAGTGAGCAGATCGACCGCTACACCCGGGAGCTGCACCGCCTCGGGCTCGAGCACAGCGAACGGGAGGTTCGCTGGCTCAACGAGCTGATCGCGACCGAGCAGCGGGAACAGAAGGACCAGCAGGACGGCGTCGACCAGTGACTGACACCTCGACGCCGGCAGGTCAGCGCGGACCTGTGACAGGGAACTTTCCGTGATCCGGGACAGATCGCGGACACACAGGGAGAAGGAGAACCGGCATGGGCGAACAGCGCCGGCACAGTGTTCGGGTGGCGATCGTCGGCGTCGGCAACTGCGCGGCGTCGCTGGTCCAGGGCGTGCACTACTACCGCGACGCCGATCCGGCCACCCGCGTTCCTGGCCTCATGCACGTCCAGTTCGGCGACTACCACGTACGTGACGTCGAGTTCGTCGCCGCGTTCGACGTGGACGCCAAGAAGGTCGGCCGTGACCTGTCCGAGGCGATCGTGGCCAGCGAGAACAACACGGTCAAGATCTGCGACGTGCCGCCGCTGGGGGTGAGCGTGCAGCGTGGGCACACCTTCGACGGGCTCGGCGAGTTCTACCGCGACATCATCACCGAGGCCGACGAGGAGCCGGTGGACGTGGTGGCCGCGCTACGGGCGGCCAAGGCCGACGTGCTGGTCTCCTACCTGCCGGTCGGCTCGGAGGACGCGGACCGCTTCTACGCCCAGGCCGCGATCGACGCCGGCGTGGCCTTCGTCAACGCGCTGCCGGTGTTCATCGCCTCGGACCCGGCGTGGGCGGCCAAGTTCACCGAGGCCGGCGTGCCGATCGTGGGCGACGACATCAAGTCCCAGGTCGGCGCGACGATCACCCACCGGGTGCTGGCCAAGCTGTTCGAGGACCGCGGGGTGGAGCTGCTGCGCACCTACCAGCTCAACTTCGGCGGCAACATGGACTTCCTGAACATGCTGGAGCGCAAGCGCCTGCAGTCCAAGAAGATCTCCAAGACCCAGTCGGTCACCTCCCAGATCCCGCACGAGATGGAACGCGCGTCGGTGCACATCGGGCCGTCGGACCACGTGCCGTGGCTGGACGACCGCAAGTGGGCCTACGTCCGGCTGGAGGGCAAGGCCTTCGGCGACGTGCCGCTGAACCTGGAGTACAAGCTCGAGGTCTGGGACTCGCCCAACTCCGCCGGGGTGATCATCGACGCGGTGCGCGCGGCCAAGATCGCGCTGGACCGCGGGATCGGCGGGCCGATCCTGTCCGCGTCGTCCTACTTCATGAAGTCGCCGCCGGAGCAGTACTCCGACTCGGAGGCCTACGACGCGGTGGAGAAGTTCATCGCTGGTGAGCTGGAGCGCTGAGCGGCGGACCGACTGGTTGGCCATCCGGGCGCGCGTCGTACTCGGCGCGCGCCCGCGCCATGTCGTCGGCATGGTCGATGGCCCACCGCATCAGGGTGCAGACCGTGCCGAGCAGGGTCACCCCGAGTTCGGTGAGCGCGTAGTCGACCCGGGGCGGCACCACCGGGTGGACCGTGCGGGACACCAGCCCGTCGCGTTCGAGCGTGCGCAGGGTCGCGGTCAGCATGCGCTGGCTGATCCCGTTGATCTCCCGGCGCAGCTCGGTGAACCGCTTGGTCGTGTGGCCCAGCGCGTAGATCACCGCGATCGACCACTTGTCGCCGACGCGGCTGAGGGTCTGTCGCGCCTCACACAGTTGCGCCGATTCCGGCTCGGCTAGCTGCACGGTTACCTCCAGGTGCCTGAGGCAGTCCAAAGTGCCTTCTGCCCATGTCAATCATAGTTCCTCAAGATGGGGTCAGTTACTAATCAGAACCACCATCAAAGGGGACCACATGACCATCGAGCCCATCCCGGTCGACACGTCGTTCGCGCTGCCGGCGGGCGACGAGCAGCTGTCCCGGGCGGCCAAGGGCCTGACCGAGCGGGGCTTCACCGCCCACGTGGTCGACTCCGTCGCGCACGCCAGGGACCTGGTCCGCGAGCTGTTGCCGCGCGACAAGGCGGTCTTCACCGCCAACAGCCAGACCCTGCGCAGCTCCGGCATCCAGGAGGACGTGGACACCTCGGGCGAGTTCCGCTCGGTGCGCGCCGCGCTGGCCGACGTCGACCCGACCGACATCCGTACCCAGATCACCATGGGCGCCACGCCGGAGGTGGTCGTCGGCAGCGTGCACGCGGTCACCGAGGACGGCATGCTGGTCGCCGTGTCGGCCAGCGGCAGCCAGCTCGGGCCCTACGCCGCCGGCGCGGAGCAGGCCATCTGGGTGGTCGGCGCGCAGAAGGTCGTGCCGGACCTGGAGACCGCGCTGCGCCGGGTGCGGACCTACAGCTTCCCGCGCGAGCACGAGGTGTGGCGGCTCAAGGGCGCCCAGACCTTCATCGGCAAGACGCTCATCATCGAGCAGGAGATGCCGGGGCGCGGCACGGTGGTGCTCGTCCGCGAGGAGATCGGCTTCTAGCGGTTGTTCGTCCGGTGTTCATCTCGGCGGCGACTCCCGCTGGTCTTCTCGGCCTAGCGTCAGCGCGTTCCCACTGCTCAGGAGGATCGTGTGTCTGCCGAGAAGCCCCGGCTCCTTCCGCTGTTACCCACCACCAACACGTTCGGCCGAGCCGCGGTCACCTGCCGTTACCGCTGTGGTGACGCCTGCTCGCACGAGGTGCCGAACCGTTCGGAAAACCCCTACTTCGCCGATGTCGTGGCGGAGGTCAACCGCCGCAGGCTGCTCAAGGCCGGTGCGGTGCTCACGGTCGCCGGTGCCGGGCTGGCGACCGTGGGCGCGGGGACCGCGGTCGCCGGTCCTGGCCACGGCGGAGACCACGGCGGAGGTCACGGTGGGGGCCACGGACACGGGCTGGACTTCCGGCCGGTCGCGCCGAACATCGAGGACCGGATCGTCACCCCGCCCGGCTACGACCACGACATCGTGATCCGCTGGGGTGACCCGGTGCTCCCCGGGGCGCCGACGTTCGACTTCGCCAACCAGACCGCGGCCGCGCAGGCCGCGCAGTTCGGGTACAACAACGACTTCTGTGGCCTGGTGCCGCTGCCCGGCCGGCGCGACGCGTGGCTGATGGTCAGCAACCACGAGTACACCACCGAGACGCACATGTTCCTCGGCTACGACGAGGAGAACCCCAGCCGCGAGCAGGTCGAGACCGCCTGGGCGGCGCACGGCCTGTCGGTGGTCCTGGTGGAACAGGCCCGCCGCGGTGGCCTCGAGGTCAGGCTGGACCGCCGCTACAACCGGCGGATCACGGTCGGCTCCGAGTTCGGCGTGACCGGTCCCGCCGCCGGTTCGCGGTACCTGCGGACCTCGGCCGACCCGAGCGGGCGGCGGGTGTTCGGCACGCTGAACAACTGCGCGGGCGGGGTCACCCCGTGGGGCACGGTGCTGTCCGGCGAGGAGAACTACAACCAGTACTTCGGCAACGCCGACGCGGTCACCGATCCGGTGACCAAGGCGCGGCTGGCCCGCTACGGCATCTCCGGCGGCGCGTCGGTCCGCCGGTGGGAGCAGTTCGACGAGCGGTTCGACCTGGCGCGCGAACCCAACGAGGTCAACCGGTTCGGCTGGATCGTGGAGGTCGACCCGCTCGAGCCGGACTCGACGCCGGTGAAGCACACCGCGCTCGGCCGGTTCAAGCACGAGGGCGCGAACGTGATCGTCGCCCGTGACGGCCGGGTGGTCGCCTACATGGGCGACGACGAGCGGTTCGACTACCTCTACAAGTTCGTCTCCGACAAGCGGATGAAGCGGGGCGACAGCCGCCACGCCCGCGCGCACAACAAGACCCTGCTCGAGTCCGGCACGCTCTACGTCGCCCGGCTCACCGGCGACGGCGCCGAGGACGGCGAGTTCGACGGCGCGGGCGAGTGGATCCCGTTGGCGCACAACAAGCGGTCCTTTGTGGACGGTTTCACCGCGGAGGAGGTGTACGTCTTCACCCGGCAGGCGGCCGACGCGGTCAACCCGACCAAGATGGACCGGCCGGAGGACGTCGAGGCCAGCCAGCGCAACGGCCGGATCTACGCCGCGCTGACCAACAACACCGATCGGGGCAAGCCGGACAAGGAAGGCCCCACGGAGATGAACCCGCGCGCGAACAACAAGCACGGGCACGTGCTGGAGATCGAGGAGCGCCGGGGTGACCACACCGCCACCCGGTTCTCCTGGAAGCTGCTGCTGGTCTGCGGCGACCCGAACTCGCCGGACACCTACTTCGGCGGCTACGACAAGTCGCAGGTCAGCCCGATCTCCTGCCCGGACAACGTGGCCTTCGACAGCCGGGGGAACCTCTGGATCTCCACCGACGGCAACGCGTTGTCCACCAACGACGGCCTGTTCGCGGTGCCGGTCGATGGCCGGGAACGCGGGCACGTCAAGCAGTTCCTCACCGTGCCGCACGGCGCGGAGACCTGCGGGCCGGTCGTCACCGACGACTTCGTGCTGGTCTCCGTGCAGCACCCGGGTGAGCTGACCGGGGCGAGCGCGGACAACCCGCTGTCGCACTGGCCGGACGGCGGCACCAGCCAGCCGAGGCCGTCGGTCGTCGCGGTCTGGAAGAAGTAAGGGGTTGGGCCGACCGGCCGCGTCCCTCCCGGGCGCGGCCGGTCCACGCTTGTCTCCCGGTAGTCGCTCTCCTACGGTCAGCGAGTTCCCACTGACCACGGAGGAGACGCGTGCCCGCTGCCGACAAGCCCCGGTTACTGCCCCTGCTGCCCACCCGTTCGCCCGGGAGAGCCGCGGTGACCTGCCGTTACCGGTGCGGTGACGCCTGTGCGCACGAGGCGCCCAACACCTCGGACAACCCGTACTTCGGGGACGTGGTCGGGCAGGTCGTCGGCCGGCGCAAGGTGCTCAAGGCCGGCGCGGTGGTCGCGGTGGCCGGCGCCGGGCTCGGCGTCGTCGGCTCGGGGGCCGTGCCCGGGGTCGCCGTCGCGGCACCGCCCGCGCACCGGGGGCTGGACTTCGAGCCGGTCGCGCCCAACCGGTTGGACGCGGTCGTGGTGCCGCGTGGCTACCAGCAGGACGTGCTGATCCGGTGGGGCGACCCGATCCTGCCCGGCGCCCCGGAGTTCGACTTCGCGAACCAGACCGCGGCGGCCCAGGCCGGTCAGTTCGGGTTCAACAACGACTACTGCGCGCTGGTGCGGGTGCCCGGCCATCGCGACCGCTGGCTCATGGTCAACAACCACGAGTACACCAGCGAGGGCAACATGTTCTACGGCTGGGACCCCGACGACCCGACCCGCGAGCAGTTCGAGATCGGGCTGGCCGCGCACGGGCTGTCGGTGGTGCTGCTCGAGCAGGACCGGCGCGGGCGCCTGGCGGTGCGCGTCGACCGGCAGTACAACCGCCGGATCACCATGACTACGCCGTTCGACGTGCGCGGTCCGGCCGCGGGCGCCGAGTTGTTGCGGACCTCCGCCGACCAGGACGGCACGCTCGTCCTGGGCACCATGAACAACTGCTCCGGCGGGCTGACCCCGTGGGGCACGATCCTGTCCGGCGAGGAGAACGTCAACCAGTACTTCGGCAACGCCGACGCGGTGACCGACGAGGTGGCCAGGGCCCGGCTGGCCCGCTACGGCTTCCCGGCAGGGGCGACCGAGCGCAAGTGGGAGCGCTTCGACCGGCGCTTCGACCTGGCGCGGGATCCGAACGAGGCCAACCGGTTCGGCTGGATCGTGGAGATCGACCCGCTCGAGCCGGAGTCGAACCCGGTGAAGCACACCGCACTCGGCCGGTTCAAGCACGAGGGCGCGAACGTGATCGTCGCCCGCGACGGCCGGGTGGTCGCCTACATGGGCGATGACGAGCGGTTCGAGTACCTGTACAAGTTCGTCTCCGACGGCCGGTTCAAGAAGGGCGACGGCCGCTACGCCCGCGAGCACAACAAGCGGCTGCTGGACACCGGCACGCTCTACGTCGCCCGGTTCACCGGCGACAGCCCGCCGGAGCAGATCGACGGCACCGGCACGCTGCCGGCGGACGGGGAGTTCGACGGCTCCGGCGAGTGGCTTCCGTTGGCGCACAACGACCGGTCCTTTGTGGACGGTATGACGGCCGAGGAGGTGTACGTCTTCGCCCGCGAGGCGGGGGACGCGGTCGGGGCGACGAAGATGGACCGGCCGGAGGACGTCGAGCCGAGCCTGAAGTCCGGCCGGATGTACGCGGCGCTGACCAACAACTCCCAACGCGGCGACGCCGGCCGGGAGGGCGCCACCGAGGTCAACCCGAGGGTGACCAACCGGCACGGGCACGTGCTGGAACTCGAGGAACATCGCGGCGACAACACCGCGACCCGGTTCTCCTGGCGGCTCATGCTGGTCTGCGGCGACCCGAACTCACCGGACACCTACTTCGCCGGCTACGACAAGTCGCAGGTCAGCCCGATCTCCTGCCCGGACAACCTGGCCTTCGACAGCGCGGGCAACCTGTGGATCTCCACCGACGGCAACGCACTCGGCTCGAACGACGGGCTGTTCGCGGTGCCGGTCGATGGCCGGGAACGCGGGCACGTCAAGCAGTTCCTCACCGTGCCGGCGGGCGGGGAGACCTGCGGGCCGGTGATCCGCGACGACCTCGTGCTGGTGTCCGTGCAGCATCCCGGCGAGCTGGACGGGGCGAGCGCGGACAACCCGCTGTCGCACTGGCCGGACGGCGGCACCAGCCAACCGAGGCCGTCGGTGGTCGCGGTCTACCAGGATCGTCGCTGACCGGGGGCGCGCTCGCCGGGCGGGCGGGGCACTGCTTACCGTGGGGTTCATGACACCCCGCCCAGTCGCGTTGATCACCGGTGCCTCCCGCGGCATCGGCGCCGCCGTGGCCACCGCGCTCGCCGACACCCATGACCTGCTCCTCGGCGGCCGCGACGAGCAGCGGCTCGCCGCGGTCGCCGGCGAGCTGCCAAGCGCCCGGCCGTGGCCGGTGGAGCTGACCGACCCGGCGGCGGTCGAGGCGGCGGCCGCCGGCATCGACCGGCTCGACGTCCTGGTGCACTCGGCCGGCATCGTGCGCCTCGGCACGATCGCCGACCTGCCGACCTCGGCCTGGCGGGAGTCCTACGAGATCAACGTGCTCGCCGTGGTCGAGCTGACCCGATGCCTGCTGCCGGCCCTGCGGGCCAGCGCCGGCCAGGTGATCCTGATCAACTCGGGCTCCGGGCTGACCGCCAACCCGAACTGGGGCGCCTACTCGGCGAGCAAGTTCGCGTTGCGCTCGTTCGCCGACGTGCTGCGCCAGGAGGAGCCGGGGATCCGGGTCACCGCGGTCCACCCCGGCCGCACCGCGACCGACATGCAACGCGCGGTCCGCACCTTCGAGAACGGCGAGTTCGAACCGGACAAGTACATGAACCCGGCCTCGGTGGCCAAGGTCGTGCACGCCGCGATCACCACCCCGCCGGACGCCCACGTGCACCAGCTGGTGATCCGGCAGCGGTGATCTACAGCAGCCGCCTGGTGACCGCGCCGGCCGCCGCCTGCACCTTGGTCCGGTCGACCATGGTCGGCTCGCGGTCGGCGATCACCTGGTCGCCGGCGACCCACACATCCCGCACCAGCCGGGTGCCCGCGGCCCAGACGAGGTTGGCCAGCAGGTGCTCGTCGGACACGGCGAGGCCGGCGGTGAACGCCGGGTCGTCGACGTCGACGTGCACCAGGTCGGCCCACCGGCCGGCCTCCAGCGCACCGATGTCCGTGCGGCCAACCGCGTCCGCGCCGCCCCGGGTGGCCAGCAGCAGGGTGTCGGCGGCGACCACCGCGGCCGAGTCCATCGCCGACACCCTGGCGAACACCGCGGCCAGCCGCATCTCCTCCCACAGGTCCAGGTCGTCGTTGCTGGCCGGCCCGTCGGTGCCGAGGCCGACCGCGACCCCGGCCGCCCGCAGGTCGGCCAGCCGCGCGATGCCCGACGCCAGCTTGGCGTTGGACCCCGGACAGTGCGCCACCCCGACCCCGTGCTCGGCGAACAGCGCGATGTCCTCGTCGGACAGGTGCACCGCGTGCGCGGCGAGCACCCGGTCGCCGTAGAGGCCGACCTCGGCCAGCATCCTGGGCACCGACCCGTACTTCGCGCGCTGGGCCGCGTCCTCCTCCGCGGACTCGGCCACGTGGAGCAGCACGAGCGCCGACCGTGCCCTGGCCGCCTCGCCGACCATGGTCAGCGCGTTGGGCGGCAGGGTGTAGGCCGAGTGTGGGCCGTAGCCGATCTCGATCCGGTCGTCCGCGCCGCAGAACCGGCCGTCGACGTCGATCCGGGCGCTGATCTCGTCCAGCTGCGCGCGCCAGTTGTGCCCGGGGGTGTCCACGATCGCCGGTCCGATGATCGCGCGCTGGCCGGTCGCGCGCAGGGCGCGGATCACGTGCTCGGTCTGGAAGTACTGCTCGACGCTGGTGGTGATGCCGCCGCGCAGCATCTCCACCGAGCCGAGCGCCATCCCGGCCTCGATGTCGGCCGGGCTCAGCTTCGCCTCCGCCGGCCAGATGATCTCCCGCAGCCAGCGCAGCAGCGGCAGGTCGCCGCCCATCCCGCGCAGTACCGTCATCGGGCTGTGCGCGTGCACGTTGACCAGGCCGGGCAGCAGGATCCCCGGCAGCGTGCGCACCGGCGCGTCGCTGGCGGGAGCCTGATCGAACGGGCCGCAGTAGGCGATCCGGCCCTCGGCGTCCACGTCGACGACGGCATCCCGCAGCACCGAGCACGTGGGGTCACAGGGCAACACGATCGGGGCCCGCAGGCGTTGGGGAGTGCGCATGGAAACGATCCTGCCAGGCAGTTCAGCGTGACGGAACGTTCTCCCGTGCCACGTCCGCGGGGCCACCAACCGGGTTCGGCCGCAGGTACGGCGTGAGCAACCCGGGCACGGTCGTGTCGGCCAGCGCGACGCCGTCGGCGACGTGCAGGTCGGGGGTCGGGTAGCTGCCGCGACCGGCCGCGGTGGTCGTGCGCAACGTCACCAGGCCGAGCCTGCGCTGCAGTACCGACTGCCGGAAGGTCACCCCGATCACCGCGTCCCGGCTCAGCACCACGGTCGACCGGTTCAGCCCGCTGCTGGTCACCAGGTGCCGGCCGACCACGGCATGCCCGAGCGAGCGGTAGGCCAACACCGCGAGCCCGGCCGCGACCGGCGACAGCCCGACCCCGGCCAGCCACAGGTTCGCCGGCAGGGCCGTTACCCGGCCGAGCAGCCACAGCGCGCCGGTGAGCACGCCACAGATCATCGCGGCCCAGCCGAGCCGCCGGCGCAGTGCCGCCGCCGGGTGGGCGCGCAGCGGTGCCCGCAGCGGCCGGTCGTCGCGGAGCACCGCGGTCGCCACCCGCATGGCGTCGGCCAGCGGCGCCATCGGCAGCACGGTGGCCCCGCCGGTCGACCAGCTGGACCCGGTCAGCCCGGTGGACACCACCGAGGTCTCGGTGGCGCTCGTCCACCGCCACAGCAGGCGCCTGCGCAGCTCGACACCGCGCAGCCGGCCCTCGTCGCGGTCGATGCGCCGGGTGCGGAACAGCCCGTGGCTGGTGCGCAGCACGGTCCCGTTCGGGGTGTCCGCCCTGACCAGCCGGAACGCCCACTGCTCGGCCACGAACGCCGCGCCGACCCCGACCACGCCGACGGTCCCCGCGGCGAGCACGGCGAGCACGATCGTCCACCCGGTCGGCAGGTCGGCCCGGTCGAACGCCCCGACCACGAACTCGGCCAGGTCGACGCCAACCGAGTTGCCGAACCAGTACGCGCCCCAGCCGAGGCCGGCGGCGGTGAGGAAGGCCCAGATGGTGAACGCGTTGTAGGGCAGCCACCGCCACCGGAACGTGGCGAGCACGGCCTCGGCGGCCGGCACCTGTTCCGCGGGCTCCGCCGCGGCCTGCTCCGGTGCCGGTTTCGCCGCCGCCGCGCGGGTGCCGGCCGGCAGCTCGGCCTGCAGCCGGGCGGCGGTGCTCGCCGACACCGCGTCCAGCCGCAGTGACGCGGACTTGCCGCCGGCCGTGCGGTCCCCGGCCCGGATCTCCACTATGCGCAGCCCGGCCAGCCGGTGGCGCAGCTTGGCCGTGGTGTCGACGCTGCGGATCCGGTCCCGGCGGATCGAGCGGTGCGTACGAACCACCAGCCCGGTGCGCACCTCCACCAGCTCGTCGGTGATCCGGTAGCGGGTCTTCGCCCAGCGCAGGACGTCGCTGATCGCGGCCGCCACCCCGGCGACCCCGATGATCGCCGCCGGCCACAACACCGAACCGTCCACCGCCCCACCGGCCACGACCGTCGTCACCGCGAGCGGCACCAACGACAACAACATCCGCACCAGATCAACCCAGATAACCCTGGCGTCCAGCAGCTGTTCCGCCTCCCCGGGTTTAGAAGTGTTGGTTGGGTTCGGGGGTTGGGTCATGTGGCGTCGCCGGGGGTGGATTGGGTGATTTCGGCCAGGTCGTTGGCGATGGTGGTGGCGGTGTGGTGGTCCAGGCCGACGAGGGCGATCGGGCCGGCGGCGGAGGCCGTGGTGACGGTGACCGTGGCCAGGCCGAGGGCCTGCTGGAGGGGGCCGCGCACGGTGTCCACCGTCTGTACCCGGGAGATCGGCGCGATGCGCCATTCCCGGACGAACCAGCCGCTGCGTACGTACACCGCGTCCTCGGTGACCTCCCAGCGGTGTACCGCGTAGCGCCACGGCGGGATGATCAGCAGATGTGCCAGGCCGAGCCCGAGCACGGTCAGCAGGATCGGCCCGGTCCACGAGCGCCACGGCGTGATCAGCAGGTAGCCGAGGAACAGCACCCCACCCGCGACCGCGGTCGTGGCCACCGTGCGCAGCGCCCACCAGCCCATCGCGCGTCGCTCGATCCGGTGGCGGGGCGGGATCAGTACCTCAGCCACGTCTCCTCCTCCGCGTGACGGCGAGCACGAACGTCTCGGCCAACTCGTCGGCATACCGGCCGGCGTCGGTCTCCGCTCTGGAGTACAGCTCCGCGGGCACCGCCTGCAGCGCGGCGTTCAGGGTCACCGCCATCAGGTGCGGGTCGAAGTCGCGGAACTCGGCCTCCGCCTGGCCGGCGCGCAGCAACTCGGTGAGCTGGTCGGCGGTGTCCGCGCCGGCGACCGGTCCACCGTTGGCGGCGATCTCGCGCAGCGCGTACATCCGGGTGCGGTGCTCGGCGCAGAAGTGCACGAAGCCGGTGATGATCGCCCGCAGCGCGTCGAGGTAGCTCTCCGCCCCCGCGCTTCGCCGCTCGATCTCCGCGTTCATCGCCGCCACGACATCGGTCACGACCTGGGCGATCAGCTCGTCCTTGCCGGCGAAGTGGTAGGAGATCAGGCCGGGGCTGATCTTCGCCCGGCCGGCGATGCGCACCAGCGAGGCCTTGGCGAAACCCAGCTCGGCGATGGTCTCGGTCGCCGCGTGCACGATCTGCGCCCGCCGGGCCTGCTCGATGAACGAGCGTGTTTGAGCGCCCGACTGGTTTCCTGGTTGCACAACCAAAATTCTAGACGGGCGAACAGGGCACCGGCAAGGAACCGGACATATCAGTCGCGTTCGAAGATGAGGTCCCGGCTGATCCGCCCGGCCTCCTCGGCCCGGCTCTCGAACTTGGTCAGCGGTCGCCACGGCGGCCGGGGCGCCCACCCACCCGGCTCGTCGGCGTACAGGTTGCGCAGCGACGGCTCTCCGGTGAGCACCGCGTGCATCTGCTCGGCGTAGTTCTCCCAGTCGGTGGCCAGGTGCAGTCGCCCGCCCGGCGCGAGCCGGGACGCGACCAGCGCGACGAACTCCTGGTCGACCAGCCTGCGCTTGTGGTGCTTCTTCTTCGGCCACGGGTCCGGGTAGAAGATCCGCACGCCGTGCAGCGAGCCGGCCGCGACGTGCTCGTCGAGCAGCACCACCGCGTCCCCGCGCACCAGCCGCAGGTTCTCGATGGCCATCGACTCGGCGCGCATCATCAGCTGCGCGAGCCCTGGCGGGTAGACCTCGGCCGCCAGGTAGTTCAGCTCCGGCGCGGCCTTGGCCAGCGCAGAGGTGGTCTCACCCATGCCGGAGCCGATCTCCAGCAGCACGGGCGCCTCCCGGCCGAACCAGTCGGCGAACCCGATCGGGCCGGGTGGCAGCGCCGCCACCTCCCGGCCGAGGCGCGACCAGTGTCGTTCCCAGGCACGGGCCTGGCCGACGGTCATCCGGCCGCCGCGGTTGACGAAGCTGACCACCGTGCGGCGGCCGGTCAGGTCGGGTGATGGCACCCGCAGAGCCTAGGCGGGCCCCATCGACTCGAGGCGGGCGAGGTTCGCGCGCAGATCGGCAAGGCCGTCGACGGCCACCGGCTCCGGGGGCTCCCCGGTGTGCACCCGCAACACGTCGATCCAGCCGGTGTGCCGGTCGGTGAGCATGAGGGTCGTCGGCATGCCGGGCTCGAGCAGCTTGCGCTCCGATGGCACGAACTCCCAGTACCCGGACGAGCCCTCGGTCGCCCACGGCACGAACACCCAGCCCGGCCGGGCGGACAGCAGCTTGGCGACCCGGTCCTCGACCGCGAAGCCCTCGGCGCGCGAACTCAGCGTGCCGGCGGCCAGCGCACGCAGCCACCATGGCGCAGGCGCGCGCGGATCGGCCTCGATGATGGACTGATAGAGGGCCATGACCTGGGCTTCTGGTGCGCGGTGCAGCCAGGCGCGGCGGGTCTCGGCGGGCGTCGTCGCGTCCTCGGCGCCCCACATCTCGATGGCCCGGGACCACTCCAGCCCGAGCATCGGCTCGACGCGGACCGCCGATCGATGGGTCGACTGGGACGGAACCGACTGGGACAGTGGGTTGGACGAGCGTCGTTGCTCAACCGCCGCCGTTGCGGCGGCATCGGGAAACGGGCCGGTGTCAACCACCGTCACAAGTCCACCTCCAAGGACACCCTCAATATGTAGTTAGGCGCAGACCGGTATTGCTCCTACCTCCGATAGGACATCGGCGGACCCCGGTCTGTCCGCTTCATGTGGGCAGGGTCACAATGGCTTAACGTGGTCTTAATCAGACCGACTGGTGTAAAACACGTGACCCCGTCCATACGGCGTATCGGCCACGGGCGTCGCAGTGTTACCCGCGGCTACCAAGAGTGACACACCTCGCGGACAAATACGATGAGCCCGGGTCACCCCCCGAAAGGTGACCCGGGCTCGTTTCCCTGGCTGCCGCGGCACGGTGGTCGGGTGTCCCCACACCCGGCCGCGAGTCGCGGCGTCGGTTCCTAGGCGTCCCGCTTGTTCGCGACGACCAGTGAGATCACCAGCATGACCAGCGCGAACCCGACGAAGTAGGCCAGCGCCCACCACGGGCTCAGCGTCGCGGCCGACGGCGGCGGGCCCTCGGCGATCGCCCGGCCGGTCGGGTCCGGGTCACCGGTGAGGAACTTGTTGGCCACGTAGAAGGGCATCCACTTCTGGATGTCGTCGCCGACGTTCGGGATCAGCGTGACCAGGCCCTCCACCAGCTGGCTGTAGACCAGTACCGCCGACACCGCGCCGGCCGAGTGCCGCACCAGGATGCCGACCGCCACCGCGATGACCGCGGCCGTCGCGTACACCAGGCTGGTGCCGGCGGTGGCCCGCCACTCGAAGGCGGTGTCGATGCCGAGGTTGGCGCCGGGCCGGATCAGCTTGGCGATGGCGACCGAGCCGAACGCGGCGATCAGGCCGATGAGCGCGGCGAACCCCGCGACGACGGTGGTCTTCGCGAGCAGGGCCGCGGTGCGGTTGGGCACCGCCTGGAAGGTCGCCCTGATGGTGCCGAAGCGGTATTCCGTGGTGATCGCCAGCGCGGCCATCACCATGATCACGACCAGCCCGAAGCTGTAGCCGAACTGGGTGGAGGCGATCGTGGGCAGGCTCTCGGTGTCCACGCCGGCGATCAGCGCGGCGAAGCCGATGGTGACCGCGAGCGTGGCCAGCGTGGACCACATCGGCGAGCGGGTGGTGAACAGTTTGATGCGTTCAACAGCGAGCAGAGTCATGTCGTCACTTCCCGGCGGGCATGAGGTCGGCGGCGAGCTGGTCGGTGGCGTTGGCACCACCGGCACTGCCGGCGTCGGCGTGGTACTCGACCGAGTCCCCGGTGAGCTGGATGAACGCCTCCTCGAGCGAGCCGCGTTGCTGGCTCAGCTCGTGCAGCGCGATCCCCTTGGTGGCGGCCAGGTCCCCGATGGCCGCGATGTCCACTCCGGACACTATGAGGCGCTGGTCCTCGGTGCGCACGGCCGCGCCCTGCTGGCTCAGCGCCGAGCCCAGCAGCTCGAGCTGCGGGCTGCGCACGGTCACCGTGTTCTCGGTGGCCTGCGCGACGAACTCCTCGGTGCTGCACTGCGCGATCAGCTGCCCGCGGCCGATCACCACGAGCTCCTGCGCGGTCAGCGCCATCTCCGAGAGCAGGTGGCTGGACACGAACACCGTCCGGCCCTCGTCGGCCAGCCGGTGCATGAACCGGCGGATCCACAGGATGCCCTCCGGGTCCAGCCCGTTGACCGGCTCGTCGAACAGCAGGACCTCCGGGTCGCCGAGCAGCGCGGCGGCGATGCCGAGGCGCTGGGACATGCCGAGGGAGAACCCGCCGGCCCGCCGGTTGGCCACGCTGGTCAGTCCGACGATCTCGAGCACGTCGTCGACCCGCGAGGTCGGCAGCCGGTTGGACCTGGCCAGCCAGCGCAGGTGGGCGCGGGCGGACCGGTTGGCGTGCACCCATTTCGCGTCGAGCAGCGCGCCGACGGTGTTCAGCGGGTTGTGCAGTTCGCGGTAGCGCTTGCCGTTGATCCGGACACCACCGGCCGTCGGCGAGTCGAGGCCGAGGATCATCCGCATGGTGGTCGACTTGCCGGCGCCGTTCGGGCCGAGGAAGCCGGTCACCCGTCCTGCTTTGACGGTGAAGGACAGGTCGTTGACCGCGACCGTCTTCCCGTAATGCTTGCTGAGGCCGATTGCCTCAATCATGGTTTCTCCCTGAACGTCTTTGGTTCCGATCCCCGTTTGCTACCCAAATACTCGCGGTGTCGCATGCCCCCGCACGTCCACCTGTGGTCGCCACTTCGGGTCAGCTTCTGGAGGTAGCCTCCATCAACCCAGAGGTGGGTGGGATCGGTTACCACCCTGAGGTCAACCCTGAATTCCGCTGGCGCGGCTAGGGGTCTCAGTGCTCCCCTGGACGGACCAGGCCGGTCTCGTAGGCGAGCACGACCGCCTGTACCCGGTCCCGAACGTCCAGTTTGGACAGAATGCGGCCGACGTGGGTCTTCACCGTCGCCTCGGACAGGAACAGTTTCCGCGCGATCTCGGTGTTCGACAGGCCCTGCGCCATCAGCAGCAGTACCTCGCGCTCCCGTTCGGTCAGCACGTCGAGTATCGCCGCGTCGCGCAGTTGGCCGCCGGCGGACCCGAGGAACCGGTCGAGCAGCCTGCGGGTCACGCTCGGCGAGACGACCGCGTCGCCGCTGGCCACCGACTTCAACGCGGACACCAGGTGCGCCGGCGGGGTGTCCTTGAGCAGGAAGCCGCTCGCCCCGTTGCGCAGCGCGGAGAGCGCGTACTCGTCCAGGTCGAAGGTGGTCATCACGAGCACCTTGGCGAAGCCGCCGGCGGTGATCTGCTTGGTCGCCTCGACGCCGTCGAGCACCGGCATCCGCACGTCCATCAGCACGACATCCGGGCGCAGCGTCTCGGCCAGCGTCACGGCCTCCGCGCCGTTGCTCGCCTCGCCGACGATCTCCATGTCCTCCTGCGCGTCGAGCACCATCCGGAACCCGAACCGCATGAGCTCCTGGTCGTCGACGAGCACCACCCTGATCACGTAGGTCAACGTAGTGCCTCAGTCGTTGACCAGCGGAAGCCGTGCGCGAACCTGCCAGCCGCCGGTCGCCCCCGGACCGGCTTCGAGCGTCCCGCCGAACACCAGCGCCCGCTCGCGCATCCCGATCAGCCCGTTGCCGCCGACGACCCCGACCAGCGACCGGACCGTCTGCCGGCCGTCGTCGGTGATGTCGAGCTCCACGAGGTTGGCGCTGCGCGTGACCCGGACCTCGGCCCTGGCGCCCTTGCCGGCGTGCTTGAGCGAGTTGGTCAGCGCCTCCTGGACGATCCGGTAGACGCCGAGGCCGATGCCGGCCGGCAGGTCGTCCACCTCGCCGACGATCTCCAGCCGCACCGGCAGCCCGACCGAGCGCACCCGCTCGGTCAGCTCGGCGAGCGACCGCGCGCCCGGCTGTGGGGTCAGCTCGCCGCTGGCGTCCTCGCTGCGCAGCAGCCCGAGCAGTCTGCGCAGCTCGGTGAGCGCCTCCCGGCCGGTGGCCGAGATCGTCTTCACCGCCCGTTCGGCGAGGTCGGGCTTGGTGTGCACGGCATAGGCGGCGCCGTCGGCCTGCACCACGATCACGCTCACCGCGTGCGCGACCACGTCGTGCAGCTCCCGCGCGATCCGGGCGCGCTCGGCGTTGACCGCGATCCGCGCCTGGTGGTCGCGCTCGACCTCCAGCAGCGCGAGCCGCCGCTCCACCTCCTCGTGGTAGGCCCGGCGCGCGCCGACGAACTCGCCGAGCACCCAGCACAGCGCGAGCGAGAGCGCCACCACGAGCAGCGTCGCGATCACGTTGGCGCGGTCGTCGAGCTGCAGCGGGGTCTGGATGGCGGTGACCACCACATTGGCCAGCACGTAGATCGCCGCCTGCCGGCGGCTGACATAGGCGACCAGGGTGTACAGCGAGATGCTGGTGGTGAACGCGCTGGCGAGCCCGAGCTCGAGCAGTGTGTGCGGCAGGCCGGCGAGCAGGCACACATAGGCGACGGCGACCGGGTACCGGCGGCGGAAGGCGATCGGTGCGACCGCGACCACGATCAGCGGCACGATGACGTACCAGGGGCGGCGTTGGGCGCCATCCGTGGTGGTCAGCCCGCCCAGGTTGACCAGCACGTCCATGACGATGAGCAGGCCGGCGATCAGGCTGTCCCCGAAGAAGGGGTGTGCCTTCATCCACAGACTGAATCGCCGCACGGGTCGAGACTAGGCAGTTCTGGCCGCTCTCCGCGTCCAGCCGAGGTCGCATCACCCGTACGCCCCTGGGTGGACCCGGCCGCGGCGGCGAATACTTTCGGCCGGGCCGACCGATGTGTAGTACTGGACCGTGACCCGGTCATGGCACGATCAGGCACGGTCAGGTCGAAGGGAGCAGGGAACGTGACGACGGTAGTCGAGCAGGGGCAACCGCTCGCCGGACCGTTGTCGGCGGCGGTGGCCAACCTGTGCACCCGGCTACAGCCCCAGGTGTCGGCCAGAACCGCCGCCGGCTTCCGGGAAGTGCTGCGCAGGCTGTCCGCGCCACTGCAGGTCGCCGTCGCCGGCCGGATCAAGTCGGGCAAGTCGACGCTGGTCAACGCGCTCATCGGGCGCCGGGTCGCGCCGACCGACGTCGGTGAGTGCACCCGGCTGGTCACCCGCTTCCAGTACGGCACGGTCGACCGGGTCGAGCTGATCTTCACCGACGGCCGCAAGCAGGTCCTGCCGTTCGACGCGACCGGCATGATCCCCGGCGACCTGGACGTGAACTTCGACGAGGTCTCCCACCTGGAGGCCTACCTCACCAACGCGGTCCTGCGCGACCTCACGGTGATCGACACCCCCGGGCTCGGCTCGCTGGACGACGCCTCGGTCAAGCGCACCGAGCAGCTGCTCGGCGCGGCCAAGCACCGCGCCCCCGCCGAGGACGGGGCCGCCGACGGCGAGGACGGGCAGGGCGACGAGCTCGACCAGACCTCGCGCAACGCGGTCGCCGGCGCGGAGGCCGTGCTCTACGTGGTCACCCAGGGTGTGCGCGCCGACGACCAGCAGGCGCTGGCCGCGTTCACCGCCGCCACCGCCAGCCGCGACGCCGGCCCGGTGAACGCGATCGCCGTGCTGAACAAGGCGGACACCATCACCCCGGAGTCGGTCACCGGCTCGGACGGCGACGTGTGGAAGGCCGCGAGCCTGCTCGCGGAGAAGCAGGCCCAGACGCTCAAGCCCCGGGTCGCCGACGTGATCCCGGTGATCGGCCTGCTCGCCGAGTCCGCCGAGTCCGGCGGCTTCACCTCGGCCGACGCGGACGCGCTGCGCTCGTTGTCCAAACTGGACGACGGCACCTGGGAGACCATGCTGATGTCCGCGGACATCTTCAGCACCTGGGAGTGCGAGGTGCCGACCGGCACCCGCGCGCGGCTGTTGGAGAAGCTCGACCTCTACGGCCTGCGCTGCGCGGTGGACGCGCTGCGCGCCGACCCCGAGCTGACCGCGGGCTCGCTGCGCCGCACGCTGCTCAACGCCTCGGGCCTGGCCGGCGTGCGCAACCGGCTGGACGCGGTGTTCCGCGCCAGGGCCGACGGCATCAAGGCGGCGGCCGCGCTCGCCTCGGTCACCGCGCTCGCCCACGCCTCTGGCGACCCCGGCGAGCGGCAACGGGTGCACGACGCGATCGAGGTGCTGCTGGCCAAGCCGGAGGCCCACCAGCTGCGGCTGCTGGAGGCGCTCACCCTGGTGACCTCCGGCGCGGTCGCGATGCCCGACGACCTGGCCGAGGAGGTGCTGCGGGTGGGCAGCAGCGCCGACATCGGCGAGCAGCTCGGCCTGCGTGGCCGGCCGCACAAGGAGCTGTCCGCCTATTCCCTCGAGCGCGCCGGCTGGTGGCGCTCGTTCGCCTCCTTCGGTGCCACACCTGCGCAGAGCCGGGTCGCGCATGTCGTGCATCGCGCATATTTCCTTATCTGGCAACAACTTCGTGAGCAGTCGGGGTGAGTGGGGACATGGCTTCCTGGTTCAAACGTGGCAGGGAAGAGGACATGAACGTGACCGACGGCACCGAGTCCACCATCGAGGTGAAGGCCTCGGTGATCGCCGAGGCGGCCCGCGCGGCCGCGGAGCCACCGGTCAAGCAGGTCGGCCCGCAGGCGGGCATCGCCGCGGACGGCGTGGTCGCCGGCGCCGACTTCGAGTCCCCCGCCGAGCAGCCGACCGCGCCCAACGCGTTGGAGGCGGTGCTCGCCGAGCGCCGGTCGCTGGTGCAGTTATGCCTCTACGCGCTGGACCGGGCGCGCAGCGCCGGGGTGGCCGAGCGGATCGAGGAGGGCCTGGCCGGGGTCGGCGTGAACGCGGTGCGCCCCGACGGTGTCCGGTTCGACCCGGCCCACCACGAGGCCGGCGGCACCGTGGCCACCGGGGACGACTCCCTGGACGGGCTGGTCGCCGAGACGGAGGTGGTCGGCTTCGCCGATCGGGGCGAACTGCTCCGGGCGCCGATCGTGACCGTCTACAGCAAGGCGGAACGATGACCGCGCCCGCCCAGCAGCTGTCCTTACCGAAACAGGTCGCCCAGGCACGGGAGAAGATGCTCGCGCTGCTGCGCGACGCCGACCCGGACGCCGCCAAGTGGGTGGCCGAGATCCGCGAGCGGCGCCGGGGCAAGCCGTCGGCGGTCGTCGTCGGCGAGACCAACCGCGGCAAGAGTTCGCTGGTCAACGCGCTGCTCGGGCATCCTGGGCTGTCCCCGGTCGACGCGGATGTGGCCACCGCGACCTATCTGGTCTTCGGGCACGCGGAGAGCTGGGAGGCCCGCGCCTGCTACCCCGGTCAGCTCGCGCCGGTCCCGGTCGACATCGCCGAGCTGGTCAACTGGGTCTCCGCCGGCCACCAGCTGCCGGCCGGCGAGCTGCCGCCGCGCTACGTCGAGGTCGACGGCCCGCTGGAGTTCCTCGACAAGCTGACCATTGTGGACACTCCGGGGGTCGGCGGGCTGGACTCGGTGCACGGCGAGCTCGCCGCCGAGGCGGCCGCGTCGGCCACCGCGCTGTTGTTCGTTGTGGACGCCTCCGCCCCGTTCACGTTGGGCGAGCTGAACTTCCTCGCCAGCGTCGGCGACCGGGTCGAGACGATCGTGTTCGCGTTGTCCAAAGTGGACCAGTACCGGGGCTGGCGCGAGGTGCTGGCGGCCGACCAGAACCTGCTGGCCGAGCACGCCCCGCGCTTCGCCGGCGCCAAGTTCTACCCGGTCTCCGCGCGGATGTTCGAGATGGCCGGCAAGGCGCCCAACCCGGAGGCCACCGCCATGCTCCAGGAGCGCTCCGGCGTGCTGGAGCTGCGCACCGCGCTCGCCGACCTGCTGGTCGGCCGGTCGGTGATGCTCGGCGAGGCCAACACCATGCGCGCGCTGTCCAGCGCGCTTGGCACGCTCAACGTCAGGCTGGAGAACGAGCGGCGGGCGCTGTCGACCGGCGAGGAGGAGGCCGAGTCGCTGCGGGTGCGCAAGGAGGAGCTGACCACCGAGCGGCGCTCGTCCACCAAGGGCTGGCAGGTCCGCATGCGCAGCGAGATCCAGCGCACCAGGGTGGAGAACAACCACGAGGTCGCCCGCCAGATGCGCGACGTGCAGTCCTGGTTCCGCCAGGCCATCGACGTCGCCGACCGCGACCAGCTGCGGGAGCTGCCGGCACAGGTGGACGCCGCGTTGCAGATGGTGTCCGGCCGGATCAGCAACACGGTGTCCATCCGGCTCAACCAGGTCACCGAGACCGTCCTCGGCGAGCTGTTCAAGCCGGACGAGCTGGAGGTCATCCGCGGCCAGTTCGCCCGTGCCGGCGGGTCGGCGGTCGTGGTGCGCCCGGCCGACAAGCGGCCGCCGACCGCCGAGGACCGGCTGCTGGTGTTCATGGGCGTCACCGGCGGGTTCAGCGCGGGCAAGATGGCGCTGCTGCCGCTGGCCGGCGCGGTCGCGGCCCCCATCCTGCTGGTGCCGACGATCATGATCGGTCTGGGTGCCGGCTGGTGGCTGGCCAAGACCCGGCGGCACACCGCGGACAAGACGCACATGAAGCAGTGGTTGTCCGAGTCGATCGTCGACGCACGATCCACTTTGGACCAACTGGTCGCCGAGCAGCTGATCGAGACCGAGTCCCAGCTCGCGCTGGCGCTCGACGACGCGCTCGGCAGGCGGATCGCGGGTATCGAGGAAGAGCTCCGCGAGGTGGACAAGGCGCTGAGACTGGACACCGCCGAGCGAACAAAGCGCCTGAACGTGGTAAACAAGCGACTGGCGGAGGTGACAGCCGGTCGCGAGCGCGCGGAGAAGCTGCTGGCCAGCATCCGTTCGGTACGCGACAAGGCCTGACGGGAACCGACCGGCCGCACCGTCAGTCATACCAACAGTCATAACAGGGCGAACGAACAACAGACCGTGAAATGAGGGGGCGACCCGTGTACGTGGACGACGACACCACGACCGACGACACCAACACGACGGACACCGACACGGGCCAGGACGCGCTCACTGTCGAGGTCGACGGCGAGGAGTACGTCGTCGAGGAGACCTACGACATGGACGGCGACTCCCAGAACGACACCGCCGTCGTGGAGACCGAGGACGGCGCGTTCGTCGCGTTCGCGGACACCAACGCTGACGGTGTCGCCGACGTCGCGGTGCAGTACGACGCGGACGGCGAGGTCGTGGCGGGGGCCGAGTACGACGCGTCGACCGGGGAGTGGACCGCCGAGAGCGTCGACACGCTGCCGACGCCGACCGGTGACGGCGCCGACGACGCCGAGCCGGGCGCGGACACCGAGGACACCGGCGCCACCGAGGCGTCCGACACCACGGACACGACCGGCACCTCGGCCGAGGGCGGCATCATGGTCGACATGCCGGGCGAGGACGTCGACGCGGGTGCGCCCACCATCGACACCGATGGCGACGGCGTCAAGGACACCGCCGTGGTGACCGACTCCGACGGCACGACCCTGGCGTTCACCGACACCGACGGCGACGGCATTGCCGACCAGGCCATGACCATCGAGAGCGACGGCGACGTGACGATCGCCCAGCACACCGGTACCGACGAGTGGACCGTGGTCGAGGAGGGCACCATCGCCGAGGACGGCAGCTACACCCCCGACGCCACCAGTGGCTCGGACGCGGTGTGGGCGGAGCGCTGAACGCGCCCGCCAACTGATTCTCCACAAAGACGATCCCGGCGAGGACACCCTCGCCGGGATCGTCTTTTCTGTGCGCCGTGTGGCTGAGAACACGCAGGCCAGAGCCCCGGACTCGTACGTCCGAGTGCTGAATCGATTCCCGAATCGGTCTTGTGAGGCAAGCGACACGCCAGGCCTCGGTTAGCTGCTGTTCATCTGGTTAACCTCTGTACATCCCCAATGCGGCAGACCCGTCCGAGGTCCTCGGGCGGGGGCTTCGCCGTTCACTCAGGACGCCGATGTCCGCGCGAGCGCAGGACAGCGGGGTCCTGTTCGCTATTCGGCGTCCAGTCAGGAGAAGCGAGATGACGGCAGTGGCAATCCCGGGTGTTGACAACGCACCGACGACGCACCAGCGGCTCCTGTCCTGGGTCCGTGAAGTGGCTGAGCTGACCACGCCGGACGAGGTGGTCTGGGTCGACGGCTCCGACCAGGAGTGGGACCGCCTGACCAACCAACTCGTGGACAGCGGCACCTTCACCCGGTTGGCGAAGAAGCCGAACTCGTTCTGGGCCGCGTCCGACCCCGACGACGTCGCCAGGGTGGAGGAGCGGACGTTCATCTGCTCGGTGAACGAGCAGGACGCCGGGCCGACGAACAACTGGATGGCGCCGGCGGAGATGAAGGCGACCCTGACCGAGCTGTTCCGCGGCTCGATGCGCGGTCGCACGATGTACGTGATCCCGTTCTGTATGGGCCCGCTGTCGGCCGCCAAGCCGATGCTCGGAGTGGAGATCACCGACTCGGCCTATGTCGTGACCTCGATGCGGATCATGACGCGGATGGGCACCAGTGCGCTGGCGAAGTTCGTCGACGACCGGGGCAACGAGCGGGACTTCGTGCCCTGCCTGCACTCGGTCGGCAGCCCGCTCGAGCCGGGCGAGGCGGACGTGCCGTGGCCGTGCAACGAGACCAAGTACATCACCCACTTCCCGGAGACGCGGGAGATCCTGAGCTACGGCTCTGGCTACGGCGGGAACGCCCTGCTCGGCAAGAAGTGCTACTCGCTGCGGATCGCCTCGACCATCGGCCGGGACGAGGGCTGGCTCGCCGAGCACATGCTGATCCTCAAGCTGATCTCGCCGACGGAGAAGGTCCACTACGTCGCGGCGGCGTTCCCGAGCGCCTGTGGCAAGACCAACCTGGCGATGCTGGAGCCGACCATCCCGGGCTGGAAGGTCGAGACCCTCGGTGACGACATCGCCTGGATGCGCTTCGGTGAGGACGGCCGGCTGTACGCGGTCAACCCGGAGGCCGGTTTCTTCGGTGTCGCGCCCGGCACGGACTACCACACCAACCCGAACGCGATGCGCACCATCGAGCGCGGGAACTCGCTGTTCACCAACGTCGCGCTGACCGACGACGGGGACATCTGGTGGGAGGGCATGGGGACCCCGCCAGCACACCTGACCTCGTGGAAGAAGCAGGACTGGACGCCGCAGGCCGACGAGGTGTCCTCGCACCCGAACTCGCGGTACTGCACGCCGATGGACCAGTGCCCGATCCTCGCGCCGGAGTGGGATGACCCGAAGGGCGTGCCGATCTCGGCGATCTTCTTCGGCGGCCGGCGGGCCACCACCATTCCGCTGATCACCGAGTCGCGCGACTGGCAGCACGGCACGTTCATGGGGGCGACGCTGTCCTCGGAGACCACGGCCGCGGCCAAGGGCAAGGTCGGCGTGGTGCGCCGGGACCCGATGGCGATGCTGCCGTTCATCGGCTACCACGCCGGCGACTACTTCCAGCACTGGATCGACACCGGCAAGCGGGCCGACGCCGCCAAGCTGCCGAAGATCTTCTACGTGAACTGGTTCCGCCGCGGCGAGGACAAAAGCTTCCTGTGGCCGGGGTTCGGCGAGAACTCGCGGGTGCTGAAGTGGGCCATCGAGCGGATCGAGGGCACCGCGGCCGCGCAGGAGACGCCGATAGGTTACGTGCCGAGTGCCGATGACCTCGACCTGTCCGGGCTGACGGCCGACCGCGCGGCCGTCGAGGCGGCGCTCACGGTCGACGCCGACGAGTGGCGCGCCGAGCTGCCGATGATCGAGGAGTGGTTCGACAGGATCGGCGAGAAGCTGCCGACGCTGTTGCGCGAGGAGCTGGAGGTTCTCCGCCAGCGTCTCGGCTGAAGTCCTGGCTGAGCCCAGAAACGCCTCAGGGACCACCCTTTCGGGTGGTCCCTGAGGCGTTTAGTGGTCATCCCCATCCCCCTGGCCGACCATCCCGTGCTGAAGTTGGAGGCACCTGGGAGGTCGAGATGTTCGAGTGTGAGAAGTGGGTCTGGCAGGTTTCCGGCTACGACGACCGGGTACACGCGTTTCGTCCCGTGGACGTGTCCGCGGGATACCTGGAGGCGGCGTGCCGGCACAGCGTGCCGATCGGCCGGGTGTCCACGAACCATCAGGGCACGCGGTGTGTGGCGTGTCTGTTGATCATGGGCGGCCGGCTGACCGACGACGACTGCCGGTTCCGGGTCGTCCGGTAGGAGTTGTCCACCGGAACTGTCCACAGGGTGTGGATGGATCTGTGCACAGCCTGTGGAGCTGCCCGGTAGGCAGATGCCGAAGCCATGGCCTCCGCGCGCTGTTCGCCTGATGTTGAACTGATGTTTGTCCACAAGTGGTGGAGAAACCCTGTGGTCAACGGCGAAAGCCTGGCGCGGGCGGGCCGACTAGCGTGCACGGTGTGACTGACGAGGTGAGCAGGTTCGGCGTGGTCGAGCCCGACGACCTACCGGAGGACCTGCGGACGCGGATCGAGGCCGTGGTCGAGAAGTCGGGCTTCGTGCCGAACATCTTCCGCGCGCTCGGCCGCCGGCCGGCGGAGCTGCGGGCGTTCATGGATTATCACGACGCGCTGATGGAGCGGTCGGACGGCCTGTCGAAGGCCGAGCGTGAGCTGGTGGTGGTGGCCACCTCGGGGGCGAACAGCTGCACGTACTGCGTGGTGGCGCACGGCGCGATCCTGCGGGTGCGCGCGCGGGACCCTCGGCTGGCCGACCGGGTGGCCACCAACCCGTGGACGGTCGAGCTGACCGACCGGGAGCGCGCGATCGTCGACCTGGCGCTGGCGTTGGCGATCGACCCGGCGACCTTCGCCGCCGAGGACCTGGCGACCGCCCGCGAGGCCGGCCTGACCGACGACGAGATCTGGGACGTCGGCGCGATCACCGCGCTGTTCGCGCTGTCCAACCGGCTCGCGCACCTGACCGCGCTCCGCCCCAACGACGAGTTCTACCTGATGGGCCGCCTACCGCGCGCCTAGCTGGCTGCCAGCGAGGTCGAGGCGCCAGGTCTGGCCGGTGAGGCGGTGGCCGAACCGGTCGGCGGTGTCCTCGTCGACGAGGGTGAACCCGGCGCGTTGGTAGATCCGGCGGGCCGGCGTCAGCACCGAGACCGTCCACAGTTCGATGGCCTGGTACCCGGCGGACTTCGCGAACCGCAGGCACTCGTCGACCAGTACGGTGCCCACGCCGGCGCCGCGGGCGCTCGGTTCGACGTGCAGCAGGCGCAGCCTGGCGGTGGTGTCGTCCTTGCGCACACAGAAGATCGCGCCGACCCGCTCGCCGAGCAGTTCGGCGACCCAGCCGGACTCGCGGGTGGGGTCGTGCTTGTCGAGATACCCGGCGACGATCTGCGCGACCAGCGCCTCGTAGGAGGAGTCCCAGCCGTGCTCGGTGGCGTAGAGCGCGCCGTTGCGCTCGATGACCCAGCCGTAGTCGCCGGGTTCCGGGGCGCGCAGCCGGACGGTCGGGGTGGTCTCGACGTCGATGAGCCGGCGACGGATCAGGTCCATGGCGTCGACGACCTGCCGCTGCTCGTGGTCGGTGAGGGTGGTGAGCAGGCCGCGGATCTGCCTGGCGGACTTGTGGTCCAGGACCAGGAAGTGGTCCCGGCCAAGCGGGGTCAGCCGGAGGACCTGGCGCCGGGCGTCGGCGGCCGACCGCTCGCGGCGAAGCAGGCCGTTGTCCGCGAACCGCCCGAGCAGGCGGCTCAGGTAGCCGGCGTCCAGGCCGGTCTGCCGGCGGAGTTCGGCGACCTCGGTCTCGTCGCGCTGGCCCAGTTCGAACAGGACTCTTGCTTCAGTCAACGAATAGTCGGTGTTCAGCAGGTGCTCGTCGAGGGCGCCGAGGAACGTGGTGTAGCTCCTGTTGAACGCTCTGACAGCGGAGATGCGTCCGGCGGGGACTGCGTGCGACATGGTGATCCTACGTTTCCCGTGAAACATTTGCTTGACTTGGTCAAACATATGCCTCGGGTGGATCAATGTCGATGCGTGTTGTCCGGTTGCGCCGGATCGCCTGGGTGCTCGAACCCGGCTGCCAGCCGCACCGAGTCCGCCAGTTGCCGATCCAGCCACTCGACGAACGCCCGCCGGCGTGCGCCGAGCGCCAACCGCGCCCGGATCTCCTCCCGGACCTCGGCCAACGCCCGCACCCTGGCCGGCGCCACGTCGACGACCAGCACGGTGTGCGCGCCGACCGCGTCCAGCACCGGGCCGACCGCGGTCCCCGGGCTGGCGCCGAACACGGCGTCCTCGAGGACCGTGGTCAGCTCACCGCGGCGCACGGCGCGCACCGGCCGGGTCGCCGGGTCGACATCGCCGACCGCGTGCCGCAGCAGCCGCCGCTCGGGGACGCGGAAGGCCTCCGGGTTCGCCGTCCAGTAGCGCGCGACCTGAGCGTCGGACACCGAGACCCCGGCCGTGACCGCGACATAGACCGCGCGCGCCACAGCGTCCCTGGTCAGCAGGTCGGCCGCGACGCTGCCGAGTCCCAACATCCCCGCCCGGTCGGGCACCAACTCGGCCAACTCCGGCGCGTCCCGCGCGTCGAGGCCGCGACGCGCCGCCTCCCGCGCGACCACCCGCTCGGCGACCAGCACCTGTACCAGCCACCGCCGCAACTGCCGGCCCTCACTGGTCCCCGGCCGCGGCAGGGTCGAGGCCCTCGGCCCAGCGCGCAACGCCGCCTCCCGCCGATCGACCACCGCGACCTCCACGGCCGCGCCGTCCACCCAGGCAACAGTTCCGCCTCCCCGCATTTCACGGTGTTGGTCACTTGGGAATGGAGGGTGCTGGTTGGGTGCGTGCTTGTGGCTGGGTTGCGTCACGTTCCCCTTAGGTGCGGTTGGGGAGGACTCGGGATCACCTTGCTTCTGTGTGTGGCCTCGATCTTGAGGTGGCAGATGGTGGTTCATCGGTGCACTACCAGTGCTACCGCAGGGGAGTACAGCAGTCGGCCCGCGCCGGCGATCCTGATCAGGGCCCACCAGCGGCCGGTGCTTGCCCAGGGGGGCGCGGTCACGTCGAACGCCAACTCGATCTCGCCGCGGGCCGGGAGTTCGGCACCGACCAGGCGTGGGCCGGCCAACTCCCAGGTGCCCCACGGGCTCACCAGCGCCGCCTCCACCGCGACGGGCGCCTCGGCCGAGGAGGCGACCCGAACCGCCAGGCGGCCGGTTTCCCCTGGTCGCAGTGTGACCGCGTCCGGTCCGTCGACCAGCCGCAACAGCCCGTCCCCGGCCGGCACGCCGACCGTCAGCACGGCCACGTCCTCCACCACCTGATCCCAGCCGCCGGGCAGCGACCCGGCCGGGGTCACCGCCGCGCGCACCGGATACCGGCCGGTCGCGACCTCCGCCGGTGCGGTGACGGTCACCGTCGTGGCCAGGTGCCCGCCCGGCGGCAACCCGAACGCCAGCTCGTCCGGCTCGGCCCGCCAGCCCGGCGGCAGCGCGACGCGCACCATGCCGGCCAGCTCGACATCCGTGCTGTCCGAGGCCACGGTCAGCTCCAGCGCGACCGACTCCCCGGCGCCGACCCGCGCCAGCGTCGGCTGGAAGTGCACCGCCAGCGGCAACCCGCCCAGCGGCGCGGGCCCCCGGTTGTGCAGCCAGTACTTGGCGAACAGCGGCCCGACCGGCTCCGCCTCCGCGCCGATCACCTCGGTGTCCGCGACGGGCTCGGCGACCGGTGTCGCCAGCACGGTCACCGCGTCGCAGCCACCGACCTCGACCGCGAGCTCGGCCAACGGCGCCGCCGGCTCCTCCAACAGGTTCGCCAGCACCGGGTCGGTGAACGACACGACGTCCGAGGTCACCCGCGCCCGCACCGACTCCCCGGTATGCGCCACCAGCCGCACCGCCACCTGCCGACGCGGGTCGGCGGGCACCCCGGAGCCCCTGGTCAGCGGGTTGCCGGCGGCCTTCACCGCGGCCAGGCGCACCCGGTCGGCCGGCTGTGCCGACAGCAGCGACCCGGACGCCGGCAACGTCGCGCCGGTGACGTCACCGGTGGCGACCACCGCGTGCAGCGGCCGGCTGAACTCCGCGCTGACCTCGGCGATGCCGGCCGAACGCCAGTCGCCGTCGCCGGCGGCCAGGGCGTACGCGAACTCGTGGGTCCAGTGCTGCAGCTGGAAGTTCGACCCGTCCGGCACCGTCCGCCGGGGCGGGTCGATCCACACCCCGGACGGCCAGCCGGTGCACGAGCGCAGCAGCGACGCGTGCAACGTGCCGCCCGAGTCCACCGCGAACCCCGGCAGCCCCCGGTTGAGCACCGCGACCGACCGCCGCGCGTAGGCGGGTTGCCCGGGGTCGCCGGCACCGACCTCGATCACCCGGTCCGCCAGGTCGTCCACCAGGGACTCGACCAGCGCCGGCAGGTCCTCCCCGGCGACCACGAGCACACCCAGCGCCCGTACGTCCCGCAGATCCGCGCTCGGCTGCCACACCTCACCGAGCGGCTTGGTCGGCGGCACCCAGCACACCCCGTCCGCGATCTCGCCGCCGCGCGCCCGCAGTTCCCCGGTGAACGCGTTGACCTCGGCGCCGCCCAACGCGATCCGCACGTCCGGCAGGTTCGAGTCGACCCCGAGGTCGCCGTACCGCGCCCCGTCACCGGCCGACACCGTCGAGGTCACCCCGCACCGCGCCAACGCGACCGCCAACGGCCGGGCGAGCTCGGCCGCCACGTCCAGCGACGGCACGATGATCTCCGCGACCCCGATCGGCCGCAGCGCCCCGTCGGCCAACCGCAACGCCGCCGCCGACGACAGCCCGAACCACGTGTGCGCCGGGTTGTCCAGCGTCCACGGGTGCTCGGCCGAGTCGACGTCGATGAGCCCGAAACCCCGCCCCACCACCGCGTTGCCGACCTCGCTCACCGGCAGCGCGCCCGGCACCGGACAGGGCCAGCGCACCCGCAGCAGCTGATCTGCCCCGGTGAACTCGTCCACAGTGGTCACACAGTCGACCCGGGAAACCCCGTGCCACAACGTGATCGTCTGGGTGTACCGCACCGGCCCGACCGAACCGGTCACCGTAACCCGCTCCCCGAGCGCACACCGGGTGACCGCCACGTCGGCCGCCGAGGACCCCGAGGTGGTCACCGGCCCCCGGGGAAGCAGATGCCACGGCCCCTCACTGAACCGCGGATGCTGCGGATACTCCTCGTACACCGCGAGCTCGTTGCCGATCCGCCCGTCCGCGATCAGCTCCCGCCCGCCATCCAGCAGGCTCGACACCCCACCACCCCGCGCCGGATCCACGGTCACCCGAAACCGCCCACCGGCCGCCACCACGCCGTCGACCGCGGCCCACCCCTGCCCACCGCCAACCGAGGGCAGCAGCCGATAGCTCCGCCACCCCAACGGCGGCACGTCCTCGGCGAGCAAGGTGACCGTCCGCCCACCATGCTCCACCAGGCACGACACCACGTCCCCAGCCGAGGACACCACCCGCACCCCGTCGCCGAGCGGCTCGGCCAACCGCACGGTCACCACATCGGTCCGCGCGTGGTTGAGCGAGTTCCACACCACGACCGGCACCCCGTCACCCGCACCGGCACGCACCCGCCCGGACAACACGCCAAGCGCCCGATCCCGGACATCCACCGCGAGATCGTGCGCGTCCCGCCACCCGGTGATCAGGTCCAGGTACACCTGATCGGACTCCGACCCGGTGATCCCGTCATGATGCGCGCCGTAGGCAAGCTGCACCCACGCCTTGGCCAACGCGGCATCCGGATACCCCGCACCCCCGAGCAACCGCGCGAACACCGCGAACGCCTCGGCCTCCAACACCGCGACCTCCGCGGCCCGCTGCGCCTGCTTGGTGTCGATGTAGGACACGTCCTTGCCGGTGTAGATCGGGTTCATGTCCCTGGTCTGCGGCGAGGCGGACGTCCCCCGCGCCACAAAGGACTCCCGCACCGCCGCGAAGAAGTCCCGAGGCAGCGAACACACGAACCGGGGCCACACATACCGCCGCGCGAACTCCCGATGCACCCGCGTGACCCACTTGGCGGGCGGCGTGTAGTCCCCGCCGACGGGCAGCAACACCTCCCGTGTCCCCGCCACCCGCTTGAGGTCGAGGAACACCGCATAGGTGGCCGCACACGCGGCCTCGAGATCGGCGGCCGAGTCCATCGCCCACCCCGACCCGTAGTGATCGGTCATGTAGGAGGTCAGCAACCCCCGCCCGGACGGCGAAACCCACTCGAACTCACTCGGAAACTGCATCCGGGTCGGGTCACCCTTGCCGGCCGCCGTCCGCTCCATCGGCCCCCACTGGTGAAACGGCCCCCGCGCCCACGAACTGGACGTCAACCCCACATCAGCCGCGAACCCGGGAAACGCCGGATCATGCCCAAAAGCGTCCAGCTGCCAGGCGGTACCAGGCGCCGCCCCCAACACCTCCCGCTGAAACCCCATCCCATGCACGAAGTTGCGCACAGTGGTCTCCGGATCGGTGAGGTTCGTGTTGGGCTCGTTGTAAGCCCCGCCGAGAACCTCCACCCGCCCCTCGTCGATCAGCCGCCGCAACACCGCGCGATCCCCAGGAAACGCGTCCCAGTACGGCTTCAGGTAGTCGACCTCAGCCACCACGAACCGATACTCCGGCTCGGCCAACGCCAACTCCAGATGCGCCCGAACCAGATCGAACCCAGCCAACTGCCGAGCCCCCCGAGGCGACCCGGGAAAGTCCAACTCGTCCCACGCCACCGTGTAGGCGGCCTGCGTGTTCCACCACACCGGGTCGTAGTGAAAGTGACTGACCATGTGCATGGTCCACCCCGGCTCAGCCACCACCAACGAGAAGTCGACCGCCCCAACCCCGTCAACAACGGCCCGAGCAGCCAACACCTCCCCAACCGCGGCCCCACCGGTATCCACCCCAACCTCGACCAGAACCTCCCCGTCCTGATCCACCGCGACCGGCAACGGCGTAAGAACCCCGTCACCCGTCACCCGAACCCGAGTCGGCCCACCACCCCCACGAAACCCCACCCGCACAACCTGCAGTGGCGCCCCCACAGCCCCCACGAACAGCTCAGTACCTTCAGCGACCACAACACCCATGCAACGCACTGTGCTTGCTAGATCACCACCACACAACCACCCAACAGAAGATCGCCCCCCACGCCCCCACCAGGAGCAACCGCCACGACCAAACGGCCCAGTCTCAGCCGACCATGCCCTCAATCAGACAGCGGCCCGCATGGTCCCACCCTCAGCCAACGCCGCCACCCGAAGCCGCGCCAACCGATCGCCCACCTCACGGTCGTCAACAAGCTCAAGCAACGCCGCACGAAGGTTCTCCGCAGTGGCGTCCGCGGTGTCAATACGCCGAGCCACCCCAAGCCCCACCAGCAGCTCCGCATTGGTGAACTGCTCAGCCCCCTGCGGCACAGCGATCATCGGCACCCCCGCCAACAACCCCTCCCCACACCCACCCATCCCAGCATGAGTGACAAAAGCATCCGCCTGCCCCAGAATCGCCCGCTGCGGCACCCAGGAATGCACCTCCACATTGCCCGGCACGTCACCAAGCTCCCCCGGATCAGTATGCCGCCCGATCTGCAGCACGACATGCCACCCAGCCAGCCCACCAAAGGCCGCCAAACACCGCCGATAAAACTCAGGCTGCCGCGTATAAGCAGACCCAAGAGAAATCAACAACACCCTCTCCGCAGAACGAGGCCGAACCCACCCATCACCCTCCCCGCCCGGCCCAAAACAAGGCCCAACAAACGTGATCCGACCAGTATCAACCTGATCAGCATGCGGCTGCATAGCCCGAGAAATCAACGCCAACGCCCGCCCCGGCCGCCCAGAGAACTCATCCACATCAGTAGTGGTAGCCCCACACGCAGCCAACCACTCCCCGAACTTCGCCCGGTAGGCATCAGCCCCAGGCAACCGCCGAAGATGCACCCCCACATCCTGCTCATACTGTTCCCAAGCCACAAACGTAGGCGACAACTGCACAACAGGCCGCCCCTGCCCCTCAGCAAGAGCCCGCCCAGCATAAGCACCAATGTCATAAAGATAAAGGTCCGCAGGGTCATCATCGTAGGCAGCCCGCAACCGCGGAAGCGCCTGAATCGCATCCTCAAGAAACAACCCCGCCGCCGCAATCGGATCGTCAGGCCACCTGTTGTCCCCAACAGGCAGCCCGGAAGCACATGGGACCAACTCGGCACCAGCCCCCGTGACCAGCTCACCCACCACCGGATCGTTGGCGTAGGTCACCCGATGCCCCCGCCCCACCAGCTCCCGGATGATCTCCAACCCAGGCAACACATGACTGACAGCAGGAATACCAATCATCGCGATATGCAAGAAAAATCCCCCTCAACGATCGTCAGCCAAGCGGCGCAGCAGCAGCCACCTCTAGCTCGTCAACACTCCCCGCCATGATCGTCGGCAAATGCGCGGTAATCCGCTCAAGTCCCCAATCCCACCAAGCCACCGCCAACAACCGAGCCACATCCCGCTCACCAAACCGCATCCGAATCACCCGCCCCGGATTCCCCCCAACAACCCCATAGTCAGGCACATCCCCAACAACCACCGCCCCAGCGGCAACAACCGCCCCATTTCCCACCCGCACCCCCGGCATCACCGTAACCCCATGCCCAAACCAGACATCGTTCCCCACAACAGTGTCCCCACGCCCAGGAAGCCCAGTAATCAAATCAAACCGCTCCGCCCACCCCCCACCCATAATAGGAAAGGGAAAGGTAGAGACCCCATCCATCCGATGGTTGGCCCCATTCATAATAAACCGCACCCCAGTACCAAGAGCACAGAACTTCCCAATAACCAACCGCTCCGGCCCATAATGATACAAAATATTACGAGTCTCAAACTCAAGCGCAAACTCAGGATCGTCGTAGTAAGAAAACTCCCCAACCTCAACCAACGACGAAGTAACCAAAGCCCGCAACAAAACCATCCGATCCTGCCCCACCATCGGATGCACCACAGCAGGATCCGGAGGCCCTCCACCCACCCCATCAGCCATCACGCCAAGAGGCTGCCACCCCTCAACCCCCCCAAGCAACCGCAATCCCCACCCAAGCCACACCCAGCCAAGCCCACGCCCAGCCCAGCCCACACCCAGCCAAGCCAAAGGTGACCACGCCGGGTCAGCACCCACCGCACCGTGGGGGGCTTGGGGGGCTCGGCCCCCCAATGTGATGACGAAAGGGGCCCTGCGAGCGAGCGAAGCCGCGAGTAGGCGAAGGAAACCCCGCAGTGCTGCCAGGTCGGGGGTCCGCCAGCACTACGGGGTCAACCGGAACATCGTGGCTGCCACACAGGGCGTTACAGCACCACGAAAAAAGTTTGTCGACGGCTCAGCGCAGGTGGTTCTGCCGCTGCGCCATGATCAGGATCTCGTCACGCATGGCCGGCGTGGCCGCGGTGGCGATGGCGTGGTTCACCGCTCGCCGATTGCGGGCCTGGATGCGCCGGGCACGGATCTTCGCGGCGATGTTCATCTCTGCTGCACTCCTTCTAGGGCTCCCGCTGGTTCCTCCAGCACCAACCATTATGCCCCTTCCAACGCAGAACACACCCACTTTATTCGGTGAACCCAGCCACATGCCGACGATCGTTCGGCAGCCTCCGGGTGTCGACCGACGTATCCTCACGTCTAGCAAGATCGCTAGACGGCCGGATAGATCGCCAGTCAGTCGTCCATGTTCAGCAGGTACCGCCCGAAGTGCGGCACGGTGAACGCGATCCGCCCGCGCTCCGCGGAGTAGATCAGGCCCTTCTTGATCAACGAGTCCCGCGCGGGCGACAGTGACGAGGGCTTGCGGGCCAGATGCGCGGCGATGTCCGAGGTGGCGGCACCCTCGTCGGTCTTGCCCTTGGTCAGCTCGGCCATCGCCCGCAGGTACTCCCGCTCGGCCGGCGTCGCCCGCTCGTAGCGCGAACCGAAGAACCCGACCGCCAGCTCAGCCTCCGCCTCCGGCGCCGCGACCGCGACGTCCTCGGCGGTGATCGGGTCGCTGGCAGCCGCGTCCCAGGCCGCTTTCCCGTAGGCCTGGATGAAGTACGGGTACCCGCCGGCCGCGTCGAACAGCGCGTCCAGCGCCTCGTCGGTGATGCCGGCCTCCTCGCGCGCGATCGGCGCGAGCACGGCCCGGTCGGCGTCGGTCCGGTCGAGCCGGTCGATCCGCACGTACCGGAAGAGCCGCTCGGAGTACGACTTGCTCGCCGACAGCACCGCCGGCAGGTGCGGCAGCCCGGCCCCGACGACCACGAACGGCGCCCCCGACTGGGACAGCTCGTGGCAGGCGGCACACAGCGCCGAGATGTCGTCGGCGATCACGTCCTGCATCTCGTCGATGAGCAGCGCGACCCCGGTGCCCACGTCCTGGGCCAGCTCGGCGACATCGGTGAACAGCTCCACCAGGTCGATCTCGATGTCACCGGAGTCCGCGCGGCCCTGGGTCGGCGGCGCGTCGATCCCCGGCTGCCACCGGTCCCGCAGCTTCGAGTCACTCGGCGATGCCCGTAACGCGAACGCCTTGAGCACGCCGAGCACGTGCTCGACCCGGTCCGGCGCGCGGTGGCGCACGGCCAGGTCGCGCACCGCCCGGTGCAGCGCGGCCGACAGCGGCCGGCGCAGGCCGGCGTCCGGGCGGGCCTCGATCTTCCCGGCGCCCCACCCGCGGCGCACGGCCATCGACCGCAGCTCGCCGAGCAGCACGGTCTTGCCGACCCCGCGCAACCCGGTCAGCACCAGGCTGCGTTCCGGTCGCCCCCTGGCGACCCGTTCGAGCACGACGTCGAAGGCCTGGACCTCCTTCTCCCGCCCGGCGAGCTCCGGCGGGCGCTGCCCGGCACCGGGGGCGAAGGGGTTGCGCACGGGATCCACGATCAGACCGTATCGACGTCTCTAGCGAGAATCCGATAATCCGTCAGAAACCCCGACGGCGTGTCGTCCCTCATGCTCTATCTGAATGTCTAGCAAAGATTCAATAGAGCCTGATAGCGCGCTACGCGGCTTCCAGGATCGCGGTCACGCCCTGACCGCCCGCCGCGCAGATCGAGATCAGCCCACGGCCGGAGCCCTTCTCGTGCAGCAGCTTCGCCAGCGTCGCCACGATCCGCCCGCCGGTCGCGGCGAACGGGTGCCCGGCCGCGAGCGATGACCCGTTCACGTTCAGTCGAGACCGGTCGATCGACCCGAGCGGCTCGTCGAGGCCGAGCCGGGTCTTGGCGAAGTCGACGCTCTCCCACGCGGCCAGCGTCGCGAGCACCTGCGAGGCGAACGCCTCGTGGATCTCGTAGAAGTCGAAGTCGGCCAACGAGAGCCCGGCCCGCGCGAGCATCCTCGGCACCGCGTACGCCGGGGCCATCAGCAGCCCGTCGCGCCCGTGCACGTAGTCCACGGCCGCGGTCTCGGAGTAGGTCAGGTACGCCAGCACCGGCAGCCGCCGCGCCGCCGCCCACTCCTCGCTGGCCAGCAGCACCGTGGACGCGCCGTCGGTCAGCGGGGTCGAGTTGCCGGCGGTCATCGTGCCGTCGGACCCGCCGAACGCCGGCTTGAGCTTGGCCAGCTTGTCGGCCGTCGAGTCCGGGCGCAGGGTCTGGTCGCGGGTCAGGCCGAGGTAGGGGGTGAGCAGGTCGCCGAAGAACCCGCGCTCGTAGGCCGCCGCGAGCTTCTGGTGGGAGGCGGCCGCCAGCTCGTCCTGCGCCTCGCGGCTGATCTCCCACTCCTTGGCGGTGAGCGCCGCGTGCTCGCCCATCGACAGCCCGGTTCGCGGCTCGGCGTTGCGTGGGATGTCGGGCACGATCTGTCCCGGCCGCAGCCGGGTCAGTGCCCGCAGCCGGGCGCCGACCGACTTCGCCCGGTTCAGCGAGAGGAAGATCTGCCGCAGGTCCTCGTGCACGCCCAGCGGCGCGTCGCTGGTCGTGTCCACGCCACCGGCCACGGCCGAGTCGAGCTGCCCGAGCGCGATCTTGTTCGCCACCTGGATCACGGCCTGTAGGCCCGTGCCGCAGGCCTGCTGCACGTCGTAGGCCGGGGTCTGGGGCGACAGCCGCGAGCCGAGCACGCTCTCCCGGGTGAGGTTGAAGTCCCTGCTGTGCTTGAGCACCGCGCCGGCGGCGACCTCGCCGAGCCGTTCGTCCTGCAGACCGAACCGGCTCACGAGACCATCGAGGGCGGCGGTGAACATGTCCTGGTTGGACGCCGTCGCGTAGCCGCTGTTGGACCGCGCGAACGGGATCCGGTTGCCGCCGATGACCGCGACCTTTCGTACCTGATCACGCACCTGATCCATCACGACTCACTCCCCACGACACGGCGTTCCCGGCTGGCAATCCTAACCTACTCACGAGTAGGCTCAGCGTCGAGTGCGGCCCCGAACACGGAAAGCGGAGCACCATGACCGACCGCTATCAGCAGTTTGCCCGGTCCGGCCTCGGTCGGCTGGTCGTGCGCCGGCTCGGCCTGCCCAACCCCACGCCGCTGCGCAGGTACCGCCTCGGTGATCCGCCGTTGAACGGTCCCGCCCTGGTCGGCGCCGCGCCGGGCGGCCGGTTCGACAACGTCGGAGCGATCCTCAAGGCCGCGGGCATCGACGTGCTGACCGAGCCGCTGGCCGGCACCGACGAGCAGCCGGCCAGGCACGCCGCGCTGGTCTTCGACGCCACCGGCATCGACGACCCGGCCCGGCTTCGCGAGCTGTACGCGTTCTTCCACCCACTGATCCGCTCGGTCGGCACGTGCGGGCGCGTGGTGGTGCTCGGCACCCCGCCGGAGACCATCCCGGAGACCATCGACGGCCGCGCGGCCATCGCCCAGCGCGCGCTGGAGGGCTTCACCCGTTCGGTGGGCAAGGAGCTGCGCCGAGGCGCGACCGTGCAGCTGGTCCTCGTCGCCCCCGGCGCGGAGGCCGCGGTCGAGTCGACGCTGCGGTTCCTGCTCTCCAGCCGCTCGGCGTACGTGGACGCGCAGGTCATCCGGATCGGCACGCACACCAGGTCCACCGTCGAGCCGGACGACTGGGACCACCCGCTGGCCGGCCGGGTCGCCATGGTCACCGGTGCGGCACGCGGCATCGGCGCGGCCATCGCCGAGGTGCTCGCCCGCGACGGCGCCCACGTCGTCGCCCTGGACATCCCGTCCCAGGGTGACGAGCTGTCGGCGGTGGCCAACCGGATCGGCGGCACCGCGCTGCAGCTGGACATCACCAGGGCCGAGGCCGCGAGCCGGATCGTCGAGCACCTCAAGGAGCGGCACGGCGGGGTGGACATCGTCGTGCACAACGCCGGCATCACCCGGGACAGGACCCTCGGCAAGCTGAAGGAGTCCGCCTGGGACGCGGTGCTCGCGGTGAACCTGTCCAGCCAGCTGGCCATCAACGACGCGCTGCTGGCGGCGGCCGCGCTGCGCGCGGAGGGCCGGATCATCGGCGTCTCGTCGATCGCCGGCATCGCGGGCAACGTCGGCCAGGCCAACTACGCCACCAGCAAGGCGGGCGTGATCGGCATGGTCGACACGTTGGCCCCGGTGCTCGCCGAACGCGGCGCGACGATCAACGCGGTCGCGCCCGGCTTCATCGAGACCAGGATGACCGCGGCCGTGCCGCTGTTCATCCGCGAGGCGGGCCGGCGGATGAACAGCATGTCCCAGGGCGGCCTGCCGGTGGACGTCGCCGAGACCATCGCCTGGTTCGCCAGTCCCGGCTCGGGCGCGGTGAACGGGAACGTCGTGCGGGTGTGCGGCCAGAGCCTGCTGGGGGCCTGAGGTGGCGGTCACCGAGTTGGCGTCCTCGCCGAGCCTTGGCGTGCTGTACCCGAAGGCGGTGCTGACCGGCTTCCGGCACAAGGGCGGCGAGCTGCCGGATCTCGCCTACGCGCTGCCCGGCGTGCGGGTCGACGTGGCACACCTCGCGGCCTACAACCGGGTCTGCGGCTTCCGGCTGACCGACGAGCTGCCGGCGACCTACCCGCACGTGCTCACCTTCCCGTTGCAGGTCAAGCTGATGACCGCGGCCGACTTCCCGTTCCCGCTGGTCGGCTCGGTGCACGTGGCCAACCGGATCACCCAGACCCGGCCGCTGACCCTGGCCGACCGGCTGGACCTGCGCGTCGAGGTGGCGAACCTGCGCGACCATCCGCGCGGCCGGCAGTTCGACGTGGTCTCGCGGGCGGTCGTGGACGGCGAGCCGGTCTGGACGGACGTGAGCACCTACCTGCGGCGAGTCGGATCGAGCGACCGCGAGCGGGCAGAGCCAGTCGAGCCGCCAACCCCGACGGCGGTCTGGCAGGTGCCCGAGGACATCGGCCGCCGCTACGCCGAGGTGTCCGGCGACCGCAACCCGATCCACCTGCACCGGCTCACCGCGCGGCTGTTCGGCTTCCCCAGGGCGATCGCGCACGGCATGTGGACCAAGGCCCGGTGCCTGGCCGCGCTGGAGGGCAGGCTGCCCGCCGCGTACACGGTGGACGTGCGGTTCAAGCTGCCGGTACTGCTGCCGGCCAGGGTCGCCTTCCACACCGACCAGGCCCAGTTCGCCCTGCACGACACCAAGCAGGGCAAACCCCACCTGACCGGCACGGTCAGCTAGCTCAGGCTTGCTCGGCCGGGGTCCAGGTGTTGCCGTCGACCAGGTCACCGAAGCCCATCCAGACCAGGTTCATCAGCCGCGAGGCGACGACCTTGCTCGGCACGTCGGGATGGTCGAGCCACCAGTCGGCAAGTGACTCGGCCGCCCCGACCAGCGCGGCGGCCAGCGACTCGGTGGCGTGCTCGTCCAGGCCGCGCCGGGTCGCGGTGCGGATGAGCAGGGTGTCGACCAGGCTGATCGCCTGCCGGCGCATGGCGAGCAGCTCGTCGCTGAACGGACCGCCCTGCGAGATCGCCTGCCGGTGCAGGACCTGCCAGCCCGCCCGCTGCTCGCCGACGAAGTCGAAGAACGCGCGCAGGCCGTGCCACAGCTGCATGTCCGGCGGCAGCTCGAGGCGCACGCCCTTGGTGATGGCCTCGAGCAGGTTGGCCGACTCCCGGCGGATGCACGCGGCGAACAGGTCCTCCTTCGAGCCGAGGTAGGCGTAGATCATCGGCTTGGAGACGCCGGCGACCTCGGAGACCTCGTCCATGGACGCGTTGTGATAGCCGTGCGCGGAGAAGACCGCGACGGCCGCATCGAGGATCTGTCGTTCGCGCACCTCGCGAGGTAGCCGCCGGACCCGCCGCCGTTCTCCCACAGTCATGCCCTGTGACTACTGGAACGTTGCCTTACTCGCAAGTAGGCGGCTGGACGAGCGTGTGGAAGGCGGTGCGCGGGACGGTCAGCTGACCGCCGTCGCGCCGCTTGGTGTCCCGGATGCCGACGGTGTCGAGGTGGTATGCGACCTCGACACACTCGGTCTCGGTGCCGCTGAAGCTGGACTTCCGCCACTGCGCGTCGATGAAATCCATGCGCTGTCTCACTTCTTGTCGTACTCGGCCGCTATGTCGGCCAGGAACCTGGCGCTGTCGGCGGGATCCAGCGCGATCGTCGCCAGCATGTCCGTCAACGGCTGGTAGGGGTCGGTGTCCTCCGGCTGGTCGAGGAAGCCGGAGGCCTGCCGGTGTTCCAGATGCACGATGGCCGGCGCCTTGCCGAACTCGAGCAGTACGTAGGGTCCGTAGATCGGGTAGCCGTTGCGGTCGAACGGGATCACCTGCACGGTGACGTTGGGCAGCTCGGCCAGGTCGATGATCCGGCGGAGCTGTTCGGCCATCACCCTGTTGCCGCCGAACGTGCGCCGCAGCACGGCCTCGTCGATGATCGCCAGATAGCGCGGCGGTCGCCGGCGGCCGAGCATGGTCTGGCGGCCGGCTCGGGTCGCGACCCGCATCTCCGCGTCGGCGTCCGAAATTCCGCCGCTCTCCATGACCGCGCGGGTGTAGGCCTGGGTCTGGAGCAGGCCGGGCACCGTCAGCGGTTGGAAGTGGGTGATCTTGGTGGCCTGGGACTCGAAGGTGATGAGCGTCGGCAGTTGCCGAGGCAGTGCGCTGCGGCCGGTCTCCCACCAGCCGGCGGGGTTGGCGGCTCTGGCCAGCGCCAGCACCCGTTCCTTGGCCACCCCGTGGACGCCGTAGATCACCAGCAACGCCGAGACCTCCTCCGGCGATGGCATCCGGGTGCCCAGCTCGTTCCGGTTGAGGCTCGCCGATGAGATCCCCAGGGCATCCGCCGCCTGCCGCGTGGTCATGCTCGCCGCTCGGCGCAACTCGCGCAGCTCGTTGGCCAGGGCCCGGGCACGCGACGCGCTGTGTTTGTCCGACATGCAGAAATCCCACCAGGATCTCGCCCGGACAGAAATAACACGATCGAGTGCTGTATCAGAATTGGATACATACCCGAAAGATGTATGCGTAATGTCCCCGACCTAGATCGAAAAGATCTCGGTAGGCGAGAGCGTGGCCGAACTCAGGGAATTGTCGCAGGTTATCCCCGGTGCCAGCGCCATCATCATAGCCATCGCCCCGGACGACCCCGCTGCCACCATGCCCGCCGCGGCAGGCACGCCCGCGTACGCGTTCACCCATCCGGTTGCTCCCACGGTGTCGGCGCATCGCAGGCGACTCGTGCACAAAGCAAAGCGGGCCGTCCCGAAGGACGGCCCGCCGCGAATAACTGGTCAGTAAGTGATGGCCATCGCCGGATCGGCGAAAATCGCCCCGACGTCGGCCAGGAACTGGCTGCCCTGCTGCCCGTCGATCACCCGGTGGTCGAAACTCAGGGCCAGCTGGCAGACCTTCCGCACGGCCAGTTCACCGGCCACCACCCACGGCATATCCCGAATCGCGCCGAGTGCCAGGATCGCGGATTCCCCGGGATTGATGATCGGCGTACCGGTGTCCACCCCGAAAACCCCGACATTGGTAATGGTGAACGTCCCGTTGAGCATGTCGCCGGGTGCGGTCTTTCCCGCCCGCGCGGTGCTGGTCAGCTCGTCGAGCGCGCCGGCCAGCTCCCGCAGCGACATCCCGTCCGCATCCCGGATCTTCGGCACCACCAGCCCTCTCGGCGTCGCCGCCGCGATGCCGAGGTGCACGTAGTCCTTGTAGACGATCTCCTCGCCGGCCCAGACCGCGTTCACGTCCGGGGTTCGTCGCGCCGCCAGGCACACCGCCTTCGCCGCGAACGCCAGGGGGGTGATCTTCACGTCGCGGAACTCCGGGTGGGACTTGAGTTTCGCGCGCAGCTCCATCATCGGGGTCACGTCGACGGTCAGGAACTCCGTGACATGCGGTGCGCTGAACGCGCTGGCGACCATCGCCTGCGCGGTCATCTTCCGCACGCCCTTGACCGGCACCCGCCGTTCCCGCTCGCCGGCCACCACCGGCGCCGCCGACACGGATCCGGCCGCCGCCTGCTCGACGTCGGCCCGGGTGATCACGCCGCGGTCGCCGGAACCGGTCAGTGCGCGCAGGTCGATGCCGAGGTCCTTGGCCAACTTGCGGACTGGCGGTTTGGCCAGCGGCACCAGCGCGAGCAACTCGGCCGGCGTGTCCGGCACCGCTACCGGGGCCACCACCGCGGCGGCTGGTGTCGGTGCTGGTGTCGGGGCCGAGACTGGTTCGGCGCCCTTGCGCGCGCGCCGTTTCGTGGTCGCCGCCTTCGGGCCGTAGCCGACGAGCATGGCCTGGCCGTTCTGCTCGCCGCCGGACTGCTCGGCCGTCGCCGTCGTTGTCGCCGTCGTTGTCGTTGTCGCCGCACCACCGGGGTCGACGTCGATGGTCACGATCGGGCTGCCGACGTTGACCGTCTGGCCCGGTTGGGCGTGCAGCTCGGTTACCACCCCGGCCCACGGGCATGGCAGCTCGACGGCGGCCTTCGCGGTCTCGATCTCCACGATGATCTGGTTGACCGTCACCTCGTCACCCGGCTTGATGTGCCAGGTCAGGATCTCCGCGTCGACCAGGCCCTCCGCCGTGTCGGGCAGGGGAAAGACCTTGTAGTCAGGCATCCGCGCTCACCAACCGAGCGAACGGTCGACGGCGTCCAGCACCCGGTCCAGGTCGGGCAGGAAGTGCTCCTCGAGCTTCGACGGTGGATACGGCGTGTCGAACCCGCTCACCCGCAACACCGGCGCCTCCAACGAGTAGAAGCACTCCCGCTGCACCCGCGCGACCACCTCCGAGGCCAGCGACGCCTCCTCCGGCGCCTCGCTGACCACGATCAGCCGACCGGTCCTGCGCACCGACTCGTACACCGGTCCGAGATCCATCGGCGAGAGCGCGCGCAGGTCGATCACCTCGAGCTCGGTGCCCTCCTCGGCGGCCGCGGCGGCCGACTCGAGACACGTCTTCACCGACGGGCCGTAGCTCACCAGCGTCGCCGCGGTTCCCGTGCGCAGCACGCGGGAGGAGAACAACGGGTCGGGCGTCGCGGTGAGGTCCAGCTCGCCCTTCTCGTAATAACGCCGTTTCGGCTCGAAGAACAACACCGGGTCGTCGCACCGGATGGCCTGTTGGATCATCCAGTACGCGTCGACGGCGTTGGCGCAGGCGACCACCTTCAGTCCGGCGGTGTGCGCGAAGTACGACTCCGGCGACTCCGAGTGGTGCTCCACCGCGCCGATCCCGCCGCCGAATGGCACCCGGATCACCATCGGCAGCGTGATCTTCCCCTGGCTGCGGAAGTGCAACTTGGCTACCTGGCTGACGATCTGGTCAAACGCGGGGAAGATGAACCCGTCGAACTGGATCTCGCACACCGGCCGGTAGCCGCGGATCGCGAGCCCGACCGCGGTGCCGATGATGCCGGACTCGGCCAGCGGCGTGTCCAACACCCGCTGCTCACCGAAGTCCTTCTGCAGGCCGTCGGTGATCCGGAAGACGCCGCCGAGCTTGCCGACGTCCTCACCCATCACGATGACCTTGGGGTCGGCCTCCATCGCCGCGCGCAGGCCGAGGTTGATGCTCTTGCCGAGCGTGACCGTGCGGGTGGCCGACGCGGCCTCGCCGCTCGCCTGGTTCATCACCGGGGTCGCCATCAGTGCTCACCGCCCTCGAAGGAGGCGGCATAGGTCAGGTACGCGTCGCGCTGGGCGGCCAGCACGTCGTTGCCGTCCTCGTAGACCTGGGAGAACATCCGCCCCTTCGGCGGATCGGGCATGTTCACGCAGAACTCGCGCACCTCGGCGGCGAGCTCGTCGGCGTCGGCCTGCACGGAGTCGAAGAACTCCTTGTCGGCGTGCTCGTGGCGGACCAGGTTCACCCGCACCCGCTCGATCGGGTCCTTGAGCTTCCAGGCCTCCAGCTCGTCGGCCAGCCGGTAGCGGGACGGGTCGTCGGTGGTGGTGTGCGCGTCCATCCGGTAGGTGAACGCCTCGATCAGCACCGGGCCGTTGCCGTGGCGGCACTCGTCGAGCGCCCAGCGCGAGACCGCGAGCGAGGCGAGTACGTCGTTGCCGTCCACCCGCACGCCGGGGAAGCCGTAGCCGCGGGCGCGTTGGTACAGCGGCAACCTGCTCTGCCGCTCGGTCGGCTCGGAGATCGCCCACTGGTTGTTCTGGCAGAAGAACACCAGCGGCGCGTCGTAGACCGACGCCCAGACGAAGCCCTCGTGCACGTCGCCCTGGCTGGTGGCGCCGTCGCCGAAGAAGACCATGGTGGCCTCGCCGTCGTCGTCGCCGACCTTGCTGTCGAAGCGTTGGCCCATCGCGTAACCGGCGGCGTTGAGCACCTGGTTGCCGATGACGATGGTGTAGAGGTGGAAGCGTTTGGCGATCGGGTCCCAGCTGCCGTGGTCGGTGCCGCGGAAGATGCCGAGCAGGTCGGTCGGGGCCACGCCCCGGCACCACGCGACGCCGTGCTCACGGTAGGACGGGAACGCCATGTCCTGTGCCTTGAGTGCGCGGCCGGCGCCGATCTGGGCCGCCTCCTGACCGAGCAGCGGCACCCAGATGCCGAGCTGGCCCTGGCGCTGCAGCGCGTTGCACTCCCGGTCGAGCCGCCTGGTCAGCACCATGTCCCGGTACAGGCCACGGAGATCCTCGGCGGTGATGTCGGCGACGTAGGGATCCCACTGGGAGTCCGGTACCCGCTCGCCTTCCGGTGTCAGGAGCTGGACCAGCTCCGGGCCACCTTCGCTGGTTGCGCGCAATCCCGCGATCACCTGCTCCGCTGTCGGCGCGGCCGCGGTGGCGGCCGGGCCGACCCCCGGTTCGGGGTGCGTCCACTGTTCTGGGGACGACATGTGTTGTCTCCTCGTGTCGGCGCCGGGCGTTCGCTCGTGACGTCCGCTGCCGGCCGCGCTCCCGGCTGTCGCCTGCCCGGGTAAGGGCCGGTCCAGGCAGCCGGTCACGCTGACGGTTTCCCCGTCCATCCTGGCATGCGTTAGCTCGATCGCGTGAGGACGAAACGGACGTCCACACGCTTAGGTGATGCGCTGAGCTGCGAAAACCGTTGGACAACCGACATTCGGGCGTCAGTGCGAGGCATTCGGGTGACGGGATACCCCCTTCTGGTGCCCGATCAACGCGGCAGCTCAGGGCCGTCGTCGCAGTGCGGTGCGAGCGGGCCGCGAGTGGCGCCGGTGGACGGCTCCGGCGGTGGGGGTGCACAACAGCGAATCAAACGTGATCCGCGTCACAACTGGTCGTGGTCCCGTACGCTGCGTGGAATGTCGGGGGCTGACTGGCGGGACGCGCGGGTGCGCCATGCGGAGGACGCGTTGGCCGATGCCGTGCGCACCGCGGACGAGATCATCGCCGAGGCGGTCGCCGACCGCGTGGACAAGCCCGAACGGCCGGCCGAGGAACCCGACGAGCCACCGGCGCCGACGATTCTGCACGATGCCTGGTAGGGCATGAGGCAGGATCGGCTGATGGATAACGCACTGGTACACCGCACGGTCGAGCGGATCTGGGAGGACTCGATCCTGGCCAGCTTGTCGGAGCTGGTCACGATTCCCGCGCTGTCCCCGCACTTCGACGTGAGCTGGGAGAACGCCGGCCACCTCGACGCCGCGGTCGAGCACGTCCGCCGCTGGCTGACCGGGCGCGGTATCGACGGTGCGACCACCGACATCCTGCGGCTGCCCGGCCGGACACCGGTCCTGCTGCTCGACGTGCCCGCCGGACCGGACGCGCGCCCGGACGCCGGCACCGTGCTGCTCTACGGCCACCTCGACAAGCAGCCCCCGGTCGGCGGCTGGTCGGCCGGCCTCGGGCCGTGGACCCCGGTCCGGCGCGGCGAGCGGCTCTACGGCCGGGGCGCGGCCGACGACGGCTACTCCGGCTACGCGGCGACGGCCGCGATCGAGGCGGTGCGCGCCGCCGGCGGTGCGCACGCGCGGTGTGTGGTGCTGCTGGAGACCAGCGAGGAGTCCGGCAGCCCGGACCTGCCGGCCTACCTGGCGGAGTTCGGCGAGCGCTTCGGTGACGTGTCGCTGGTGGTGTGCCTGGACTCCGGCGGCGAGGACTACGAGCGGCTGTGGCTGACCACGTCGCTGCGCGGCATGGCCGGCACGACCGTGACGGTCCGGGTGCTCCAGACCGGGCTGCACTCCGGCATGGCCAGCGGCATCGTGCCCAGCTCGTTCCGGATCATGCGCCAGCTCCTCGACCGGTTGGAGGACTCGGCGACCGGCGAACTGCTGCTGCCCGAGCTGTCCGGCGACATCCCGCCGGAGCGGATGGCCGAGGTCAAGGCGGCCGCCTCGGCCGCGCCTGGTGCGGCGGCCGCGATGTTCCCGCTGGTCCCCGGCATGCGGCCGGTGTCGGCCGACGACGTCGAGCTGCGGTTGAACAACTCCTGGCGGCCGACGCTGTCGGTGATCGGCGCGGCCGGACTGCCGGCCCCGGCCGACGCCGGCGCGGTGCTGCGGCCGGAGACGACGCTGCGGCTGAGCTTCCGGCTGCCACCGAGCGCCTCCCCGCAGGCCGCCCTGGACGCCGTGTCCAGGGCGCTGACCACCGACGTGCCCTACGGCGCGCAGGTGACCCTGAGCGATGCCGACCTCGGCGACGGCTGGAACATGGCACCGGCGGCCGCGTGGCTGCACACGGCCCTCGACCAGGTGAGCGCGTCGGTCTTCGGCGGCAACGAGTGGCAGCCGGTGCAGCTCGGCGGCTCGATCCCGTTCATGGGGACGATGGCGCAGGCCTATCCGGACGCCCAGTTCGTGGTGACCGGCGCGCTCGGCTCGGACAGCAATCCGCACGTGCCGGACGAGTGGCTGCACCTCGGCCAGGCCAAGCGGGTCACCGAGTCGGTCGCGTTGATCCTGGACGCGCACGCCCGTGGGTAGGATGTCGGCATGCGCGCCTGGTTCCGATGGTGAACTTCTGACCTAGCCCCCCGCTTTCCGGCGACGTTGGTGCTGTCGCTGCTGCTCGTCGGCATGGCCGACGAGACGGTGGCGTTCCTGCCCTACGGCGCCGTGGAGTCCATCAAGCAGGACATCGGCCTGTCCTATGTCGAGGCCGGCGTACTGCTCGCCCTCTACCCGGGTATCGGTCTGCTCGCGACCCCACTCGGGGTGGTGGTCGACCATGTGAGTCGTCGGGTGATGGCGGCCGTCGGTGGCATCGGCTATGGCGCGGGTCTGTGCCTGTTCGCCACCGCCGGCGGCTTCTGGGTGCTGTTCACCGCCGTGGTGATCATGGGCCTGGCCGGCGATGCCATGGTCCGGGCGGTCGAGGTCGCCCTGGTCGAGGTCACCGGGGACAACGTCGAGCCGGCACTGGCCAGGTCCAACCTGCTGGCCGCGGTCGGCGACCTGATCGGCCCGCTGCTGCTGTTCGGCGCGCTGGGCACCGGTCTCGGCTGGCGGGCGGCGTTCTTCGCGGCCGGCGGGCTGATGATCGCCTACGGCCTGCTCCTGGCGAGCCAACCGCTGCCGTCCCCGGCCGAGCCCGACGACGACCACCAGCCGTGGCGGGCGATGCTGGCGGTGGCCAAGGACCGGCGGGTCCTCGGCGCCGGGCTGCTCGTGGCGATCATCGTCGCCTTCGACGACACGTTCGTCGGCTTCGCGGTGGCCTTCCTGACCACCGACCGGCACCTCACGCCCGCGGTGGCCACCCTGGCCGCCGGCGCGGGCATGGCCGGCGGCATCGCCGCGGCCGCGTGGGCCTCGCGCACCAACCGCCGCCAGATCGGCCTGTGGCCGTGCGCGGTGCTGCTGCTGGCCGGGGTGGTGGTCCTGTTGCTGGTGCCGCACGTGGTGGCCGCCGCGGTCGGCACGGCGGCGGTGGGCGCCGGGATGAACCTGGCGTGGATCGTGTTGCAGGCGCGGTACATGACCTTGCGTCCAGGCCAGGTCGGCACCACCTCGGCGGTGGTCGACTCGGTGAGCCAGCTCGGCATCCTGACCCCGCTGGCCATCGGGGCGCTCGCCGACCGGTTCTCGCTGACCGTGGCGATGCTGCTGTACCTGGCGATCGCGGTGCTGTTCGTGCTGGTCACCTGGCGGGACAGGGCCGGGCGCGGCAACGGGTCGAGCTGAGCCAGGCCGTGCTCGACGACCGCCGATCCGGCTACCGGCATCATGGGCGTATGAGCGGCGCCGAGCGGGACAGGTTGGCCGTCTCGGACGAGATGACCTCGCCATGGCGGCTGTGGGGTCCCTACCTCGCGGCCCGCCAGTGGGGCACCGTCCGCGAGGACTACTCCAGCGGCGGCGACGCCTGGCACTACTTCACCTTCGACGACGCCCGCACCCGCGCGTACCGCTGGGGCGAGGACGGCATCGCCGGCATCTGCGACCGGCACGGGTTCCTCAACCTCGCGGTCGCCATGTGGAACGGCGCCGACCCGATCCTCAAGGAGCGCTACTTCGGGCTCACCAACGGCGAGGGCAACCACGGCGAGGACGTCAAGGAGCACTGGTGGGTGCTCGACGGCACCCCGACCCACTCCTACATGCGCGTCCGCTACCGCTACCCGCAGGCCGCCTACCCCTACGAACAACTCCGCAGGCTCGCCAGGGAGGCCGGCCGCGACGGCCGGGAGCCGGAGCTGGCCGACACCGGGGTGCTGGCCGACAACCGCTTCTTCGACGTCACCGTCACCTACGCCAAGGCCGGCCCGGACGACATCTGCGTCGACCTCACCGCAACCAACCGCGGCCCCGACCCCGCACCGCTGGACCTGTTGCCCCAGCTGTGGTTCCGCAACACCTGGTCCTGGGGCCGGGACGCCCGCCGGCCGGCGTTGATCGCCTCCACCGCGGACGGCTGGACCCGGGTGGTCGCCGAGCACTCGCTGATCGGGCGGTACACGCTGCACGCCAGCGGCCACCCGACGATGTTGGTCACCGACAACGAGACCGACGAGATCGGCCTGTTCGGCCGCGGCCGCAACCCCAGCCGCTACACCAAGGCCGGCATCGACGAGCACGTCGTGCGCGGCACCCCGGACGCCTGCCAGGTCGTCGAGTCGGGCGCGGCCTCCCAGCCGGGCACCAAGGCCGCCGCCTGGTACCACTTCGACGCGGTCCCACCCGGCGAGTCCGTCTCCGTGCAACTGCGGCTGATCAAGGGCAACGGGCACGGCCGCGCGTTCGGCAGCACCTTCGCCGACACCATGGACCAGCGCCGCGCCGAGGCCGACGAGTTCCACGGCGGCCCACCCGCCACGCCGGCGGACCTGGTCCGCCGGCGCGCGCTGGCCGGGCTGATGTGGACCAAGCAGGTCTACCGGTTCCGGCTGCGGCACTGGCTCGACGGCGACCCGGCCAACCCGCCGGCGCCCGCGCAACGCTGTGGTCCCCGGGCGCGCAACGTGCACTGGCGCCACCTCGACGTGGCCGACGTGCTGTCCATGCCCGACGAGTGGGAGTACCCCTGGTTCGCCGCCTGGGACCTCGCCTTCCACACGGTGCCCTTCGCCACCATCGACCCGGCGTTCGCCAAGGACCAGCTGCTGCTGATGTGCCGGGAGTGGATGATGCACCCCGACGGCCAGCTGCCGGCCTACGAGTGGGAGTTCGGCGACGTCAACCCGCCGGTGCACGCCTGGGCAGCGCTGCAGGTCTACCACGCCGAGCCGACCGGCGACCGGACGTTCCTCGCCAGGGTGTTCCACAAGCTGCTGCTCAACTTCTCCTGGTGGGTCAACCGCAAGGACCCCGAGGGCAACCACCTGTTCGAGGGCGGCTTCCTCGGCATGGACAACATCGGCCCGGTCAACCGCTCCGAGCCGTTACCCGAGGGCTGGCGCTTCGAGCAGTCCGACGCCACGTCCTGGATGGCCACCTACGCCCTGCACCTGATGCGGATGGCCCTCGAGCTCGCCCGCCACGACGAGGCCTACGAGGACGTGGCCACCAAGTTCGTCGAGCACTTCCTGGCCATCGCCGGGGTGTCCGCCCGCTTCGGCTCCGCCTCCCGCGGCATCTGGGACGAGCAGGACGGCTTCTGCTACGACCTGGTCTCCCGGTCACACGGCGACGGCTCGGTCGAGTCGCTGCCGGTGCGCGTCCGGTCGATGGTCGGGCTGATCCCGCTGCTGGCCACCGCGGTGCTGGAGCCGTGGGTGTTCGAGGAGTTACCCCACTTCGCCGCCCGGCTGAACTACCTGCTGCACCACCAGCCGGAGTTCGGCCAGTTCATCAGCTGGCGCACCGACGAGGCCGGCCGCCGGTGCGCGCTGCTGTCCCTGCTCGACGACGACAAGCTGCACCGCGTGCTCACCAGGATGTTCGACGAGCACGAGTTCCTGTCCCCACACGGCATCCGCTCGATGTCCGCGGCCCACCGCGACGGGTTGACCGTCGAGATCGCCGGCGAGCAGCACTGGGTCGGCTACGAGCCCGGCGAGTCCCGCACCCCGATGTTCGGCGGCAACTCCAACTGGCGCGGACCGGTCTGGTTCCCCACCAACGCGCTGTTGGTCCAGGCCCTGCACACGATCGACACCTTCCACGGCGACGGGTTCACCGTCGAGCTGCCGACCGGCTCGGCGCGCCGGGTCACCCTCGGTGGCGCGGCGCGTGACCTGTCCCGCAGGCTCGCGTCCCTGTTCCTCCCCGGCCCGGACGGCGCCCGCCCGGCCGACGGCAAACGGGTCGAGGCCAGCGACTCTCCGCTGTGGGCCGACCACGTCACGTTCAGTGAGTACTTCGACGGCGACACCGGCGAGGGCCTCGGCGCCACCCACCAGACCGGCTGGACGGCCCTGGTCGCGGTCCTGCTCGCCGGGTGGCCCGCCAACGGTTAAGAGCAGGCAACAATGGCCGCTGGTGTTGGGTGGCGCCCGGCCGGGGTGGCAGGATGCCCCTCACTCAAGCCGATCTGAGTGACGAGGAGTTACACCGTGACGCGTCGACCCACGCTGAAGGTATGGGCCGTGGTGCCCGCGCTTGCCCTGGTACTCGCGGGCTGCGGCAGCGACGACGGGGGTGGCTCCAGCGGTGGCGACGCCGGTGGCACCGGCGTGGAGCTGGTGAACGACGGCAAGCTGACCAACTGCACCGGCCTGCCGTACAAGCCGTTCGAGTACGAGGAGGGCGGCGAGGTCATCGGCTTCGACATCGACCTGGTCGACCTGGTCGCCAAGAAGCTCGAGGCCGAGCAGGAGATCATCGACACCCCGTTCGACGGCATCCAGTCCGGTACCGACTTCAACACCGGCAAGTGTGACCTGTCCTCGGCGGGCATGACGATCACCGACGACCGCAAGGAGAACATCGACTTCTCCGACCCCTACTTCGACGCCACCCAGGCGCTGGTCACGAAGAAGGGCGCGAACATCACCGACCTCGCCGGCCTCAACGGCAAGCGCCTCGGGGTGCAGAACTCGACCACCGGGCAGACCTACGGCCAGGAGAACGCCAAGGGCGCGGAGGTGGTGGTCTACGAGGACCTCGGCCTGCTGCTGACCGCCGTGGAGACCGGCCAGGTGGACGCCGGCATCAACGACAACGGCGTGCTCTACGACTGGGTCAAGGAGAAGACCGACTACGAGGTCACCGCCGAGTTCGACACCGGTGAGCAGTACGGCATCGGGGTCCGCAAGGGCAACACCGCGCTGCTCGAGGTGATCAACGAGGCGCTGGCCGAGGCCAAGGAAAGCGGCGAGTACGACAAGATCTACGAGAAGTGGTTCGGCACCAAGCCGGACGCCAAGTAGTCGGTCACCGGAGGGCTCACGCGAGGCGCGTGAGCCCTCTTTCGTCGTGAAGTGCCGCTCGTCCGAGGAGTTGTGTCTCAGATGGCCATGTCCAAGCGCAAGCGGGCGCAGGTCTTCCGCTGGGTCCAGTACGCGATCCTGATCGTGGTCGTCGCCCTGGTGGCGATCTTCGCCGACTGGGGGCGGATCGCCGACACGTTCTTCAACCTTGAAGACGCGCGGAACATGTTCCCCGAGGTGATCACGGTCGCGTTGGTGAACACCGTTCTGTACACGGCCGCCGGGTTCGCCCTCGGCCTGGCGCTCGGCCTGGTGTTCGCGCTCATGCGCCTGTCCTCGGTGGCGCCCTACCGCTGGATCGCCGGCGCGTACATCGAGTTCTTCCGCGGCCTGCCGGCCCTGCTGGTGCTGCTGGCCATCGGCTACGGCATCCCGCTGGCCTTCGGCACCTTCCTCGACAAGTTCACGGCCGTGATGATCGGTCTGGGCATCGTCTCCTCCGCCTACATCGCCGAGACCCTGCGCGCCGGGATCCTCGCCGTGCCGAAGGGCCAGATCGAGGCCGCGCGGTCGCTTGGCATGTCCCAGGTCCGGACCACGTTCACCATCGTCATCCCGCAGGCGTTCAAGATCATCCTGCCGCCGCTGACCAACGAGCTGATCATGCTCACCAAGGACTCCTCGCTGGCCTACGTGCTCGGCGCGTCGCTCGACGAGCTGGAGCTGACCCAGTTCGCCAGGCAGGAGATGAACACCGCGGGAAGCCTGACGCCGTTCGTGATGGCCGGCATCTGCTACCTGATCATCACCATCCCGCTGTCCTACCTGTCGCGGTACCTGGAGCGCCGTACCGGCGGAGCCAAGATCAGCACTCCCGAGTCGACCGAGGTGAAGGCATGAGCACGGCGGAGACGACCCAGGAGACTTCCGACATCGCGGTCCGGATCACCGACCTGCACAAGTCGTTCGGCTCGGTCGAGGTGCTGCGCGGGATCGACGTCGAGGTCAACCGCGGCGAGGTGGTGTGCGTCATCGGCCCGTCCGGGTCGGGCAAGTCCACCCTGCTGCGCTGCGTGAACATCCTGGAGGAGCCGACCAGCGGCACGGTCGAGGTCGACGGGGTCGAGCTGACCGACCCCGACGTCGACATCGACGCGGCCCGCACCAAGATCGGCATGGTCTTCCAGTCGTTCAACCTGTTCGCCCACCTCAACGTGCTGAACAACCTGACCATCGCGCAGCGCAAGGTGCTGCGGCGCAGCCAGGCCGACGCCGAGAAGACCGGCCTCGCGAACCTGGAGCGGGTTGGCCTTGCCGGCCGGGAACGCGCCATGCCCAACGAGTTGTCCGGCGGGCAGCAGCAGCGGGTGGCCATCGCCAGGGCGCTGTCCATGGACCCGGACGTCATGCTCTTCGACGAGCCGACCTCCGCGCTGGACCCGGAGCTGGTCGGCGACGTGCTCACCGTCATGCGCCGGCTGGCCGACGAGGGCATGACCATGCTCGTGGTCACCCACGAGATGCAGTTCGCCCGCGAGGTCGCCGACAAGGTGCTGTTCATGGACGCCGGCCAGGTCGTCGAGCAGGGCCCGCCGGCACAGGTGATCGGCGACCCGCGCGAGGAGCGCACCCGGACGTTCCTGTCCAGGGTGCTCAACCCCACCCACGTCGACACCCACGCCGACACCGACGCCGGCCAGGCGGACTAGCCTCCGGGAACCTTCCATGGCATGGCCCGCCCCGCTGGGCGGATCATGGTAGGAACATGGCCGGGGCTGGGGGATGTCGATGACCGAGGAAGTGACCAACGGGCGCAGGCTGGATCCCTTCGATCCGCAGCCGCCGGAGTGGGCCAGGGTGCGGGCGGTCGACGTCGTCCGCCAGGTCGTGGAGTTCGAGCCGGGCATCGCCGGGCGGATCCGCCGCCGGGCGACCACCTCGCCGGTGCTGCGCTTCGCCGACCGGTGGATCGTCGGCGTGCTCGACCTGCGCGCGGTGGAGTTCCCGCACTACCTGGAGTTCGTCCGCTGCCGGTTCGACGCCCCGCCCGACCTGCGTCAGGCCAAGCTGGCCGGCTGCGAGTTCAACCAGTGCCAGCTGCCCGGCCTCGAGGGCCGCAACCTCTACAGCGACAACGACATCCGGCTCATCGGCGGCACCAGGGTGCGCGGCCGCCTTGACCTGACCGACGGCGAGATCAGCGGCTCGCTCGAGCTCACCGGCAGCCGGATGGACAACCCTGGCGGCTACGCGCTGCACGCCGACCGGCTGCAGCTGGCCGGGGCGCTGCTGGCGGCCAACCTCGAGGTCCACGGCCAGCTGCGCATCCCCGGCCTGCGCACCGGCGGCAACGTCAACCTCGCCGGCGCGTGGCTGCACAACCCGGAGGGCTTCTCGCTGGACGGCAACGGCCTGCAGGTCGGCGGGAACCTGCAGTGCGTGCCGACCAAGGAGCGCCGGTTCCGCTCCATGGGCATGATGTTCCTGCCGAGCGCGAAGGTCGACAGCGACTTCTCCTTACGTGGCGCGCAGCTGGTCCCCGCCACCGCGGTCCAGGACCGGCACAACCGGCAGGAGCGCTACTTCGACCCGAGGGCCGCGCTGATCGCCGACCGGATGCGGGTGTCCGGCAACATCAACCTCGACCAGGGCTTCGAGAGCACCGGCACGGTGCGCATCGTGAACGCCAGGATCGGCGGCTCGCTGCGGCTTACCGGCGCGCGGGTCGACCTGTCCGAAGGCAAGGAGCCGTTCTCCGAGGTCCCCGGCAGCAAGGCCGCCCCCGGCCCGTACCCGTACCGGGCGCTGCACCTGGACGGCTGTGAGATCGACAGCGGCCTGGACGCGCGCAACGCCCGGATCGCCGGCCAGATCCGGCTGGTCGACGTGCGGGCGCGGGGCAGCGTGCTGTTCGACGGCGCCACCCTCAGCAACCGCAACGGCGACGTCATCGAGGGTCGCCGGTTCACCACCGGCGGCAACCTCGACGCGCGAGGGGTCACCGTCTTCGGCTCGGTGCTGCTGCCGGAGGCCGACATCGGCGCCAACCTCGACCTGCGCGCGAGCCGGTTCATCAACCCCGGCCGCTACCGCCGCGACCGCTCCCGCAAGCCGTCGGTCGACCTGCGGGTCGCCCGGATCGGCCGTGACCTGGTCTGCGCCAGGGGAGAGCGGGAGAACCAGTCGTTCTCCGCGCACGGCGAGATCCGCATCCGGCGCACCGAGGTCGGCCGGCAGACCAACTTCCAGGGAGCCGAGGTCGGCTCCAGCCTGAGCGGCACCGCGATCAACGCGATCGGCCTGATCACCCAGGACCTGCGCCTGGACGTGGCTGTCCCGCCGAAGGGCCGGGTGAACCTGCGCCACGCCAGGTGCGCCTCGCTCAACGACAACGACAAGTTCTGGGACGCCACCGGGCACATCGAGCTGGACGACTTCCGCTACGACGCGCTGGCCGTGCCGATCGAGCTGGACGACGACAGCCAGATCAAGCGTCGCCTGCGGCTGCTGCGCAAGGCGATGGGCGGCAGCTACCGCCCGGGACCCTACGACCAGTTCGCCGCCATGCTGCGCGGCAGCGGCAACGAGGAGCACGCGGCCGAGGTGCTGATCGCCAAGCAGAAGTGGCGCTACGTCGCGCTGGCCGAGGGCTACTCGGTCTTCGGCCCCGGGGTGCGCTTCTGGAGCCTGTTGCAGCGGGCGGTCGTCGGCTATGGCTACAAGCCGATGCGCGCGCTGCTCTGCCTTGGTGTGCTGCTGTTGGCCGGCACGCTGGTCTTCGCCATGATGCCGGTGCCGGTCGAGACCAACGCCGACGACAAGCTGGTGTGGAACCCGTTCCTCTACACCCTCGACCACCTGGTGCCGATCGTCGACTTCGGGCACAAGAACAAGTGGCTGTTCAACAGCACGTTGCAGTGGTTCTCCGCGGGGCTGATCGCCTGCGGCTGGGTGCTGGCCACGACCGTGGCCGCCGGCCTGACCAGGATGCTGCGCCGCTCCAGCTGATGTTGATCAGCGTCGCGATCGGGGCGCTGGTTAGATAGTCGGCCATGAAGGCACCGAGTGCGTCCGCCCGCACCGCCATCGCCGCCCCGGCGGAGGCCGTCTACGCACTGGTCAGCGACCTGCCAGGGCTGGCCAGCCTCGCCGCCGAGTTCGAGCGCGGCAGCTGGCTGGACGGGCGGACCGGGGCCGAGGTCGGCGCCCGGTTCCGCGGCCACAACCGGCGCGGGCTGGCCCGCTGGTCCACGACGTCCACGGTGACCGCCGCCGACCCCGGCAAGTGCTTCGCCTTCGACGTCGACCTGCGCGGGGTGCCGATCGCCCGCTGGCGCTACGACATCGTCACCACCGGGGCCGCCGGCTGCCTGGTCGAGGAGAGCACCTGGGACCGCCGCCCGTCCTGGGCGGTGCCCATCGGCAACCTCCTGGTCGGGGTGCGCTCCCGCGCCGACCACAACCGGCGCAACATCGAGCACACCCTGCGACAGCTCAAGCTGGCCGCCGAGCGCGCGGACCCTAGCGCCTGACACCTCACACCGCGCACCGGGGCGGTCGTTATCATTCGCCAGTGCCCGAACTCAAACTCGAGATCCAGATGCTGCACGACAGGTTGTTGGTGCAGCTCACTCCCGAGGAAGGGGAGCGGCGCAGTACGGGTGGCATCGTGATCCCGGCGACGGCCCAGATGGCCCGCCGCCTTGCCTGGGGAGACGTGCTCGGTGCCGGTACGAACGTGCGCAATGTGAAGGTCGGTGACCGGGTGTTGTTCAATCCCGATGACCAGCTGGAAGTCGAGGTCCAGGGGCAGACCTACTTGGTGATGCGGGAGCGGGACATCCACGCCATCGCCAGCGAACGCACCGAGCACGGCACAGGTTTATATCTCTAAGGGGAGACAGTCGTGGAGCCACAGTGGCCGAAATCGCACGCGGACCAGACCGACGTGCTGATGCCCGTGAGCAGACCTCCCGCCGGTGAGGAACCCACGGTCAGGATCCAGTCCCCGATCGCACCTCCCGGCCAGCCAGGCGATGGCACCGAAACCGGAAAACCGAAGCCGAACCTGCGCAAGGCGGGCATCATCGCCGGCGCCGTGTTCGGGGTGCTCGCCGTCCTCTACGGCATCGACCTCGCGCTGACCAGCGGTGAGGTGCCCCGCGGCGTGACCGTCGTCGGCGTCGACGTCGGCGGCGAGTCGCGGAGCGACGCCGAGGCGATGCTCCGTGCGCAGATCGAGCCGAGGCTTACCAGCCCGGTGCAGGTCGCCGCCGGGGACGTGCAGACCAAGCTCGAACCGGCCAAGGCCGGCCTGACCATCGACTGGCAGGCGACCCTGGACAACGCCGGCGACCAGTCGCTCAACCCGTTCACCCGGCTGACCTCGTTCTTCACCAGCGAGGAGGTCGGGGTCAGGACGACCACCGACGACGCCGCGCTGACCGCCGCGGTCGAGGCCCTGCGCGCCGAGACCGACCGCGCGCCGGCCGAGGGCGGCGTCAAGTGGACCGGGACCACCCCGACCGCGATCGAGCCCAAGCAGGGCCAGAAGCTCGACGCGCCGGCCGCCAAGGACGCTCTGATCGCCCACTGGGCCACCGGTGAGGCCATCGAGCTCCCGGTCGAGACCACGCCGGTGAAGACCACGGCCGAGGGCGTCCAGCGGGCCGTCAAGGAGATCGCCGAGCCCGCCGTCTCCGGCCCGGTCGTCGTGCACGGCGAGGGCAAGGACGCCACCCTGAAGCCGGCCGACATCGCCGCCGCGCTGGTGTTCACGCCGGCCGAGAAGGGCGGCGGGCTGACCGCGAAGCTCGACGAGAAGAAGGTCATCAACGCCTGCAAGCCGCAGCTGGCCTCGACCGAGGTCGAGGGCAAGGACGCCGAGGTCGTGTTCAGCGGCGGCGCGCCGTCGGTCACGCCGAGCGTGGACGGCAAGGGCGTCGACTGGAAGAAGAGCCTCACCCCGTTGCTGGACGTGCTGAAGAAGAGCGACGGCCGGGAGATCACCGCGACCTACGCGGCCAAGCCGGCCAAGGTGACCACCGACGCGGCGAACAAGCTGGGCATCAAGGAGGTCATCGGCGAGTTCACCACCGAGGGCTTCGCCGCCGACTCCGGGGTCAACATCCGCGTGGTGGCCCAGCAGGTCAACGGCGCCATCGTCAAGCCGGGCGAGACCTTCAGCCTCAACGGCTTCACCGGTCCGCGAACCAAGGCCCAGGGCTACGTCGAGGCCGGGGTGATCAAGGACGGCAAGGCCGACCGCGCGGTCGGCGGCGGCATCTCCCAGTTCGCCACCACGCTCTACAACGCCGCCTACTTCGCCGCGATGACCGACGCCGGCCACCAGGAGCACAGCTACTACATCAGCCGCTACCCGGCGGCCAGGGAGGCCACGGTCTTCCAGAACCCGGACGGCAGCAGCGTCATCGACCTGCGGTTCACCAACGACGCGGACACCGGCGTGGCCATCCAGACGGTCTGGACGCCGAGTTCGCTCACCGTCCGGATCTGGGGGACCAAGCGGTACGAGGTCGAGTCGGTCACCGGCGGTCGGTCGGCGTTCACCCAGCCGGAGGAGAAGGAGGGGCCGAAGGAGGAGTGCCACGCGAGCGATGGCGCCCAGGGCTTCACCACGACCGACACCCGGATCATCCGGGACGCGGCCTCCGGCGGGGAGATCAGCCGCAAGACCCGCACGGTCAAGTACAACCCGCAGCCGAAGATCGTCTGCAAGCCGCCGACCGGCTGAGCGGACAGCCTCCGACGAGGGCCCCGGTGGGGCCCTCGTCGAGATCAGTGCCTGATCAGGCGTGTGAACGGGTCCTGGACTTCGGGTAGAGCGACGTCGCGATGAGCACGGCGATCACCGCGGCGATCACCTGGAAGATGTGCCGCCACCAGTCGAACCCGTCGGTCTCGGCGACCCCGGTCCAGCCGGCCACCAGGTTGCCAACCAGCGCGCCGACGATGCCGGCGAGGATGGTCAACCAGAAGGGAATCGCCTGCTTACCGGGAGCGAGTAGCCGCCCCAGGATGCCCAGAATGATTCCGGCGATGAGCAGGCCGATAATTGCACTTGCTGACCACATAGGTGCTCCTCAGCAATTCGGTGGTACCAGACAGGTACCACCGATTCACCGAAACCACACCTTCAGGTCGGGTCACGAATCAGAACGCGGCCTCGTCCAGCTCCATCAGTGAGTTGTCGGCCGCCTCCACGATCCGCCGGCCGGCGGACAGCTCGGGCAGCACGTTGCGCGCGAAGAACGACGCGACCGCGATCTTGCCCTCGTAGAACGCCTGGTCACGGCCGGTGTTGCCGGCGTCGAGGGCGGTGATGGCGACCTCGGCCTGGCGCTGGAGCAGCCAGCCGACCAGCAGGTCACCGGTGGCCATCAGCAGCCGGACGGTGTGCTGGCCGACCCGGTAGACGCTCTTGGGGTCCTGCGGTGACGCGGTGAGGAAGCCGATCAACGCGCCGAGCATGCCCTGGACGTCCTCGAGGGCCTGCTTGAGCAGGGCGCGCTCCTCCTTGAGCCGGCCGTTGCCGCTCTCCGCCTCGATGAACGAGGTGATCTCGCCTGCCAGGTAGGTGAGCGCGCTGCCCTTGTCCCGCACGATCTTGCGGAAGAAGAAGTCCAGCGACTGGATCGCGGTGGTGCCCTCGTAGAGCGAGTCGATCTTCGAGTCGCGGATGTACTGCTCGATCGGGTAGTCCTGCAGGAAGCCGGAGCCACCGAGAGTCTGCAGCGACTGCGCGAGCTGCTCGTAGGCCCGCTCCGAGCCGACGCCCTTGACGATCGGCAGCAGCAGGTCGTTGACCCGTTCGGCCAGCTCCCGGGACTCGTCGGTGCCCTCGCCGGTCCACGCGAGGTCCTGGAGGGTGGCGGTGTACAGGTACACCGCGCGCAGGCCCTCGGCGTAGGCCTTCTGCAGCATGAGGCTGCGGCGGACGTCCGGGTGGTGGGTGATGGTGACCCGGGGGGCGGTCTTGTCCAGCATCTGGCTGAGGTCGGCGCCCTGGACGCGCTCCTTGGCGTAGCTGAGGGCGTTGAGGTAGCCGGTGGACAGCGTGGCGATGGCCTTGGTGCCGACCATCATCCTGGCGTACTCGATGACCTGGAACATCTGCGCGATGCCGTTGTGCACGTCGCCGACCAGCCAGCCCTTGGCCGGCACGTCGTGCTGGCCGAAGGACAGCTCGCAGGTGGTGGAGACCTTGATGCCCATCTTGTGCTCGACGCCGGTGACGAAGGCGCCGTTGCGCTCGCCGAGCTCGCCGGTCTGGCCGTCGAAGTGGAACTTGGGCACGACGAACAGGGACAGGCCCTTGGTGCCCGGACCGGCGCCCTCGGGGCGGGCGAGCACCAGGTGGATGATGTTCTCGGTGAGGTTGTGCTCACCGGAGGTGATGAACCGCTTCACGCCGTCGATGTGCCAGGAGCCGTCGTCCTGCTGGACGGCCCTGGTCCGGCCGGCGCCGACGTCCGAGCCGGCGTCCGGCTCGGTGAGCACCATCGTCGCGCCCCAGCCGCGCTCGATCATCAGCTGAGCCCAGCGCTGCTGCTCGGTGGTGCCGTTGTGGTGCAGGACCTGGGCCATGTTCGGCCCGGACAGGTACATGAACAGGGCGGGGTTGGCGCCGAGCATGAGCTCGGCCAACGCCCACTGGACCGAGGGCGGCAGACCGAGGCCGCCGAGCTCGTTGTTCAGGCCGATGCGCCACCACTCGCCGTCCCACAGCTGCTGGTAGACGGCCTGGAACTGCTCGGGAAGGGTCACCGAGTGCGTTTTGGGATCGAAGACCGGCGGGTTGCGGTCACCGACGGCGAAGGCGTCCGCCAGCGGGCCGGTGGCCAGCTTGTTCAGCTCGGCGAGCACACCGCGGACGGTCTCCTCGTCGGACTCGGCGAGTACGCCGGTACCCAGCCGTTGCTGGATGTTGAAGACTTCGAAGAGGTTGAACTCGAGGTCCCGGACGTTGCTCTGGTAGTGACCCATTGTCGGCTCCCCGTTTCGCTGTCCCCTACTCGGCGGTAACATCAGGATATTACTTGCCGGTAGCGGCGGCAAGGAGGGTAGGTCGAACGCCACTCATTGGAGCGCATGAGTGACGGTGAGCGCCTCAATCCCGAGCGGAGCTCGACTCGGGCGTCGGTGGGTCGTCAACCAGCAGCACACCGGATCGGAAGGCGATCGCGACCGCGTGCGTGCGGTCCCGGGAGGAGAGCTTGCGCAGGATGCTCTTCACGTGCGTGCGGACGGTCTCGACGGAGACGAACAGCAGGTCGGCGATGGCCTGATTCTCCAGCCCGTCGGCGATCAGCTGGAGTACCTGGTGCTCCCGCCGGGACAACGGTTGCTGATGCGCGGGCTGCCGGCGGGCGGCGGTGGTCAGCGCGGGCGCCAGCGTCGGGTCGAGGTAGCGCCCGTCAAGGTGCACCGCCTGGATGGCGCGCAGTAACTCGGCCGGCTGAGCCGCCCGGCGCAGCGCCCCCCGAACGCCCGCGGCGAAGGCCCCGGACAGGTAGCGGTTGGTCCGGTGGACCTCGTCGACCAGCAGGATGACACCGATCTCCCGGTTGCCGGCGGTGAGCACCTGGGCGAGGTGCCCCCTCGGGTCGATGCTCGAGTCGAGCAGGACGACGTTCGGCCGGAGCCGCTCACACAGGCGGCGGCCGAGCGAGGCGGACTCGGCCGAGCCGACCCACCGCATGCCGGGCGCGCGGTTGACGAGGGAACAGAGCCCTTCGCGCACCAGCGGCATGCTGTCGATGAGCGCGACCCCGACCGTCGCGGTCACTTTCGCGATCCGGTGGTGGGTGCCCACGAGCATCGCCGTCCTCCCCTGGCTGGCACGGTCCACGACTCAGTGACGCGATGGTGGGGGTGGCGTGACGCGCGAGCTGAGGAGTTTTCATCGTTGGATGAGCAATAGCGAACCCTTAACACTGGGCGGGTTCGCCCCGCTACTCTTGGTGGCACTGTGGAGTCGGACATCGAGCGCAATGCGCAGGACTGGTTCAGGTTCATGGTCGACACGAACCTGGCCCCTGGTCTGCGCGCGCTCGGATTCTTCGGCGTCGGCCGGCGGTTCCGGATCGAGGGCACGCGCCACTGGGGCGAAGTCCTGGTGGAACAGGCGAGATCGTTCACCGCCAGGGCGGTGCGGTTCACCGTGCACGTGGGCGTCATGTCCCGCGACGAGTGGGCCGAGCAACTGCGCGTGCGGCCGTACTACCCGGCCAGCGAGGTGTCGAAGGCACACATGGGTTGGCAGTCGCCGATCGGCGAACTGGTGACCGTGGCCGGGTACCCGATCCGCGAGCTGTGGTGGGAGCTGGAGGTCGGTCGCCCGTTCGACTCACTGTCCGACGAGGTGCTGACGGCCGTCCGGGAGTTCGCCCTACCCGCCATCCGAACCAGGATGACCTAGCCACCCTGAGCGGAATGCCAATCACCATCAAGAGTTCGCCCGCGTGGTGATGTGATGCCCAACGCCGCCGTCATCGGCCAGGCGGTGGTCCTGTTCGTCGTCACCAACATCGACGACATCCTCATCCTGGCCCTGTTCTTCGCCAAGGGCGCGGGGCACCGGGGAGCGACCAGAGCCATCGTCGTCGGCCAGTACCTCGGCTTCATGGCAATCCTGGCCGTCGCGGTGGCGGCGGCCTTCGGCGCCACCTTCCTGCCGGCGGAAGCCATCCCCTACCTCGGCCTGCTACCCCTCGCCCTCGGCATCAAAGCCGCGGTAGAAGCATGGCAACACCGCAACGACCCCGACGACAAGAAAACCGCGACCAAAAGGGGCCCAACGGTACTGGAGGTAACCGCGGTCACCGTCGCCAACGGCGGCGACAACATCGGCGTGTACGTGCCGGTATTCGCCACCGAGGGCACCGGCGACATGAGTATCTACGTCGCGGTATTCCTCACCCTGCTCGCGGCATTGATCGCCGCCGGCCGCTTCCTCGCCACCCGCCCAACCATCGCCAAAGCGTTGTCCCGCTGGGGACACATCCTCCTACTGGCCGTACTGATCGCCCTCGGCCTACTGATCCTCATCGAAGGCAGTCTCCGCCATAGCTAATTGACCAGGCGGCTCCATCGGTGGATTTGTCTGGGTGTATTGGTTAGCTGTGGAGCGATTCACCAGCATGGCACAGGCACCAGCGTTGCCGTTGCCCTCCAAGAACCAGTTGAAGAACGCAGGAGATCGGATCCGCCGACGGGTAAACGGCATGCTCCTGTTGGACGGTGAACAGGCGGCATCCGATGCCCAACTCGTCAAGAGTTGGCGTTCGGCGCACTCGTCAGCCTTGACGACAACACGTGTTGGCCTTGGCGCGATTGCCATGGGGGAGCTTGGCCTCGCCTCGCAAGCGGGACTCGTGACCCAGCGGCTGAAGCGATTCGAGAGCATCGTGGCGAAACTTGTGCGATCTCAGACCAGGCTCGGTGAAATGGAGGACATCGCGGGTTGCCGCACTGTTCTCCCTGACCTTGAGGCTGTGGCGAGAGTGCATGAACAGCTTGCGCAGGCGGCACGAAAACGGGCTGAGATGGTCGAGGAGTGGGACAGTGCGCTGAGGCTGGATCTGAAGCACGAGACAGGCCCTGACGTGGTACTCAACTACTTCCGCCTGCTGGCTGATTACTACTTCGGCCTGGACTCTGGTGTGGCAAACTCGAACATAGACGTGTCGCCGCTGAAGACAGCAGAAGACGAGCTCGTCGTGTGGCTGAAGGAGGTTGACCATGGGTGACGTCGACACCTGGTTCTTGCTCATTCAGTACAAGCGTGCGGGCCGTACGGATGTGCAGTCCTTTGATGACCCTGCGGTAGCTGCCGCCGCCTACGGTGACGCTGAGCGACGATACAAGGACAGGATTCGCGGTTTGGACAGGACCGTGGATGTCCTTCTCGTCGGCGCTTCAAGTCTTGACGTGGTCAAGGAGCGCTACCCAAGCTACTTCGCGAGGGAGAAGTCGGTATCGGCAAAGGTACGTAAGCTCCTCGACAGTTTGCCTCCAGTCCCTGCGCATTGAGCACGCGGAGAGCACGACAGGCAATTTGGTCGTGAAAGACAGAAGCCCCGGGTCCACAGTAGACAACCTGTGACCTGGGGCTTCTGGCTGAGAGCGGATGACGGGAATCGAACCCGCGTTCTCAGCTTGGGAAGCTGATGTTCTACCATTGAACTACATCCGCAGTGCCCTGTGGCCAGGGCATCGCTGAGGATACACGGCCCTCGGGGCTAGGGTGAGCGGGTGTTGCTGAGTGATCGGGACCTCCGCAAGGAGCTGGCCTCCGGGCGGCTCGGGATCGAGCCGTTCGACGAGGAGATGGTGCAGCCGTCCAGCGTCGACGTGCGTCTGGATCGCTTCTTCCGGGTCTTCAACAACACTCGGTACACCCATATCGACCCCAGCCAGCAGCAGGATGACCTGACCTCGCTCGTCGAGTCCGAGGGTGAGGAGCCGTTCGTCCTGCATCCCGGTGAGTTCGTGCTCGGGTCGACGTTCGAGTCCGTCCTGCTGCCGGACGATCTGGCTGGGCGGCTGGAGGGCAAGTCCAGTCTTGGGCGGCTCGGGTTGCTGACCCACTCGACGGCGGGGTTCATCGACCCGGGCTTCGAGGGGCACATCACCCTCGAACTCTCCAACGTCGCCAACCTGCCGATCACGCTCTGGCCCGGCATGAAGATCGGCCAGCTCTGCCTGTTCCGGCTCTCCAGTGCGGCCGAGCACCCCTACGGCTCCTCCGCCGCCGGCTCCCGCTACCAGGGCCAGCGCGGCCCCACCCCCTCACGGGCGTACCTGAACTTCCACCGCGTCGACACCGTTCGCTAGGCGCCGTTCGCCGGCTACCGGTGTCAGCGCCGCTCCTGCCAGTGGAAACGCCGCCGCGGCGGCCAACGCGACCGGGTAGCCGAACGCGGTGATCAACGCGCCGAACAGCGGCGCGGCGGCCATCGCCACGGCGTTCTGGGCGGTGTTCTGCACGCCGAGCGCGCGGCCTGCCCAGAACGGGCCGGCCAACTCGGCGGTCGCGGTGAAGCCGAGGCCGTTGTCGGTCACCGACACCACCAGCGCGGCCACCAACGCGGCCACCGCCAGCCAGGAGTCGAGCAGGTCGCCGACCGCCCAGGCCACCATGGTGAGCATCGCCAGCACCGCGATCACCCGCATCGGGCCGAGGCGGTTGCCCACCCGGTCCGACCACACCCCGGCGGCCACCCGGCCGGCCGCGCCGGCCACCGACACCACGGCCACCAACTGGCCCGCCGCCACGGGATGCCAGTCGCGTTCGGACACCAGGAAGGTCACCGCGAAGGTCGCCGCCATGAACTGTGGGCCGACCAGCAGCGCGCTCGCCGAGTGCAGCCGTGCCAGGGTGCCGCCGGCGGCCGACCTGCGGTAGGGCGACGCGGTGCTCGCCGGTCGCGCCGGCCGTGGCGGGTCCACCACCACGACCAGCACCAGCACCGCCGACACCAGGCACAACCCCGCCGGTAACGCCAGCGCCGGCACGAAACCGAACCGCTCCGCGAGCCAGGGCAGGGTCGCGGCCGCGATCCCGACTCCCAGCGGCTGCGCGGTCTGGCGCAACCCCATCGCCAGCCCACGCTCGCGGGCCCCGAACCAGCCGAGCACCACCCGCCCGCTCGCCGCGTTCACCGACGCCCCGGCCGCGCCGGCGAGCATCAGCCCGCCGCCGAACAGCAGCAGCCCCGGCAGGAACAGGCTCGCCAGCAACAACGCCCCGGTCGCGGCCAGGCCGACGGCCAGCACCACGCGTTCGCCGTACCGGTCGGCGGCCGCTCCCCACGCGATCAGCGCCGCCAGCAACCCGACCAGCGGCGCGGACACCAACATCCCCGCCTCGGCCAGCGACAGCCCGTGCGCCGCCTGCGCCTGCGGGATCAGAAACGGCATCCCGTAAAGGAAACTCGACGTGGTGGCCTGCGCGATGATGCCCACCGCGAGGATCAGCCAGCGTCGGGTCATACCCCGCACGCTAACGCCAACATTCCGAAAAATGGGAATGATTTCTCAATATCTGGAAACAGTCGGGGTAACCCCCGGCCCGGTTCGGGGGCCTCCCTGATGTCCGTCCCGACCCGCCCGCCATAGCGTCGAACAGACGCAACAACACTGAGTCAAAGGGGCGGAAGATGGCGATCGGACGGATAGTCGCGGCCGGCGCGATAGTGGTGACCGGGCTGGGCGTGCTCAGCGCCTGCGGCTGGGACATCACCAAGGAGAAGGCCGCCGACAGTGCCGACGTCACCGAGGAGTTCACCCGCGTCCAGTTCGCCAACGACTCCGGCAACGTGACGATCACCACCGGCGAGCAGCCCTCGGTGGCCAGGACGATCTACTACGAGGACGACCAGCCGGGCGCGACCCACCGGGTCGAGGACGGCACGCTGGTCCTGGACCCCTGCCCGACCCGCGACTGCTACATCGACTACGAGGTCGTGGTGCCGGCGGGCGCCCGGGTCGACGGCGAGGTCAACTCGGGCAACGTCGAGATCTCCGGCGTCGCCCAGACCAACCTGAAGGCCAACTCCAGCGAGGTCACCGTGGCGAACATCGACGGCCCGGTGAACGTCGACGCCAACTCGGGTGACGTCGAGCTGCGCGACATCGGCGGCGCCGCACAGGTGGAGGCCAACTCCGGCAACGTCGAGATCAGCCTCACGGTCCCGGACGATGTGCGCGCCAAGGTCTCCAGCGGCAACGTCGAGGTGACCGTGCCGGCCGCGTCCTACCAGGTCGACGCCGAGGCCGACAGCGGTGAGGTGCAGAGCGACATCACCGACGACCGTGCCGCCGAACACCACCTCGACCTGAGTGCCGACAGCGGGAACATCACGATCACGAAGGCCTGACCGGCGCCGGGAACGTTTCCCGCACCTTCCACGTTGAGGGATCAGAAAGGTTGAGTGCCGGGGGCTCAAGTCCGATTCGCCGGCGGCGTACGATCGCCGCGACAGCTTGAGCGGCACACACTCAACCCCGCACAGGTAACGCTAGTAGGAGGGAATCCACCAATGGCGCGAGCGGTCGGAATCGACCTGGGGACGACCAACTCCGTCGTCGCCGTCCTCGAGGGCGGTGAGCCGACGGTGATCGCCAACTCCGAGGGTTCACGGACGACTCCGTCCGTGGTGGCCTTCGCCAAGAACGGTGAGGTGCTCGTCGGCCAGCCGGCGAAGAACCAGGCCGTGACCAACGTGGACCGCACGGTCCGCTCGGTCAAGCGGTACATGGGCACCGACTGGAAGACCGAGGTCGACAACAAGAGCTACTCCGCGCAGGAGATCAGCGCCCGCGTGCTGATGAAGCTCAAGCGCGACGCCGAGTCCTACCTCGGTGAGCCGATCAGCGACGCGGTGATCACCGTGCCGGCCTACTTCGAGGACGCCCAGCGGCAGGCCACCAAGGAAGCCGGCCAGATCGCCGGGCTCAACGTGCTGCGGATCGTCAACGAGCCGACCGCGGCGGCGCTGGCCTACGGCCTGGACAAGGGCGAGAAGGAGCAGACGATCCTCGTCTTCGACCTCGGCGGCGGCACGTTCGACGTGTCCCTGCTGGAGATCGGTGAGGGCGTCGTCGAGGTCCGCGCGACCTCCGGGGACAACCACCTCGGTGGCGACGACTGGGACCAGCGCATCGTCGACTGGCTGGTGGACAAGTTCAAGCAGTCCGCCGGTATCGACCTGACCAAGGACAAGATGGCGCTGCAGCGCATCCGGGAGGCGGCGGAGAAGGCCAAGATCGAGCTGTCCAGCTCGAACAGCGCCAACATCAACCTCCCGTACATCACCGTCGACGGCGACAAGAACCCGTTGTTCCTCGACGAGACGCTGTCGCGCGCCGAGCTTCAGCGGATCACCAGTGACCTGCTCGACCGCGCCCGCGCGCCGTTCAACAACGTGATCAAGGACGCCAACATCAAGGTCGGCGACATCGACCACGTGGTGATGGTCGGCGGCTCGACCCGCATGCCCGCGGTCACCGAGCTGGTCAAGGAGCTGACCGGCGGCCAGGAGCCGAACAAGGGCGTCAACCCGGACGAGGTCGTCGCGGTCGGCGCGGCGCTGCAGGCCGGCGTGCTGCGCGGCGACGTCAAGGACGTGCTGCTGCTGGACGTCACCCCGCTGTCGCTGGGCATCGAGACCAAGGGTGGGGTGTTCACCAAGCTCATCGAGCGGAACACGACCATCCCGACCAAGCGCTCGGAGATCTTCTCCACCGCCGACGACGGCCAGACCACCGTCGGCATCCAGGTCTTCCAGGGTGAGCGCGAGATCGCGGTGCACAACAAGAAGCTGGGCACCTTCGACCTCACCGGCATCGCGCCGGCACCCCGCGGCGTGCCGCAGATCGAGGTCACCTTCGACATCGATGCCAACGGCATCGTGCACGTCAGCGCGAAGGACCACGGCACCGGCAAGGAACAGTCGATGACCATCACCGGCGGCTCGGCGCTGCCGAAGGAGGACATCGACCGGATGGTCAAGGACGCCGAGGCGCACGCGGAGGAGGACAAGCACCGCCGCGAGGAGGCCGAGGTCCGCAATCAGGCCGAGACGCTCGTCTACCAGACGGAGAAGTTCGTCAAGGACAACGACGAGAAGATCCCCGGCGAGGTCAAGGACAAGGTCAACGTCGCGATCAAGGAAGCCCAGGAGTCCCTGAACGGCACCGACACCGCGGCCATCAAGGCGGCGGTGGAGAAGCTGGCCACCGAGTCCCAGGCCATGGGTTCGGCGATGTACTCCCAGACCGGCGCCCAGCCGGGCGCGGGTGAGGGCGCCGAGGGTGCCCCGGGCGGTGAGCAGGCGGCGCCGGGCGCCGACGACGTGGTGGACGCCGAGATCGTCGACGAGGACGGCAAGAAGTGACCTCGCACCCCCGACCCGACGAGAACTCCGGAGAGGAGCCGCGAGTCGTCGTGCGCGATCGCCGTCGAATCGATCCGGAGACCGGACAGGTACGTCCCCCGGAGCCGTCGGACCAGGATGAGCTGGCACCGGAGCCGGCCGCGCCCCACGGCGCGGCCGCTCCGCCGCCCGACCAGGCAGACCATGAGCCAGCCGGTCACGACCAGTCGAACCAGGAGGTCGAGCTGAAGTCACAGCTCGACGAGCGCACCGCCGACCTGCAGCGACTGCAGGCCGAGTACGCCAACTACCGCAAGCGGATCGACCGCGACCGCGAGTCCGTGGTCACCCAGGCGAAGGCGTCCGTGGCCGGCGAGCTGCTCTCGGTGCTCGACGACATCGAGCGGGCCGCCCAGCACGGCGACCTGACCGGGGCGTTCAAGTCCGTGGCCGACAAGCTGGTCGCCACGCTCGAGCGGGTCGGCCTGGAGTCCTTCGGGCACGACGGCGAGCCGTTCGACCCCTCGGTGCACGAGGCCGTCCAGCACGACACCTCGCCCGAGGTCACCGAGCCGACGGTGACCGCGGTGCTGCGCCGCGGCTACCGCTTCGGCGATCGGGTGGTGCGCGCGGCGCTGGTCGGGGTCACCGACCACGAGCCGGGCGGGCCCCCGCCGGCGGCCGAGGAACAGGCCGAGCCGCCCGTCGAGGAGAGCGCAGGCCCACCGGCCGACGACGGGCTGAGTGACTGGTTCGAACCGGTCGATGTGGACGCCACCCCCGCCGAGCGCGGGGGCAACCACAGAGCCGAGGACTGACAGCAGCAGCGGGAGGGAGGGGACGTCCGATGAGTGCGAGGGACTGGATAGACAAGGACTTCTACCACGAGTTGGGCGTCCCGTCCGACGCCAGCGACGGGGAGATCAAGCGCGCCTACCGCAAGCTGGCCCGCGAGCTGCACCCCGACGCCAACCCGGGCAACGCGCAGGCCGAGGCCAGGTTCAAGTCGGTCTCCGAGGCCTACGGCGTGGTCGGCGACGCGGAGAAACGCAAGCAGTACGACGAGGCGCGCAGGCTGTTCGGGTCCGGGGGCTTCCGGCCGGGCGGGTTCGGCGGCTTCGGTTCCGGCTCCGGTTCCGGCTCCTCGACCTTCGACTTCAGCGACATCTTCGCCGGCCAGCAGCAGGCGGGCGCGGGTGGCGGTGGCATCAGCGACCTGCTCGGCAACCTGTTCGGCCGCCGGGGCGGCGCCACCGCGACCGCGGCCAACCGGCCGCGCCGGGGCGCGGACGTGGAGACCGAGGTCCGGATCGACTTCGTCGAGGCGGTCAAGGGCGCGACCGTGCCGCTGCGGCTGTCCAGCCCGTCGACCTGCGGTACCTGCCACGGGTCCGGTGCGCGGCCGGGCACCACGCCGCGCACCTGCCCGACCTGTTCTGGCGCCGGTCTGGTGAGCCGCAGCCAGGGCACGTTCGCGTTCAGCGAGCCGTGCCGGGACTGCCGGGGCACCGGGCGCATCGTGGACGACCCGTGTCCGGAGTGCAGTGGCGACGGGGTCAGCACCCGCACCCGCACGCTGACCGTGCGCATTCCGGCCGGCGTCAACGACGACCAACGCATCCGGCTGGCCGAACAGGGCGAGCCGGGAGCCAACGGCGGCCAGACCGGCGACCTCTACGTGCGCGTGCACGTCACGCCACACCCGGTCTTCGGCCGCACCGGCAACGACCTGACGATCAAGGTCCCGTTGGCCTTCCCCGAGATGGCGCTGGGCACCACGCTCACCGTGCCGACCCTCGAGGACAAGGTCTCGCTGCGGGTGGCGCCGGGCACCGCGAACGGCCGCGTGCTGCGCGTGCGCGGCAAGGGCATCGCCCGGCGCGACGGCCAGGTCGGCGACCTGCTGGTGACCCTGCAGATCACGGTCCCGGCCGAGCTCGACGAGCAGGCGAGGACGGCACTGCAGGACTACCTTGAGGCGACCTCGGGGCACGATCCTCGGCCTGAGCTGACCGCGATGCTGGAGAAACGGAGTGGGTCGTGATGGGTTTTCCGTTCCCGCCCGGCGCCGACGAGGACACGCCGATGTTCGTCATCTCGGTGGCCGCCGAGCTGGCGGGGCTGCACGCCCAGACGCTGCGCGGCTACGACCGGATGGGGCTGGTGTCTCCCGGCCGGACCTCCGGCGGCGGTCGCCGGTACTCCATGCGGGACATCGCGGTGCTGCGCGAGGTGCAGCGGCTGTCCCAGGAACAGGGCGTGAACCTGGCCGGTGTCAAGCGGATCATCGAGCTGGAGAACGAGACCAGTGCGCTGCGGAGCAGGGTCGCGGAGCTGACCGAGGAACTCGCCGCCGTGCACGCGGCCGCCGAGCAGGCCGCCGCGGCGATCCACCGCTCCTACCGTAACGAGCTGGTCCCGGTCCGCCAGCAGACCGCGTTGGTCGTCTGGAAGCCGCGCCAGCGCTGAGGGTTGGTCAGTCGACGGTGAACGGGTCGTAGGTGATCCGTTCCAGCGGGGTGCCGGCGACGAGCATCCGCGACACCGTCGAACGCACCATCGGGGGCGAGCCGGACACCAGCACGTCGTAGTTGTCCCACGCGCCGTACCGGGTGACCACCTCGGCCAGCGTGCCGCGTTCGACCGCGGCCATCGTGGTCTCCGACTCCAGTACCGGGACCACCGTTAGCCACGGGTTGGACGAGGCCAGGGCCTGCAGGTTCTCCAGGTCGTAGAGGTCGCTGCGTACTCGGCCGCCGAAGAACAGCTGCACTCTCGGGTTCTCGCCCCACTTGGCCAGGTGGTCGATGATCGCGCGCATCGGCGCGATGCCCGTGCCGCCGGCCACCATCAGCACGTCCCGGCCGGCGGTCCGGTCGACCCTGATCCGGCCCATCGGTGGGCCGATCCGCCACTTGTCGCCCGGCTCGGCGTGCCCCACGATCGACCGGCTCACCCAGCCGCCCTCGACCGAGCGCACGTGGAACTCCAGCAGCCCGTCCGCGCGCGGCGCGGTCGCCGGCGTCAGGTACCGCCACAGCCGGGGGCGTCGAGGGGTCTCCACGCTCAGGTACTGGCCGGGGTGATAAGGCAGGTCGTAGTCGGGCAGCACGCGCACGATCGCCAGGTCCCGGCTCAGGCGGTGGCGCTCGACCACGGTGGCCGGCCACCAGGCCGGGTTCTCGTCGGTGGACGCCGCCTCCAGCATCGCGCGGGCCATGATCGTGTAGGCCTCGGCCCAGGCGCGCTCGACCTCGTCGGTCCACCCGGGCCCGGCGTACTGCTTGACCGCGGCCAGCAGTGCCATGCCGACGGCCTCGTAGTGGCTCGCGGCGACGCCGAACTTGCGGTGGTCGCGGCCGAGCTGGCGCAGGAAGGGGATGAGGTCGTCGGGCCGGTCCACCATCTGCACCACGTGCACCAGCGCACGGAGCAGCCGGGAGCGTTGGACCTGCATGTTGATCGGGAACATTTCCCGGGTCGCCGGCGCGATGGCGAACAGGGTGGCGTAGAAATGCGCGGCGACCTGTTCGGTCATCGGTTCGACCGTGGCGAAGCTCTCACGGACCAACCGCACCATGGTGACGACCGGGTCCGACGAGTCGGCGCGCTCGGTCTGCGAGTGGTGTGAGAGTGGGCTCACTAAGGCGTTGGCTGTCATGGTCGGGGCACTGACTCCACCTCTCGGCATCCGGCGGGGTGCGACGCCGTCGGCCATTCGCGGTCTCCGACATCAGGACACTAGACGCAACTCGGTGGTTTGTCCGCTGTGACGGCACATTCGTGTGAGGCCCAACTACCCATCGTAGTTACCTTGGGACATTTGGGGGACAACCGGGGAGGGGGTTGGCGGAAGCGGAGCGTTATGAAAGCGTGTCCGCCGTGCGTCCCGAGCTGGTGCCCCCCACAGGTGTTGCCAGTCCAGCGCTGCTGGAACTGGAAATAGCTGATCAGGCTTCGGTGGTCGCGCCCGGGCGCCCGGGCGGCCGGCTGCCGGTCAGGGGAGCGGACACCCCGGGCGCGGTCCACACCCCGGACGGACCAACCTGGAAATTTCACCCGATCGGTCGACCACTGTCGGCCAAGCCGGGTCAACCAACACCGCCGTCAGCGCCACGTCAGGCCGGGCAACCGGCCCAATCGCCGCCGCCGGCCGCGGCCACGATGGCGGCCAGGAACGCGCTCCAGCCGCCGTCGCCGACCACGTCCAACTCGGCGCTCCAGCCGGTGTCCCCGTCGGCGTCCAGTCCGGCGCTCCGCCCGGTGTCCCCGACCGCGTCCAGCCCGGCGTTCCACCCGGTGGCGCCGTCGGCGACCAGGACCGCGCCCCCGCCGGTGCCGCTGCCGGCCACCACGGCCTCGCCGCAACCGGAGCCGAGGTCGGCTGCCAGGACCGTGGCGCAGGTGGTGCCCCAGCCGGGTGCGCAGGGCGGTCATCCGCACCGGTTCGCGTCTGGTCCGCGGCCGCCGGGACAGCCGCCGCGGTGGCCAGTTCCTGCCCCGCAGCCTGCCCCCCAGCCAGACCCGGCACCCGGCCAGCCCGGCTCGCGTGGTGAACACCAGCTCCAGTGCTCGTTCGGCACCCAGGACCGCGCCGACCGCTTCTACCGGGACCAGGTCCTCGCCCGGCTCAACGACGAGATGATCACCTTCGTCGGCCGGATGGAGATGGCCTTCGTCGGCACCGCCGACGCCGCCGGCGAGTGCGACTCGACCTTCCGCGCGGGCCCGCCCGGCTTCCTGCACGTCATCGACGACCGCCGGCTCGCCTACCCGGAGTACCGCGGCAACGGTGTGCTGGCCAGCCTGGGCAACATCAGCGAGAACCCGCACATCGCCCTGCTGATGATCGACTTCGTCGACGACCTCATCGGCCTGCACGTCAACGGCCGCGCCGCGGTCGTCGACGACGCCGTGCTGCGCGCGGAGTGCCCCGGCCTGCCGGCCGAGCTCGACCGTAACCGGACCCCGGAACGCTGGGTCGTGGTGCAGGTCGAGGAGGCCTACGTGCACTGCCGCAAGCACATCCCTCGGCTGCGACCCGTCCCGCGCACCCGCGACTGGGGCACCGACGACGTCCGCCGCAAGGGCGGCGACTACTTCGGGGTCCGCGCGGCCAGGAGCACCACCACCCCGTGAGCTGACGCCGACGATCACCCGGCTGGCGGTTGGCGCGACCGCCATTACTCGTCCACCCGGGACGTGTCCCACCCGGATGCACCACTCCACCGCCGACCTGTGGATAGAGACCTGGGGATTGTGGACAACCGGCCATCGGCTGTGGACAACGCGATTGGTACATGTGGGTGAGCCGGACGACGATGGCGGTGACGCGTTGAAAACCCGAGGTTGAGTGGAACTGACTCAACTTTGCTGACGTTGTCCATCGTGAGGGAGCACAACGCCGCAGATGAGGTGAGGGGACTTGGACGCTTTCAACCCGACGACGAAGACTCAGCAGGCGATCTCGGCGGCGGCCTCGGCCGCGACCACGGCCGGCAACCCGGACATCAAACCGGTCCACCTGCTCGCCGCCCTGCTCGCCCAGGGCGACGGGCTGACCGCGCCACTGCTCACCGCGGTCGGCGCGGACCCGGCCGTGATCCGCAAGGAGCTCGACCAGCTGACCAACTCCCTGCCGTCGGCCACCGGGGCCACCGTGTCCGCGCCCCAGCTGGACGGGCAGGCGCTGCGCGCGGTCACCCATGCGCAGAAGCTCGCCACCGAGATGGGCGACGAGTACGTCTCCACCGAACACCTGCTCGCCGGGCTCGCCGCGCAGGGTGGCGCGGTGGCCGACCTGCTCAGCCGCAACGGCGCCACCCCCGACGCGCTGCGCGAGGCCTTCGTCAAGGTCCGCGGCTCGGCCAGGGTCACCAGCCCCGACCCGGAGACCACCTACCACGCGCTGGAGAAGTACGGCCTCGACCTGACCGAACGCGCCCGCAAGGGCGAGCTCGACCCGGTCATCGGCCGCGACGCGGAGATCCGCCGGGTCGTCCAGGTGCTGTCCCGGCGCACCAAGAACAACCCGGTACTGATCGGCGAGCCAGGTGTCGGCAAGACCGCGATCGTCGAGGGGCTCGCCCAGCGGGTGATCGCCGGCGACGTGCCGGAGTCGTTGCGTGGCAAGCGGGTCGTCGCCCTCGATCTCGGGTCGATGGTCGCCGGGGCGAAGTTCCGCGGCGAGTTCGAGGAGCGGCTCAAGGCCGTGCTCAAGGAGATCACCGACTCCGCCGGCCAGGTCATCACGTTCATCGACGAGCTGCACACGATCGTCGGCGCGGGCGCGACCGGGGAGAGCGCCATGGACGCCGGGAACATGATCAAGCCGATGCTCGCCAGGGGCGAGCTGCGCATGGTCGGTGCCACCACGCTCGACGAGTACCGCCAGCACATCGAGAAGGACGCCGCCCTCGAACGGCGCTTCCAGCAGGTGCTGGTCGGCGAGCCGTCCGTCGAGGACAGCGTCGGCATCCTGCGCGGGCTCAAGGAACGCTACGAGGTGCACCACGGCGTGCGGATCACCGACGGCGCGCTGGTCGCCGCCGCGACGCTGTCCGACCGCTACATCACCGCCCGCTTCCTGCCGGACAAGGCGATCGACCTGGTCGACGAGGCCGCGTCCCGGCTGCGGATGGAGATCGACTCCCGGCCGGTCGAGGTCGACGAGGTGGAGCGCGCGGTGCGCAGGCTGGAGATCGAGGAGGTGGCGCTGGCCAAGGAGGAGGACGAGGCCTCCCGGCAACGGCTGGCCGCGCTGCGCGCCGAACTGGCCGAGAAGCGCGAGGAGCTGGCCGCGCTGACCGCCCGCTGGCAGAACGAGAAGGGCTCGATCGAGAAGGTCCGCGAGCTCAAGGAACAGCTCGAACAGCTGCGCGGCGAGTCCGAGCGCGCCGAGCGCGACGGCGACCTCGGCCGGGCGGCGGAGCTGCGCTACGGCCGCATTCCCGCGCTGGAGAAGGACCTCGAGGCCGCCACGCACACCGCGCAGAGCGCCGACGCCGAGGTGATGCTCAAGGAGGAGGTCGGCCCGGACGACGTGGCCGACGTGGTGTCCGCGTGGACCGGCATCCCGGCGGGCAGGCTACTGGAGGGCGAGACCGCGAAGCTGCTGCGCATGGAGCAGGCCATCGAACAGCGGGTCGTCGGGCAGGCCGAGGCGGTGCGCGTGGTGTCCGACGCGGTGCGCCGCGCCCGCACCGGGGTCGCCGACCCCGACCGGCCGACCGGCTCGTTCCTGTTCCTCGGCCCGACCGGGGTCGGCAAGACCGAGCTGGCCAAAGCGCTGGCCGAGTTCCTGTTCGACGACGAGCGCGCGATGGTGCGCATCGACATGAGCGAGTACTCCGAGAAGCACTCGGTGGCCAGGCTGGTCGGCGCCCCGCCCGGCTACGTCGGCTACGACCAGGGCGGCCAGCTGACCGAGGCCGTGCGCCGGCGGCCCTACAGCGTGGTGCTGCTCGACGAGGTGGAGAAGGCGCACCCGGACGTGTTCGACGTGCTGTTGCAGGTGCTCGACGACGGTCGGCTGACCGACGGCCAGGGCCGCACGGTCGACTTCCGCAACACGATCCTGGTGCTGACCTCGAACCTCGGTTCGCAGGCGCTCGCGGACGCCAACCTCGACGAGCGGCAGCGCAAGGACGCGGTGCTCGCGGTGGTGGCCCGGCACTTCAAGCCGGAGTTCCTCAACCGGCTCGACGACGTGGTGGTGTTCGGCTCGCTGGCCACCGAGGAGCTGACCTCCATCGTGGACATCCAGGTCGACCAGCTCGGCCGGCGGCTGGCCCAGCGGCGGCTCACCCTCGACGTGCGCCCGTCGGCAAGGGAGTGGCTGGCGATCAACGGGTTCGACCCGGTCTACGGCGCCCGCCCGCTGCGCCGCCTGGTGTCCTCGGCCATCGGCGACCAGCTGGCCAAGGCGTTGCTCGGCGGCGAGATCCGCGACGGCGACACGGTCCGGGTGGACGTCACCGACGACAACTCCGGCCTGGTCGTCGGCCGGGCGACCTGACCGCGCGGCGGGGTGCCCCGGCGGCACCCCGCCCGCCTGGTCAGGACAGCAGTTCGTCGAGCTTGCGGTAGCCGGCGACCACGCCCTGCGCCATGCCGCTGGCCAGGATCGCGTCCCGGCCGGCGAAGTTCTCGCACAGCGTCTCGTCGGTGAGCCGGGTGCGCCCGTCGCCGAGGTCGGTGAAGGTCAGCGTGTTCAGCACCGCGCCGTCGCCGATGCCCGCCATCGACTGGGTCTGCACCAGTCGGTCCGGCGAGCGGACCTCGTGGAAGGAACCCCAGAAGGTCACCAGCTCCTGCCCGTTGTCCAGCATCGTGTACCGGTAGCTGCCGCCACTGTGGGCCTGCCAGTCGTCCAGGCGCACCGAGGTGGTGGTCGGGCCGAGCCAGCGGGTGAACAGCTCCGGGTCGGTGAACGCCGCGAACACCCGCGCGGGCGGGGCGTCGAACTCGCGCACGATCCGGATCACCGGCAGCGCCTGGTCGGCCTCGATGGTGGTCTCGTGCTCGTTCTTCACGGTCATGATGCTGCTCCTTGTGCCGGTCGTTGGTTTGACGGGTCTTCGGCGAGCACGGCGTCGAGGCGGCGGAACCGCTCCTGCGCCTGCTGGCGGTAGCGCTCGATCCACTTGGTCATCAGGTCGAACACCTCGGCTTCCAGATGGCACGGCCGGCGCTGCGCGTCCCGGGTCCGGCTCACCAGACCGGCGTCCTGGAGCACCTTCACGTGCTTGGACACCGCCTGGACCGACACGTCGTACGACTCGGCCAGCTGCGCGACGGTGGCGTCACGCTCCGTGAGTCTGGCGACGATGTCGCGCCGGGTCGGGTCCGCCAGGGCGGCGAAGACCTGGGAGAGCCGATCGTCTGACATGGGCCACTACCTGCCGTTTCTTTATCAACCATTTGGTTGTGTAAGACGTTAGCAGCGTTGTCAACCAACTGGTTGTCAAAGGCGCGCCGGGGACGGTGATCTTGGCGGAGAGCGATGGCCCACTACGCTCTCCCCGTGGGCATACCGGCATGGGTGTGGTTCGTCGTGGCCGTGGCCGCCGGGGTCGCCGGCGCCGCGATGTTGCTCCGCGACCGCGCTCGGCTGACCTCCCGCAACCGGGAGCGCCGGCGCTGGGCCGCGCTGCGCGGCTGGCAGTTCGCCGACGCCGACCAACTGCTGCCCACCCAGTGGACGGGTGGCGCGATCGCCTTCCACGGCGGTGGCGCCAAGGACGTGACCGCGCGGGACGTGGTCGCCGGCTCGACCTTCACCGCCGACGGCCGCCGCCGGGTGTACGTGTTCGACCTGGACAGCGGCGGCCGGACAACCGCGGTCATCGCCGCGGTGCAGTGCCGGCGGGTGCTGCCGGCCGTGGTCGAGCTGTGGCTGCCGAGCGCCCCGTTCCAGCGCGAGCACATGCCCGAGCTGCTCGGGCCGATCGGCCAGCGCTACGCGTTCGTCTCCGACCTGACCGCGGCCAGCGGCCTGATCACCCCGGACCTGGTCGACGCCACCGAGGAGATCGGCGCGGACATCGCGGTGACCTGGATCGAGAACGGCTGGGTACTGGCCGGGGTCGCCCCGCACGCCAGCCCGTCGCGGCTGGAGCGGCTGCTGCGCGGGATCGGCGAGGTGGCCGACGTGATCGACCCCTTCGACGCCGAGGTCGACCCCGTCGGCGAACACGAGCCGACCGGCCGCCACGGCGAACGCCAGGACTGACGGCCGACGCCGCACCGCAGTGAAGGGTCCCTTCGCTGCACTGGGCGCGGTGAAGGGACCCTTCGCTGCGTACTACCGTGTTCACATGCCTACAGCGCTCGTCACCGGGGGGACGGCCGGGATCGGGTTCGCCTTCGCCCGTCAGCTCGCCGCGGACGGATACGACCTGGTCCTGGTCGCCCGCACCAAGGAGCGGCTGCGGGAGGTGGCGGCCGAGCTGTCGTCGGCCCATGGTGTCGAGGTGTTGCCGATGGTCGCCGACCTGTCGACCAACCGGGCCCGCAAGCGGGTCGAGGAGCGGCTAGCCGACACCGACAAGCCGATCGACCTGCTGGTCAACAACGCCGGTTTCGGCAGCCAGGAGTCCTTCGCCGATGCCGACATGGACTACCTGCAGGCGCAGCTGGACGTGAACGTCACCACGGTGCTCCGGCTGACCAGGGCCGCGCTGCCCGGCATGATCGCCCGCGGGCACGGCGGGGTGATCAACGTGTCCAGCGTCGCCGGGTACTTCCCCGGCACCGGCCCGACCTACGGTGCCTCCAAGGCGTGGGTGACGGCCTTCTCCGAGGGCATCGCCGCGCACCTGGCCGGCACCGGCGTGCGCATCCTGGCCCTGGTGCCCGGCCTCACCCGCAGCGAGTTCCACGAGCGCATCGGCGACGACACCAAGGACAACCTGCCCGACCAGGTCTGGCTCAACGCCGACCGGGTGGCCGCCGACGCGCTGCGCGCACTGCGCCGCGGCCGTAGCCGTGTGGTGCCCGGCCTGCTCTACAAGGCTGTGCTGATTCTGCCCCGGCTGCTGCCCGTCGGGCTGCTGCGCAGGCTGGAGACCGGCACCTCGTCCGGATCCGGGCGCGCCCGAACCTGACCCCCGGCCGGTGTGAGAGGGTTCTGACCTGTGCGGACAGCTCCAAGTGTTGACCTGACGGCCAAGGGCGAGCTCGCTCGGTTGGTGAGCGAGCTTTCCGTGGTGCGCGGCAAGGTCGTGCTCTCCTCCGGCAAGGAGGCCGACTACTACGTCGATCTGCGGCGCGCCACGCTGCAGCACGCGGCGGCGCCGTTGATCGGCCGGTTGCTGCGCCAGCTCACCGCCGACTGGGACTATGTCGCCGCCGGTGGGCTGACCCTCGGCGCGGACCCGGTCGCCGGCGCGATGCTGCACGCCGCCGCGGCCGCCGGTGAGGTGCTCGACGTGTTCGTGGTGCGCAAGGCCGCCAAGGAACACGGGATGCGCAGGCGGATCGAGGGCATCGAGGTGGCCGGCCAGCGGGTGCTGGTCGTCGAGGACACCACGACCACCGGCAACAGCCCGCTGACCGCGGTCGACGCGCTCACCGAGGCGGGCGCGACGGTGATCGGCGTGGCCACCGTGGTCGACCGGGACACCGGTGCGCGCGAGGTGATCGAGGCGCGCGGGCTGCCCTACCGCCCCCTGCTCGGACTGTCCGACCTGGGGCTCTGAGCCGCTCTTTCAGCGGGTACCGTTGGCATATGGCCGGGTTTCTAGCGAACCTCACCGCCGGGGTGCACTTCGCGGCGTTGCTCTACATCGGCCTCGGCGGCTTCCTCGCGTGGCGCTGGCCGAAGAGCATCTTCGTGCACGTGTTCTTCGCGCTGTGGGGCGTCGCGGTCAACCTGTTGCCGATCGCCTGCCCGTGGACGGCGATCGAGGACTACTTCCGGGCACAGCAGGGCCTTGGGCCGCTGCCCGGCGGGTTCAACGAGTACTACATCTACGGCGACCTGATCCCACGGCCGTTGCTGCCGGTGGTCGCGGTCGGCGCGGTCGTGTTGCTGGTCGTGTCCTACGTCGGGGTGTACGTGCGGTGGCGCCGGCGCGTGGCGGGCGCGGAGACGGTGGAGCCGGTGGCTTCGTGACGGTGGTCCGGTGACCGAGGAGGCCGGGCCGACCGAATGGGAGTTCGGGGAGCCGGTCGGGGTCGGCCCGTGGCCTGGGCAGTGGCCGACCGACGAACGCTACGACCCCGCCCTGCTCGAAGCCGGCGACCGGCGCAACGTGGTGGACGCCTACCGGTACTGGCGGCGGGCCGCCGTGGTGGCCGACCTCGACCTGCGCCGGCACGACTTCCACGTGGCGATCGAGAACTTCGGCCACGACCACAACATCGGCACCGTGGTGCGCACGGCGAACGCGTTCGCCGCGCGGGCGGTGCACATCGTCGGCCGCCGCCGCTGGAACCGGCGTGGGGCCATGGTCACCGACCGCTACCAGCACATCGAGCACCACCCCGACGTCGACGCGCTGCTGGCCTTCGCCACCGCCGAGTCGCTGGCCGTGGTCGCCGTGGACAACACCCCCGGCGCCACCCCGATCGAGACCACCGAACTGCCCCGCCGCTGCGTGCTGCTGTTCGGTCAGGAAGGCCCCGGCCTGACCCCGCCCGCGCACAAGTCCGCCGACCTGGTCGTGTCCATCGCCCAGTTCGGCTCCACCCGCTCCATCAACGCGGGCGTCGCGGCCGGCATCGTCATGCACACCTGGATCCGCCAACACGCCGACCCCACCACCGCCTGGTAACCCGCGAGTCCAACGCTCCCGTCAGCCGGCCGCCGGTGCGGCCGCGGCCGGAGTCGGGGCCGCTCCCACCGGGGCCAGCGCCTCGATCTCCACCGGGATCCCGTTCAGCACCGCCGTTCCGGACAGCGCGTCGAGGTCGGTGTCGTCGGTCAGCAGGTTCGAGTTCACCCCGGCATGTGCCCTGGCGACCGCGCCCCGAACACCGTCGACATCGTGCCCCCAACCGTGCGGAATGCTCACCACCCCCGGCCGGATCGCGTCGGTCACCTCCACCGGCACCCGCAGGCTGCCCGCCCGCGACCGCACCACCGCCAGCGCGCCGTCCCGCAGCCCGAGCCGCTCGGCGTCGGTCGGGTGCACCTGCGCGGTGCACCGGTTGCTGCCCCGGACCAGCGGCTCGACGTTGTGCATCCACGAGTTGTTCGACCCGAGCTGACGGCGCCCGACCAGCACCAACTGCCCATTGGGCACCACGTCCAGCGACGCGCGCAACCGAGGCACGTCCACCACGATCGCCGCCGGCGCCAGCTCCACCCGCCCGCTCGCGGTGGACAGCACGTCCGGCAGCCGGGGCGTGAGCGGCCCGAGATCCACCCCGTGCGGCGCGGCCTCCAGGTCGGCCAGCGTCAGGTCGTACGGTCCGGCGCGCAGCAGTTGGTCGATCAGCCGCGCCGGCCCGGTGCGACCGGCGACCGGCGCCACCCCGGCCCGCTTGGCGGCCTCGGCGGCCACGAAGTCGTCCAGCGCGTCCAGGTCCGCGTTCGGGCCCATGCCGGTCACGATCCCGGTCAGCCGCAACAGGGTCTGCCACTCCTGGGGCAGCTCGGTCGGCATCGGGGCCGGGGTCCAGTTCGCCACGTTGCGCACCGCCAGCTGGTAGAGCACCACGTCGTAGTGCGGGCGCTCCAGCGGCGTCGGCCCTGGCAGGATCACGTCGGCGTGCCGGCTGGTCTCGTTCAGGTACACGTCCAGCGACACCATGAAGTCCAACTGTGCCAACGCCTCGGCCAGCCGGCCGGCGTTCGGGGTGCTCAGGCACGGGTTGCCGGCCACGGTCACCAGCGCGCGGACCTGACCCGGCCCGGGGGTGAGGATCTCGTCGGCGAGCGTGGCCACCGGCAGCTCGCCGAGCACCTCCGGCAGGTCGCGGACCCGGCTGCGCCAGCGCCCGGAGGTCCACGGCCGCCTCGGCCCCCGCCGGGCGTTGGCCTGACCGGCCGCCGACAGCGGGAACATCGCCCCGCCCACCCGGTCGAGGTTGCCGGTCAACACGTTCAGCACGTCGACCAGCCAGCTCGCCAGCGTGCCGAACGACTGGGTGGTGGTGCCCAGCCTGCCGTACACCGCCGCCCGCTCGGCGCCGGCCAGCTCGCGGGCCAGCCGGGTGATCACCTCGGCGTCCAGGCCGGTGGCCGGCGCGACCGCGGCCGGGGTGAACGGCTCGGCCAGCGCGCGCACCTGCTCGACCCCGACGACGTGCGCCGCCAGGTCGCCAAGCGCGACCAGATCCTCCGCGAACAACACGTTGACCATGGCGAACAGCAGCAGCGCGTCGGTGCCCGGGCGGATCGCGTGGTGCTCGTCGGCCTGCTCGGCGGTCCGGGACCGCTTCGGGTCGACGACCACCAGCCGGCCGCCGCGCTCGCGGATCCCGCGTAACCGGCCGCGGGCGTCCGGCGCGGTCATCAGGCTGCCGTTGGACACCAACGGGTTCGCGCCAAGCAACAGCAGGTACGTCGTCCGGTCGATGTCGGGCACCGGGATGGTCATCGGGTGGCCGAACATGTAGCCGGCCGAGAAGTGTTTCGGCAGCTGGTCGACGGTGCTCGCGGAGTAGAAGTTCTTCGTGCCGACCGCCTTGTAGAACGCGGGACCGTACAGCGCGGTCGACGAGTTGTGCACCGACGGGTTGCCGGCGTAGATCGCGACCGCGTCCCGGCCGTGCTCGGCCAGCAGTGGCGGCAGCCGTCGGTCGATCTCGGCGAACGCCTCGTCCCAGGACACCTCGACGAACTCACCGTCCCGCTTGACCAGCGGTGCGCGCAGCCGGTCCTGGTCGTGGTGCAGCGCGCCAAGCGACACGCCCTTCGGACACACGAAGCCCCGGGAGAACACGTCACCGGCGTCGCCGCGGACCCGGGAGACCCGGTCGGCGTCGATGGTCACCTCGAGGCCGCACGTGGCCTCACACAACGGACAGGTCACGGCTACGGTACGCATATACCAACTGTTACACAGGACGGTCACTTCACCCGCTCGGCGGACACATCGGTACCGATAAAGCCGTGACTATGGAGAAGTGAGCCAACGAGCCGACTACGCGGAGGACGCCACCTCGGCGTCCCCGTCGCTGTGGGCCGCCCGCGCCGCGGTCGCCGAGCGGGCCGTGCTCACCCGTCATCTGCGCCGCGTCCTGGCGCTGCCCGGCACCCGGCTTGGCGTCAGCGGCTGGCCGGCGAGCGCGCGGCAGAAGGTGCACACCCACTGGAACTACTGGTGGCAGGCGCACCTGCTGGACTGTGTGGTCGACGCCCAGTACCGCCAGCCCAACCCCGGCCGGGCGGCGACCATCCACCGGCTGGTGCGGGGCATCCGGCTGCGTAACTTCGGTGCCTGGACCAACTCCTACTACGACGACGTCGCCTGGCTCGGGCTCGCGTTGCTGCGCGCGCACGAGTGCGAGGGTGTGCCCGTCCGCGGTCCGCTGACCAGGATCACCGCCCAGCTGCGCGCCGGCTGGACCGACCACGCCGGCGGCGGGATCTGGTGGCGGCGCGACGACACCTTCAAGAACGTGCCGGCCAACGGCCCGGCGGCGATCCTGTTCGCCAGGTGGGCCGAGGTGGGCGGGGAGCGGACCGACCGGCAGCGGGCGCGGTCGCTGACCGCGTGGATGGACGAGCTGTTGGTGGACCCGGCGACCGGCCTGCTGTGGGACGGGCTCTACGTCGAGGCGGACGGCTCGGTCCGGGATGTCGTGCAGACCGTCTACACCTACTGCCAGGGCGTGTTCCTCGGCGCCTGTGTCGAGCTGGCCGACGGGGACACCTCCGGGGTGTGGGTGGCCCGCGCGGAGCGCACGATCCGCGCGGTGGCCGCACACCTGGTCGACGACGACGTGCTGCGTGGCCGGGGCGGTGGCGACGGTGGGCTGTTCGCCGGGATCCTCACCCGGTACCTGGCGCTGGCCGCGGTCCGGTTGCGGGAGCTGGACTCGCCGGCGGGCGCGGTGGCCGAGCGGATCGTGCTGGCCTCGGCGCAGGCCGCGTGGCGCAACCGCGCGCTGGCCAGGGGCGGTCCGCTGTTCGGCCCGGAGTGGTCCCAGCCCGCGCAGGAGCCGCGTTCGCCCCGGCACCGACGCACCGAGCGGGACCTGTCGGTGCAGCTGTCGGGCTGGATGGTGGTCGAGGCGGCGGCGATGCTGGAGCGGGTGGCCGAAGGGTCAGAATCCGCCGCTGATCGGTAGCACGGCGCCGGTGACGAACGAGGCCGCCGGCGAGAGCAGCCACACGATGCCCTCGGCGATCTCCGCCGGCTGACCGGCCCGGCCCATCGGGATCACCGAGGCCAGGCGTCCAGGGCGGTCGGGCATGCCGGCCGCCGCGTGCAGGTCGGTGTGCACCAGGCCGGGGGCGACGGCGTTCACCCGGATCTCCTCGGCCGCCACCTCCTTGGCCAGGCCGAGGGTCAGCGTCTCGACCGCCGCCTTGCTCGCCGCGTACGGCACCCACTCGCCGGGAGAACCGCGATGGGCCGCGGTCGACGACACGTTGACGATCGCCCCGCCGCGCCCGGCGTACCTGGTCGACAGCCGGCGGACCGCCTCGCGGGCGCACAGGAACACCCCGGTCACGTTCACGTCCAGCACCCGGCGCACCACCTCGGCGTCGTGCTCGTCGAGCCGGCCGGGGGTGTTGCCGGTGATCCCGGCGTTGTTGACCAGGCCGGTCAGCCGGCCACGCGCCGCGGCGGCGTCGAACAGCCGGACCACGTCGCCGGCGTCGGACACGTCCCCGCCGACCGCGACCGCCTGGCCGCCCGCCGCCTCGATGTCGGCCACCACGCCGTGCGCCGCCGAGGAGTCCGAGGCGTAGTTGACCACCACGTCGTAGCCGCGTGCCGCGGCCAGCCGGCACACCGCCGCACCGATCCCGCGACCGCCCCCGGTCACCACGAGCACCCCAGCACCATCGTTCACTCGGGCATCGTCGCACCCGGCCGGCGGGGCCGGTCAGCCGCTAGACCTCGCGGGCCCAGAGCACGAGCTGGATGCCGTCCGGGTCACGCAGGGCGATGACCTCGGTGCCCGGCGCCGACTGCTCCTCGGAGATCGGGGAGAACGTCACGCCGTGCTCGGTGAGCCGGTCGGTCCACTCGCGCAGGCAGGTGTTGTTGGGCACGCTGAAGGACAGGTGGTCCAGCCCCGGCCGCCGCTCGTCGAACAGCGAGCGGTCCGCGTCGGGGTGTTGCACCAGGGTCAGCGTGATGCCGAAACCCGGCCCTCGTAAGTACACCTTGCGCCGACCGTTGATGTCGTCGTCGCGACCGATGGTCTCGAACCCCAGCACCCGCTCGTACCACGGTTCGCTGCGATCGACGTCGGTCACGGTGAGGGCGACATGGTGTACGCCGGTCAACGTGGGCATCAGAGTCCTTCCGGGCCCGTTCGGGCGGGGCCGACTCCGCCATACTGCCGCAGAAGAGTGACTATTCGGCGGCCGTTATTGGATCTTTTGCAGGCCGAGACCCGACGCTCAGTCACCGATGTTCGCGCTGACCGGTTCGGTCTCCACCGGCCGGTGCATCTCCTGCCGGTAGCGCAGCACGCCCCAGAGCGTGCCGACCAGGAAGAACGCGATGCTGCCCCACAGCGCGACCGCGGTCAGCCAGGGGTGGCCCTCGATGATGCCCGCGGCGTAGTAGCCGACCAGTACCAGCGTCGGCACCCACGCGAGGCCGCCGATGGAGGTGGCCAGCACGAACCGCCGGCGGTCCATGTTCGCCGCGCCCGCGATGAGCGGCGCGAGGGTGCGGATCCACGGGATCCAGCGGGCGAGCACGATCGCCCAGAACCCCCTGCGGTCCAGGAACTCCTGGGCCCTGGTCAGGTTCTGCTGGTTGAGCACCCGGCCGCCGCGCCGCGCGACCAGCGCGTTGCCGGTCTTGTGTCCGATGTAGTAGCCGACCAGGTTGCCCACGACCGCGGTGAGGGTGGCGGCGATCGACAGCAGCCACGCGCTCAGCTCGTTGTCGTGCTGGGCGAGCACCACGCCCGCGGCGAACAGCAGGGAGTCACCTGGCAGGAACAGCCCGACGATGAACGCGCACTCGGTGAACACGAACCCGAGCACGATGACCCACACCATGACCGGTCCAGCCGACGCGAGCACGCCCGATGAGAGGGCGCTCGTCGCGGCGAAATCGATGGACACGCCGTGTAGGTTACGTTGCCCGATCGGCTGTTATCCCGATAACCGGACCTATTCACGGGTTGGCCGGGTGTTTGTTGTGCCGGAGATCACCCGCGGGTCACCCGGCAGTCGCCAACGCCGCGGGGCTGATCAGCCCGCTGCCCCTGGCGTAGGCGCCCACATATCGGATGGCCGCGCGACCCTCCGGGAGTACCGGATAGAACGCCGGAAAGACATGGACCTGTCCCGGCCAGATCTGTAGCTCACACGTCCCGCCATCGGCCAGGATGCCCTCGGCCAGCCGCTCGGAGTCGCCGAGCAGGCACTCGGTGTCGCCGACCTGGATCAGTACCGGCGGCCACCGCCGCTTCGGCGCGCGCAGCACGTCGAGTCGCCGGTGGCTGGTCGGGTGCTCGCCGGCGTAGGTGCGCCCGCACTCCCGCGCCCGTGCCGGCGGCACGAACGGGTCCCGCCGGATGGCGTCCCGCTCGTCGACCTGCGCGCAGGTCAGGTCGAGGAACGGGGAGAACAGCACGGCGGCGGCCGGCATCGGCAGCCGCCGGCGGGACAGGTCGGCGAGCAGGCAGGCGACCAGGTGCCCGCCGGCTGAGTCGCCCATCACGACGATCTCGGCGGGGTCGTACCCGGCGCCGAGCAGCCAGCGGTAGGCGGCCAGCACGTCGTCGGCCGCGGCCGGGAACGGGTGCTCGGGCGCGCGCCGGTAGTCGGCGAGGAAGGCCGGGCGACCGGTGGCCGCCGACAGCGCGGCGACGAAGTGCCGGTGGGTGCGCCGCGAGCCGAACGCGAAGCCGCCACCGTGCAGGTACAGGATGATGCCCGCGCTCCGGTCGGCGCCCCGGCCGGAGATCCACTGGCCGCCGGGGTCGCCGTCGGCCACGTCGGTGATCCGGGTGCCGCGGGGCAGCGGGGTCAGCCCGACGGTGTCGAAGGCCTCGCGGACCATACGCAGCGCCGGGTTGCTGGTGATCCGCAGTAGGTCGCCGAGTGGGCGCAGGCTGGTCATCAGCAGCTGGGCCAGCGCGCGGCTCTGCACGCTTGGCGTGACCGGCACCGGGCCAGCGACGTGCGGTCGCGTCATCGCGAACACCTCCCGGCCGACTCACCATCGACGTTAAAGGATTACCGGTCCTGCTGGAGGCACGGTAAGTCCACACCAACGTCTCGGTTCGGCAACTGAAGTGTCGTACGGTTGGGACTGTGCGCACCGACAACGCCTTGTTGGGGACCCTGACCGACGTGCTCGGCACCGACGGGGTGCTGGTCGATCCGGACGTGACCGGCAGCTACCGCCGCGACATGATGCCGTTGGCGCCCCACGGATCGCCGCTGGCCGTCGTGCTGCCGAGCGACGCGGCCCAGGTGGCGGCCGTGGTCCGGGCGTGCGCCGAGGCGAAGGTGCCGATCGTGCCGCGCGGCGCGGGCAGCGGGCTGTCCGGCGCGGCCAACGCCATCGACGGCTGCGTCGTGCTGGTCACCACCAGGATGAACGCGATCGTCGAGGTCGACCCGGACAACCGGCTCGCCGTGGTCGAGCCGGGCGTGGTGAACCTCGACCTGCGTGGCGCGGTGGAGAAGCACGGGCTGTTCTATCCGCCGGACCCGTCCAGCTACGACTGGTGCACCATCGGCGGCAACCTGTCCACCAACGCCGGCGGGCTGTGCTGTGTGAAGTACGGCGTCACCACCGACTCGGTGCTCGGCCTGGAGGTCGTGCTCGCCGACGGTGAGCTGCTGCGCACCGGCCGGCGCACGGTCAAGGGCGTCGCCGGCTACGACCTGACCAAGCTGTTCATCGGCAGCGAGGGCACGCTCGGCGTGATCACCAGGGCGACGCTCGCGCTCCGGCCGCTACCGCAGGCGCCGGGCACGCTGGTCGCCGCGTTCTCCTCGGTGGCGGCCGCGGGTGCGGCGGTCAGCCGGGTGGTGCGCGAGGGCATCGTGCCGTCGCTGATGGAGATCATGGACGCGACCTCGATCGAGGCCGTCGAGGCGCATCTGAAGACCGAGCTCGGCGCCGGCAAGGGATGCGCGGCGCTGCTGCTGTGCCAGTCCGACGCCGGCGGCGAGCAGGCCAGGCGCGAGCTGAGCGCGATCGAGCAGGTCTGCCAGGACACCGGTGCCGACCTGGTGCACTCGACCTTCGACCTGGCGGAGGGCCAGCTGCTGCTGGCCGCGCGGCGCGCGGTGCTGATGGCGCTGGAGGAGTACGGCACCTGGATGACCGACGACGTGTGCGTGCCGCGCACGAAGATCGCCGACCTGATCGCCGGGTGTGAGCGGATCAGCGCCGAGGTCGGGCTGCGGGTCGCGGTGGTCGGGCATGCCGGCGACGGCAACATGCACCCGACGATCATCTACGACCCGACCTCGGCGTCCGAGTTCGAGCGGGCGACCAGGGCGTTCAACGACATCCTCGCGGTCGGCCTGTCGCTTGGCGGCACGGTGACCGGCGAGCACGGCATCGGCAAGATCAAGCGCGAGTGGCTGGCCAAGGAGATCGGCCCGATCGGCCTGCGCACGCACCGCGCCATCAAGGCCGCGCTCGACCCGGAGCACCTGTTCAACCCCGGGTCGATGTTCGACCTCGCCTGACCGGTCGCCTGACGGGTCAGAGAAGGCGGTTGATCTCGGTGGTCGTCTCGGCCGCGGTCTCGACCGCGGCCTGGGTGAGCCGCTTCTTCTCCCGCCGCGCCTTGACGACCTCGAAGACGATCGGTGCGATCGACAACACCACGATCAGGACCAGCATCAGGTCGATGTTGTCGCGGATGAACGGGACCTGGCCGAGCAGCGCGCCGAGCAAGGTCACCCCGGTCGCCCAGAGCACGCCGCCGATGGCCGAGTAGACGAAGTACTTCTTCGGGTCCATCCGGCCGACGCCGGCGATGGCGGTGATGAAGGTGCGCACGATCGGCACGAAGCGGGCCAGGATGATCGCCCGCGCGCCGTACCTCTCGAAGAACTCGTGGGTCTTGTCCACGTACTCCCGCTTGAACAGCTTGGAGTTCTCCTTGCGGAACATCGCGGGCCCCGCCTTCACCCCGATCCAGTAGCCGCAGACGTTGCCGACGAACGCGCACACCGTGAGCAGCACACACACCAGCCACAGTTCGGCGTCGATCACGCCGGTGGCCGCGAACATGCCCGCGGTGAACAGCAGCGAGTCGCCGGGCAGGAAGAAGCCGATCAGCAGCCCGCACTCGGCGAAGATGATCAGGCACAGGCCGGGCAGCAGGAACGGGCCGAGCCCCCGCAGGATGGTTTCGGGATCCAACCACGAGGGCAGGACGGACATCACGTTGGCGGTGGCGGCGGCAATCGTCACACCGCACAAGGTAACCGAACCGCTAGATACCGCTATAGAAGGGTTACCAGCCCGACGACCGCGCCCGCGGCCAGGCCGAGGAGCAGCGCGAGCAGCAGAATCCAGCCGACGGCGATGCCGGTGTCGCCGTCGATCCGGCTGGTGTCCTCGGTTGCCGACGGGTCGCGCACGGTGGGTTCTGGGATCGGGGGCGGCAGCGCCACCCCGGAGCCGGACAGCAGTCCGTAGCCGCTGAGTAGCTGGCCGTTGCCCTGGCTGGCCTCGGTGAACGGTCCGGCGCTCAGTCCGGTCGGCAGCGACGTGCGCGCCGCGTGCGCGCGCAGCGCCTCGGCGACCAGCCGTTCCTGGTCCTCGGTCACCTGTCCGACGTTATACCCACTCGCCCCGCGCCAGGACGGCACGCGGGTGCAGGGTGTCGTCGAGCAACACCAGGTCGGCGGCCATGCCGGGGGCGATCCGCCCGGTCACCTGGCCGAGACCGAGCAGTTCGGCCGGCCGGGTGGCGGTGGCCGTGACCGCGTCCAGCACGCCGAGCCCGCAGCTGTGCACGGCGTTGCGGAAGGCGGCGTCCATGGTGAGCGTGCTGCCGGCCAGCGAGCCGTCGGTGGTGAGCGTCGGCACCCCGTCGGTGACCTGGACCTCGAGTCCGCCGATGTCGTAGGTGCCGTCGCCGGCGCCCGCCGCCGCGATGGCGTCGGTGATCAGCACGGTCCGGCCACGCCCGGCGTGTCGCGCGGCCAGCCGCAGCACGGTCGGGTGCAGGTGGACCAGGTCGCAGATGAGCTCGACGGTGACCCGCTCGTCGTCCAGCAGGGTGCCGATGGGCCCCGGCTCGCGGTGGTGCAGCGGCCGCATGCCGTTGAACAGGTGGGTGGCCATGCTCGCGCCGGCGTCCACCGCCGGCACGACGTCCTCGGCGAGCGCGTCGGTGTGCCCGATCGCGGCGATCACCCCCGCGTCGACCAGGCGTTTCACCGCGGACACCGCGCCGTCGAGCTCGGGGGCGATGGTGACCACGCGGATGGCGCCCCGGCCGGCGGCCAGCAGCGTGTCGACCGACGCGGCGTCCGGGGGCCGCAGCACGGTCGGTTCGTGCGCGCCGCAGCGGACCGAGGACAGGAACGGGCCCTCGAGGTGGACCCCGGCGAGTAGCCCGTCGGTGACCAGCTCACGCAGCGTGGCGATCTGTTCGACCAGTTCCGGGATCGGCCGGGAGACCAGGCTGGCGAGCATGGTGGTGGTCCCGTGGCGGCGGTGGGTGGCCGCGGCGTGCCGGACGTCGGCGGGGTCGGTGCTGGTGAACGCGGCGCCGCCACCGCCGTGGCAGTGCAGGTCGACGAAGCCGGGGACGACCAGTTGGCCGGTGGCGTCGGTCACCCGCGCGGCGGCCGGTGGCTCGCCGGTGCCGACGGCGCTGATCGCGCCGCCGTCCACGAGCACCCAACCGGGATCGAGCACGCCGTCCGGCGTCGCCACCCTGCCCCCGGTGATGAGCTGCGCAGCCATCGCCACACCCCTTGAACCGCCGCCGACTGTCATTGGTCTATACCATAGCGGTTGCGCACCGCATGGGGATGATTCACAAGATATCAATCCAACTAGGTGGCCGCTAACATCCGCCTCGGTGTCCGGGATGCCGGTTCCTGGTTGGCGCTATGGTGGGACGCGGGTTCCCAGCGCGGCAGATCGGGGTGGGTGAACCGATGGCCGAGAGCATTCGGACGGCGTGCCAGGGCTGCCGGCAGGTCACGCAGTACCGCGACCCGTCGGGCAGCATCCGGCCGATGGTCCTCGCCGGCAGCGGCACGATCTGGGTGGACCGGGCGCCGGGCGGCATGGTCGAGGTGCCCTGTCCGCTCTGTGGTGAGAGCGAGGACGCCGGTTGGCTGACCGGCTTCCTGCCGCCGGTCTGACCCACTAGTGCGGCTGGCCCATGATCTTCTGCAGGGCGTCGAGCGCGCGGCTGGCCGTCGACTTCACGGTGCCCTTGGAGATCCCGGCCGCCTCGGCGATCTCCGCCTCGGACAGGTCGCCGTAGTAGCGCAGCACCAGCACCTCCCGCTGCCGGGGCGGCAGCTGGGACAGCGCCCGCACCACCGACTGGTGCTCGGCGGTCAGCATCGCCAGGCTCTCCGCCGACCGGGCGTTGACCTGGTGGGGTGGGGTGTACTCGCGGGCGGTCTTGCGGCGGCGTAACACGCTGCGGGAGCCGTTGACCACCGCGGTCCGCAGGTAGCCCAGCGCCGCGGCCGCGTCGCGCAGGTTGCCCCAGTTGCGGTAGAGGCCGGTGAACGCCTCCTGCACCACGTCCTCGGCGGTGGCCGGCTCGTCGACCAGCAGCACCGCCAGCCGCACCAGCCGCATCCGGTGGGTGCGGTAGAGGTCCTCGAGGGTCAGCGGCGCCGGTTCCCTGCCGGGGACGGCGAAACTGCCCGTGTCGATGGCGCGCAGGTGCCCGAGCGTGCGTTCGACACTGCGTTCGGCACTGCGCTCGGCACTGCTCCCGATACCACCCTGACCGTCCCCTGCCACGCGTGAACCGTACCGGTGATCGGATTTGACCGACAGCGCCAGTAGCCTGCGCACATGGTCTGGTTCACCGTCGAAACCACGTACACGCAGGACCGGGAGACGCTCACGGCCGCGCGGCCCAAGCACCGGGAGTTCCTGCAGACGCTCGTCGACCAAGGGCTGGTGGCCGCTGCCGGGCCGTGGGCCGACGACTCCGGCGGGTTCGCCATCTACCAGGTCGCCGACCGGGCCGAGCTCGACCGGCTGCTCGCCGAGGACCCCTACACCGCCGCCGGTGTGGCGGCCGGGCGCACGATCAACGAGTGGAAGGTCGTGCTCGGGTCAGTAGGTGCCGCCTAGCTTGCGGTGGTCCCAGCTGACCACCTTCGTCGGCGTGCACAGCAACCCGACCCGCTTGGCCGCCTGCACCCGGACGAACTGGGTGGCCGCCGTGGCGATCTCCTGGTTCTGGTTGTAGCGGCTGGTCAGCTCGATGCCGATGCGCGCCACCTGCTCGAGGTCGTCGATCAGCTCGACGTCGCACTCCATCGACACGCCGCGCAGCTGGTCGTAGCGCTCGCCGTCCTCGATCAGCACCGTCGCGGTCGGCTGCCGCAGCAGGTTCTTGGCCTTCTGGGAGCTGGCATAGGTCCAGGTGGCCAGGCCGCTGCCGCGGGGGACATACCACAGCGGCACCAGGTGTGGCCGTCCGTTCTGGCCGACGGTCGCGATGTTGGCGACCGTGCCCTCGCCGACGAACGCCTCGACCTCGGCCGCTGTCATCCTGATCTGCGTGCGCCGGGACATGGCTGGCAGGTTACCGGGTGGTCGCGCTCCTGGCGGCGGCCCGCGCGCCCGGGCCGACCATGCTGGCCTCCGCCGCGCCGCGGTCCTCGATGTCCTTGATCGCCGCCCGGTCGGCCGCCGGCACGAACCGGCGCGCGGCCAGCTCGATGACCCTGGGCACCAGCGCGCGGAACAGCTTCAGCACGCCGACCCAGCCGGGCACGTGCACCGCCCGTGACCGGGTGCGGATCCCGGCACTGATCAGGTCGACGGCCAGCGACAGCGGGTACTTCCGGCTGGCGAAGCCCCGGTCGGCCGCGCGCACCGGGCCGAACACCGGGTGGGCCTCCACGCTGTCGACCATGTCGGTCGAGATCCAGCTCGGGTGCACCACGCCGACGTCGACGCCGAGATGGCGCACCTCGGCGCGCAGCGCGTTCGCGAACGCCTCCACGCCGGCCTTGGCCGCCGAGTACGCCGCGTTGCCCGGGATATGCGCGATGGCCGCGGCCGAGGAGACCAGCATCGCGTAGCCCTTGCTGGCGATCAGGTGGGGCAGCGTGACCCGGACCGTGCGCCACACGCCGAGCAGGTCGACGTCGATCACCCGCTCGAAGGCCGCCGGGTCGATGGAGCGGGTGAACCCGGTGGCCGCGATGCCCGCGTTGGCCAGCACGACGTCGATCCGGCCGTAGCGCTCGACCACGCCGGCGACCGCCCGCTCCAGGTCGGCCCAGCTGGTGACGTCGGCCTCCCAGTGCCCGGCGTCTGGCCCGCACTCGGCGGCGACGCCGGCCAGCTCGTCGGCCTCGAGACCGACGAGGGCGACCCGCGCGCCGCGCCCGGCGAGGTCCCTGGCCACGCCCGCGCCGATCCCCCTGGCCGCGCCGGTGATCAACACGACCTGTCCCCGCACGTCTCGCTGCTGGCCGAACATCCGCTCGCCTCCTCGAAGAGCACCCGTCGAGGCGAACTTACCATGAGTAACCTACTTCGAGTAGGTGGCAAATGGCTGTATGGCGAAGGGTCTTCGTCAACCAGGATGCGGAGACATGGTTGATCCCCTGCTCGACCGTCGATCCCTGCTCAAGGCCTCCGGTGTGGCCACCGTCGGTACCGTCATGGGTGGCTCACTGGCCGCCGCCACGCCCTCGGCCGCGGCGGCCGACCCGGTCTTCGGCCACGGCGTCGCCTCGGGTGACCCGCTGCCGGACGCGGTCCTGCTCTGGACCAGGGTCACCCCCACCCCCGAGGCCACCCCCGGCTCCGGCGTCGGCCCGACCGTGGCCGTCGGCTGGGAGATCGCCACCGACCCGGCGTTCGCCTCGGTCGTCGGCGCCGGCACGGTCAGCACCAGGCCGGAGCGCGACCACACCGTGAAGGTGGACGCCACCGGCCTCGCCCCGGCGACCACCTACCACTACCGCTTCCACCTCGGCGGCACCGTCTCGGCGGCCGGGGTCACCCGCACCGCCCCGGCGCCGACGGCCGCGGTGTCCCGGCTGCGCTTCGGCGTGGTCTCCTGCTCGAACTGGCAGCACGGCCACTTCGCCGCCTACCGCTACCTGGCGCAGCGTGGCGACCTCGACGCCGTGCTGCACCTCGGCGACTACCTCTACGAGTACGGCGCGGCCGCCGACGGCGTGCGCCAGCACGAGCCGGCCAACGAGATGGTCTCGCTGGCCGACTACCGCCGCCGCCACGCCCAGTACAAGACCGACGAGCACCTGCGCGCGCTGCACGCCGCCTGTCCCTTCATCGCGACCTGGGATGATCATGAGGTGGCCAATGACGCCTGGTCGGGCGGCGCGGAGAACCACCAGCCGGCGACCGAGGGCGACTACGCGGCCCGCCGCGCCCGCGCGCACCAGGCCTACTTCGAGTGGATGCCGGTGCGCGCCGATGGCGACCGGCTCTACCGGCGGCTGCGCTTCGGGCTGCTCGCCGAGATCAGCATGCTCGACCTGCGCAGCTACCGGTCCCAGCAGGTGCCCGCGTTCGACGGCGGCGTCGACGACCCGAACCGCACGCTGGCCGGCGCCGAGCAACTGGCCTGGCTGCGGCAGGGGCTGGTCGACAGCGGCGCGCAGTGGAAGCTCGTCGGCAACTCGGTGATGATCGCGCCGCTGCTGGTGCCGCCGCTGCCCGCCGACCTGCTCGGCCCGCTGCTCGAACTGCTCGGGCTGCCCCGGGAGGGTGGGGTGATCAACCCCGACCAGTGGGACGGCTACGCGGCCGACCGGCGCGGGCTGCTGGCCACCATCGCGGACAACGACGTGCGGGACACCGTGTTCCTCACCGGTGACATCCACTCGTCCTGGGCGTCGGACGTGCCGCGCGACGCCGGGCTCTACCCGTTGTCGCCGTCGGTGGCCACCGAGTTCGTGTGCACGTCGGTGTCCTCGGACAACATCGACGACATCGCGGGCGTGCCGCCCAGGACGATCGGTCCTGTCGTCGAGGGCGCGCTGACCACGCTGAACCGGCACATCAAGTGGGTCGAGGTGGACTCGCACGGCGCCTCGGTGCTGGAGGTGACCCCGGCGGGCGCGCAGATGGACTGGTACTTCGTGGCCAACCGGGCGGATCCGGCCAGCGCGGTGTCCTACGCCAGGTCCTACCGGGTGCGCGCGGGCACCCAGCGGGTGGCGCGGGTGTGGTCGCCGATCGGTGGGGAATCGGCTCGCTGACTCGTTTCAGAAGCGGGTCGTAGGATTGCGCCGTCGCCCCTGTCCAGCCCCGAGGAGGACGTACCGATGCCCATCGCCACACCCGAGGTCTACGCCGAGATGCTGGACCGGGCGAAGGCGAACGAGTTCGCGTTTCCCGCCATCAATGTGACCTCGTCCGAGACGCTCAACGCCGCGCTGCGCGGCTTCGCCGAGGCGGAGAGCGACGGAATCGTCCAGGTCTCCACCGGCGGGTCCGAGTTCGCCTCCGGCACCAAGGTCAAGGACATGGTCACCGGCTCGGTCGCGCTCGCCGAGTTCGCGCACGTGGTCGCCGCCAAGTACCCGGTGAACATCGCCCTGCACACCGACCACTGCCCCAAGGACAAGCTCGACGGCTTCGTCCGGCCGCTGATCGCGCTGTCCCAGGAACGGGTGGCCGCCGGCAAGGAGCCGCTGTTCCAGTCGCACATGTGGGACGGCTCCGCGATCGACCTGGACGAGAACCTGACCATCGCGGCCGAGCTGCTCGACGCGGCGGCCAAGGCCAGGATCATCCTCGAGGTCGAGATCGGGGTCGTCGGCGGCGAGGAGGACGGCGTCGCCCACGAGATCAACGAGAAGCTGTACACCGCCGAGGGCGACTTCACCAGGACCGTCGACGTGCTCGGCTCCGGGGACAAGGGCCGCTACCTGCTGGCCGCGACCTTCGGCAACGTGCACGGCGTGTACAAGCCGGGCAACGTGAAGCTGCGCCCCGACGTGCTCAAGCGCGGCCAGGACGTGGTGAGCGAGAAGCTGGGGCTCAAGCCGGGCTCCAAGCCCTTCGAGCTGGTCTTCCACGGCGGGTCCGGCTCGCTGCTGGAGGAGATCCACGAGGCGCTGTCCTACGGCGTGGTGAAGATGAACATCGACACCGACACCCAGTACGCCTTCACCCGCCCGGTCGCCGGGCACATGTACGCCAACTACGACGGCGTGCTGAAGATCGACGGCGAGGTCGGCAACAAGAAGGCCTACGACCCGCGCAGCTACCTCAAGGCGGCCGAGCAGAGCATGGCCGCGCGCATCACCCAGGCCTGTGAGCACCTGAAGTCCACCGGCCGCATGCTGGCCGGCTGAGTGCCGCGCCTGCCCGGCGCCGTTGGTGGCGTCGGGCAGGATGGTGGGCATGACGCTGCAGGAGAACTTGTTCGGCGGTCCGCCCGCGACCCAGCTACCGGACCGCCCCGAGCCACAGGCCGCCATGGAGACGGGCACCGACCCGGCGAAGGTCGTCACCCAGTGGCCGGACTTCAGCGAGGGCTGGGCCGCGCTGGCCGAGCTGGCGCTGTCGGAGAACAACCCGGTCGCCGCCTATGCCTACGCCCGCACCGGCTACCACCGCGGCCTCGACCAGCTCCGCCGCGCCGGCTGGAAGGGCCACGGCCCGATTCCCTGGGCCCACCGCCCCAACCAGGGCTTCCTCCGCGCCCTCGGCGCCCTCGCCGACGCCGCCGAGGCCATCGGCGAGGCCGAGGAGCACGCCCGCTGCACCCAGTTCCTCACCGACTCGGCCCCCGACGCCCCGAACCGCTGACCCCGCGAGTCCAACGTTCCCGACTCGCGAGTCCAACATTCGCGACCGCTCAGCAGGTCGCGAGCATGTCCGACAGCGCGCCCTGTTCCGCGGAGTTCACGGTCAGGTCGTACACGTGCTTCACGTGCGTGTACGACCGGGCGTACTCGCAGTGGTGCGACGCGAGCGGTGGCTGCCAGGTGTCCGGGGTCTGGTCGCCCTTGGACTGGTTGACGTTGTCGGTCACCGCCCACAGCTGCGGCGAGGACAGGTCGTTGGCGAACGCCTCGCGCTCGGCGGTGGTCCAGTCGGCCGCGCCGCTGCGCCACGCCGCCGCCAACGGCACCATGTGGTCGATGTCCACGTCCGACGGCGCGGTCCAGGTGTCCCCGTCGTAGGGGCTGGTCCAACTGCCCGACGTCGGTTGGCAGTCCGTGCCGACCTCGACGTTCTCCCCGTCGCGTGCCAGCACCGTCTCGCGGGTGTTGCAGCTGCCCTCGACCGTGGACCAGTGCGGGAACAGGTCCCGGTCGTAGCCGTCCATCGAGCCGTCCGGCGCCACGGTCAGCTCGGCCAGTTCGGCACGCGCGGTCGCCGCGTCCGGAATGCCCGGCGGGATCGCGTTGGCGATCCCACCCCCGAAGCCGACCGCGGCACCCGCGGCCAGCAGTAATGACGCACCGAAGACCCGAACTTTCCCCGACTTCGTGAGCATGACGCCTCCGTGTTGGGACGAGATCAGCCGCATCGACTGTGCGGCACGGAGGTGGCCGCGCGAAACGAGTCCAAGGTAGGTAAGAGGAAGTCCCGACCTTCGGCGTGGGCCGAACGGGTTACCGGCAAATCCGCAGGTCGTCGGTGTGCCGGTACCAGGTCCAGCGGGTCACCGGCCGGGGGTGGGCGACCCCGTCGCGCACCGGGACCACCTCGGCGCCACCGAACTGCGCCGCCCGCCCGGTCAGCGTGGCGCGGCGCTGGCCAAGCAGCGACCTGCGCACCACGGTGACCGACAACCCCGGCCCGCCATCGAGGTCCGGCGCCACCTCGACCGCCCTGGCCGCCCCGCGCAGCGCCACCTCGTCGTCGCAGTAGACGGTGCCGTTGACCGGGCCGTTGGCGGGGGCGAGCACGCCCAACCCCAGCAGCACCCCGCCGAGGTCGTCCCGGATCAGCGGGACCGGCAGGACCGACCCGGTGAGCGCGCCGCCGACCCGGTCCGCGCGCAGCGCCCACCGCCGGGTGACCGGGGAGGACGCGACCACCGGCACGTACCCGACGACCAGGTCCAACCTGGCCAGGCGCAGCAGGCGCAGCACCACGGCCGCGAGGTCGGCGTCGCCGCCGTGGACCACGACCCGGTCGCCAGGATGTCCTTTGATCAGCGGATCCACGTCCGATTTGCCCGGTGTGGCGGGGATCTCCCGAACGTCGGATCCGCTGGCCGACGTGAGTTTCGGCCAGTCATCGCTGGTGGACGCGGCGCCACAACCCAGTATCAGTGCGCCCATCCGCCGCCTCCTGGTCTACGCTCAATCACCGGCGTTTCGCCCTCAGAAACGTGTCCTGCGGAACCCCGGGAGAATCACATGCCGGCCATCGTGCTCATCGGCGCCCAGTGGGGCGACGAAGGGAAGGGTAAGGCCACCGATCTGCTCGGCGAGCAGGTGCAGTGGGTGGTGCGCTACCAGGGCGGCAACAACGCCGGCCACACCGTGGTCCTGCCGGACGGCCAGGACTTCGCGCTGCACCTGATCCCCTCGGGCATCCTCACCCCGGGCGTCACCAACGTCATCGGCAACGGCGTGGTCGTCGACCCCGCGGTGCTGCTCGACGAGCTCGCCGGGCTGGAGCGGCGCGGCGTGGACACCGACCGGTTGTTGATCTCCGCCGACGCGCATCTGATCATGCCGTACCACGTGGCCATCGACAAAGTCACCGAGCGCTACCTCGGCAAGGCCAAGATCGGCACCACCGGCCGCGGCATCGGCCCGGCCTACCAGGACAAGGTCTCCCGCGTCGGCGTGCGCGCCCAGGACCTGCTGGACGAGAAGATCCTGCGGCAGAAGGTCGAGGCCGCGCTGGACCTGAAGAACCAGATGCTGGTCAAGGTCTACAACCGCAAGGCACTGGACCCCGAGCAGGTCGTCGACTCGGTCCTGGAGGCAGGCGAGCGGTTCGGCCACCGCATCGCCGACACCCGGCTGCTGCTCAACCAGGCGCTCGAGCGCGGGGAGACCGTGCTGCTGGAAGGCTCGCAGGGCACGCTGCTCGACGTGGACCACGGCACCTACCCGTTCGTCACCTCGTCCAACCCGACCTCGGGCGGCGCGTGTGCCGGTTCTGGCATCGGGCCGACCAGGATCACCACGGTGATCGGCATCCTCAAGGCCTACACCACCCGGGTGGGCTCCGGCCCGTTCCCGTCCGAGCTGAACGACGACATGGGTGAGCGGCTGCGCAAGACCGGCGGCGAGTTCGGCGTCACCACCGGGCGGTCCCGGCGCACCGGCTGGTTCGACGCGGTGATCGCCCGCTATGCCGCGCGGGTCAACGGGATCACCGACTACTTCCTCACCAAGCTCGACGTGCTCTCCGGGCTGGAGAAGGTCCCGGTGTGCGTCGGCTACCAGGTCAACGGCGAGACCGTCCACGAGATGCCGATGACCCAGACCGACGTGCACCACGCGGTCCCGGTCTACGAGGAGCTCCCCGGCTGGTGGGAGGACATCTCGCAGTGCCGCGACTTCGACGAGCTGCCGGCGGCTGCGAAGTCCTATGTGGAGCGTCTGGAGGAGCTGTCCGGCGCGCGGATCTCCGCGGTCGGCGTCGGTCCCGGCCGGGAGCAGACCATCGTGCGGCACTCCATGACCGGCTGATGACCTGGCCGGACATCAGGCACACCTACGACGTCGTGGCCGCGGACTACGCGGACACGTTCGCCGATGAGCTGTCCGGCAAACCGTTCGACCGTGACCTGCTGGACGCGTTCGCCGACGCGGTCGCCCAGCCGGCGTCCGGGCGGGTACTCGGCCCGATCCTTGATGTCGGCTGCGGCCCGGCCGGGCACGTCACCCGCTACCTGGCCGACCGGCTGGACCAGACCGTCGTGCGGGTCGAGGGCATCGACCTGTCGCCGGTGGCGGTCGGCGAGGCCCGGCGGCGCAACCCCGACCTGCTCTTCTGGGTCGGCGACCTGCGCGAACTGCCGGCCAACGACCAGGCACTGGCCGGGATCGTCGCGTTCTACTCGGTGGTCCACCTGCCGCGCGCCGAATGGCCGGCGGCGTTCGCGGAGCTTCGCCGGGCGCTGGTACCCGGTGGGCTCCTGCTCGTCGCCGTCCACGGCGGCGCCGGGGAGACCGGCGTGAACGGCTGGTTCGGCCACGACGTGTCGATCCGCACCACCCTGGTCGACCTGCACGAGCTGACCGCCATGGTCACCGCCGCCGGCCTCACCGTCCTGGAACGCCACCAACGCCCGCCCTACCCCGGCGAGTACCCGTCCCCCCGCCTGTACCTGCTCGCCGAAAAGCAGTGAAGGGTCCCTTCGCTGCGTCCACCGCAGCGAAGGGACCCTTCACTGCGGTCAGGCGGCGGGTTTGTCGTCGCGGGCGGCGACCGCGATGTCGGGGTTGTCGGTGAACAGGCCGTCGATGCCGGCGGCCCGGAACGCGGCGATCTCGGCGAGGATGTCGCCGTACTCGGCCGGCACGGTCGACGAGCGGAAGTCGGCCGGCAGGAACTGGTTCTCCGCGCGGAAGGTGTACGGGTGCACCGTCAGCCCGGCTCGGTGCGCGTCGCGGACTAGCGCGGTCGGCGCCAGCAGGAACCCGGCCGCGTCCCTCGGGATGACCTGGTTCTTCTCCGGGCCGAGACCGTCGGCGTAGTCCGCGACCCAGCGCAGGCCGGCCGGGGTGAGCAGGTCGGCGTAGGTGCGCGGGTCACCGGCGGCGACGAAGTCGTACGGCGCGCCGGTGGCCGAGGTCAGCTGCACGACCGGCACCTTCAGCCTCGGCGCCAGCCAGCGCAGGTTGGCCACCTCGAAGGACTGCACGAACACCTTGGCCCCGCGCCGGTTGAGCCCGTTGCGGTTGAGCGCCTCGACGACCTTGGGCTCCAGCGCCCTGCCCTGCTCGCTGAAGAAGGTGGGGTGCTTGGTCTCGACCAGGAACCACTAGGCACATACATGGGCCATTCCTGGTGTCACCTGCACAGGAAGGGTCACAACCCATGTCGCAGGTCCGAAGTCTGACACGCTCGAGACGCAGACGCACTCTTTTCCTCGGCGGCATCGTCGCCGCTCTCGCGGCAGTCGCCGCACTCGTTTACACGCCTTCGCCGCGGCCGCCGGCCGGGGTCGAGCTCACCGCGGCGGCGGCCGCCACCGATGCACCGGTGCCGGGCGCCTACGCGCCGTTCGGCCTTGAGCAGTCTCCGCACGCCGGTTTCCCGACCGCGGTTCGTCTGGCGGATGGCACGGTCCGCATGATGTGGCGGCAGGGCGCCGGCCACGTGAGCGGCGACGGCCGGATCTATACCTCGGTCGGCAACCCGGCAACCGGCGAGTGGTCGACACCGGAACTCGTCCGGGTCGACGGCGGCCCGGACATTCGTGACCCGCACCTCGGGCCGTCTGGCCTGTCGGAGGCCGGCGGCGATGTGTGGCTGACCTACTTCGTCACCAACCCCGCGACCGGCATCCCGACCGGCGCCCGCGCGGCCCGGTCCACCGACGGCGGCCAGACGTTCGGCCCGTCGGTGCGGATCGATCCGAACCTGCCGTACGCGGCGATCTCGGCGCCGATCGTGCAGGTGGGCACGAAGCTCTGGACCGCGTTCTACGGCCGCAAAGCCGGCGAGGCGGTCGACACCGCGTGGGTGGCCTGGTCGGCCGACGGCGGGACGACGTGGACCTCGAACCGGCTCGCGAACGCCATCGGCGGCGGCCTGCCCTACCAGGAACCATGGCTCGTGGCGAACGGCAACAAGATCGTGGTCCTGTTCCGCGCCGGCAACTGGAGCGGCATCGGGATGCGCTCCTCACCGGACGCAGGCGCGACCTGGGGACCGGTGACCCGCGTCCTGGACAACGCCACCGGCAACAGCGCCTCCGTGTGGGCCAGCAACGGCACCATCTACACCGTCTATCGGCACACGGTCACCAGAGACGCCATGCTGGCCACCTCCACCGACGGCGGCCAGACCTGGACCTCACAGCGGACGATCATGCCGCGGCCGGCCGGCTCGGCGGCGGCCTCGGTCGGCATGACCTACGCGCATCCAGTCGAACTCGGCACTGGCTACATCTGGTGCCCGATCGGGATGGAGCGCGCACCGACCGACAGCCGCCTTTACCTCGGCTACCTGTAGGGCGTGCCGCGGCGCTGCTCGAGCGTCCGCAGCAGCAGCGCTCGAGCAGCGTCACCCTCAACCGCCACTGTCCACAACTCGTCCATGATCCGGTGATAAAGCGCGACGTCCTCGGGTTCCTCCTCGGTGATCTCGCTGTCGGTCGTCTCGACGATCACCGAGGAGTCATCGAACACCCAGAACCCGTTGTTGGAGATCACCGGCAGTTGGGTGTCCAACGGGATGATGCCGAATCGGATCGTGTTCATGGAGCACACGGCGAGCAGCCGGTCGAGCTGTGCGGCCATGACGTCGGCCGGACACGGCGGGTACCGCAGCGTCGACTCGAGCACGATCATCTCGATGGTCCGCTCGCGGTCGTAGATGATGGCCTGGCGCTCCATGCGGACCCGCACAGCCTGGTCGACGTCGGACTCGACGCCGTGCATTCGCGCGTGGATGGCCAGGACGTGCCGTGCGTAGTCGGGCGTCTGCACGAGGCCGGGCAGTACGGCGAGCTCGAACACTCGGATGCGGCGCGCGGCCGTTTCAACGCGTTTGGCCTCCCGCTGCCGGCGTGAGTGTCCGGTACGGAGCTGGCGGCGCCAGCTGGCCGCCTCGATCCGTAGCTCGCGTAGGTCGTTGATCAGCTCAGAAGCCACCGACTCCGACGCGCCCGCGGCCTCGCACCACGTGATGACGTCGGAGTCGGTGGCTGTCTGCTTGCCTGTCTCGAGCCGTGACACCTTGGACTGTTGCCAGCCGATGTGGCGGGCGAACTCCTTGCCGGTCAGGTAGCCGGCTCGCATCCGAAGCCGTCGCAGGCGCTCGCCGAAGTCAGCGCGGCGGCCGTCGTTATCGCTCACGTACCCCTCTCGGCCAGCGGGCCTGCCCGGTAGTCCTGGAACGGGATTGCATGCTGCCACGCCTCGTCTCGCCACGTGCGATGGCACGCCAGCTCGGCGGCGTCGTCGGCGAGCACGGCACCAGTCATGCCGGACTCGCCGAACTCCATCCGCGCGACGAGCCGGTCATCGAAGATGCAGAAGTCGTAGGCCGGCAGTTCGAGCCGGCGCGCGTCGGCCTCGGCCATGACTCGGATGTTCTCGCCGGCGGCGGCGTTGGCCGTCGCGATCTCCGTCGCCCACCGTTGGTAGGTGGTCGGTGGCGTCTGGTGGACGCGCACGCGCTCGAACCGCTTGCCGTGGTCGACGGCAGCTCGCACCGTGGCGAGCCAGTCGGCGAGGTAGGCGAGATCGGTCGGTTCGCCGGTCTCCCTCCACAGCTGGAACGGCTCGGCTTCCTCCGGCTCGTAGTAGGCCGGCTGGGCCTCCCACCGGAACACGGAGCGCGTGAACGTGGCGTAGAGCTCATCGAACTGGCCGACGGTGACGTGCTCCGCCATCAGTCGAAGAACTTGATCAGGGATGCAGGAATCTCAACCACGGTCTCATGGTCGGGCAGCCCGCGGCGCCGGACCTCGGCGAGGGCCTCCTCGTCGGTGACTCGCGCGCCTTGGACGAGGTAGGTACCGCGGTCGGTCTTGAACGCTGATGGGCAGTGGCCGCCGGTCGAGGTGGTTCCAAGGAACTCGATCTTCATCGCTTCTCTCCTCCGTGTCGAGCGGGTACTCGTCCGCATCGTCGCTGCATTCGTGGCGCATTACAACCGACCACGTGGGCGATACGTAGGGCAACAGGGGGTATGTGGGTTAGCCCGATCGGAGGAGATTGCGCGCGGATTGCGAGATTGCGTTGTTTATGCGCGAGCTGCGTTACATGCTGTCCGAGTGACAGCCCCCGGATGGTGCACGTCGATGGTCGTGCGCGAGCCGCTGATCGAGCGGCGATGGATCGCCGGGGACCAGCACGAATGAGGGCAATCTTCTGGCTCGCAGTCGTCTCGATCCTCATCGGGATCGCGTTGGTCCTCACCGGCTACAGGCCAGGCACCGGCTATGGCCCACACGTGGTGTGCACCACCGGCGCCGGCGCGCAGATGAAGTGCAAGGAGAGCGACCGATGACCCAACTACATGACCTGCCGTGCGGACGCGTGCCCGTGCTCGGGCCGGTCGAGTCCCTGTCCCCCAACCGGACTCCCGGCCCTTCCCAGGTTCCGAACGGACGCAACGAATCCCCCGGCCCCTTGCGTCCGTTCGGGACCATCACGGTGCCCTGTGATTCGTGCGAAGGCGGAAGCAGGCCGCCGGCCAACGACGAGGCGTGTCCGGTATGTGCTGGCCGTGACGAGGTGGACTTGGTGTGGCGCGTCTCGGGCTATGACGACCAGGTCCACGCGTTCGTGGTGTCCGCAGCGGACGTCACCATGGTGTCAGCGGCGCGGCCCTGCTACCACAGCGTGCCCACGGACAAGGTGACGGATGACGTCGGCGACGCCCGCAGGTGCCCGGCATGCCTCATCACGGTTGCCGTGGCCACGCAGGAACAGGTCGACGCGAGTGTGACGGCGACGCTGGAGGGCTCGCCGGAGGGGCTTCGGACCCTTCCTGTCTGGCGAGACAGGTTCGGGTCCGCTAGCTCGGCGCGGCCGCGCGACTGAACCGGGACGCACTAGAATGTCCCCACCTTCCAGGCTCTCTCGGTGACACGGTGAGCCTCCGACGAGGGTAGACGCCCCCGGCCCTGATCAGGTCGGGGGTTTTCTTCTGCCAAAGCTAGGACGTTTAAACGTTGCGCTCCAGGTAGGGCGTATGACAAGATCGCTCTTGTCACCGAGAGAGTCCCTACAAACTGGAAGGCAAACCCATGACCAGCACCATCCGCATGACCCGCGAGGCATGGCTCGAGGCCGCCATCGAGGCCCTCCGTCCCCGGTTCGCCGAGGTCGGCATGGACCTGCCCGAGCGCATGCACGTCAGCGTCGGTTTCGGCTACGGCGCGAGCCGCGAGAACGGCATCATCCTGGGCCAGTGCTGGGCTCGCTCAACTAGCGAGGACGGCGCAAACCACCTGTTCATCAGCCCCCAGATCGGCGAGACCTCCGTCGTGCTCGGCGTGCTCATGCACGAGCTGATCCACGCGGCCGACGACTGCCAGTCTGGCCACAAGGGCGCGTTCGCCGAAGCCGCGACCCGCCTCGGTCTCGAGGGCAAGATGACCGAGGCCCTTCCGAGCGTGGCTCTGCAGGCCGAGCTCATCTGCCTTGCCGAGACGATCGGCGAGTACCCGCACGGCGTGCTGAACCCGGTCGCACAGCGGGTGCCGGTCGACCCGACCGGCGCGCCGGCCCCGACCCCGGGCCGCGTGCACTCCGGCCCGACCAAGCAGTCGACACGCATGCTGAAGGTCGTGTGCGCGCAGGATGGTTACACGGTCCGGACCACGGCGAAGTGGCTGGAGATCGGCTACCCGGCTTGCCCCTGCGGCGCCGTGATGCAGGACGGCTGACGCGAACACGACGAGAGGCCCCGCACCCGCGAACCGGGTGCGGGGCCTCTCGCGTTGTTCAGTAGTCAGGCAGCGCCGGCTGACTGGATACCACCTGGACGGGGTATGGCGTGGTCCTGCGGACATCGGCGGTACTGGTGCCTATGATCCCCACCGTTTACACGGAGCCAGGTCCGCTGACCGCAGACGATCGGCAGGTCCCGGTCAGGGTGCCCCCCGACATCGCAGACGAGCTCACGCTCGCCACGGTGTGGCTGTCCATCCAGCTCGGCCACCGGCTACCGGTCGGCGACCTACGCCGCGCGCTGCTCCTCGGCGGCCTCGCCCACCTCGGCGGCGTGCTGGCGACGCTGCGGGAGCGCGTAGACGGGCACACGGATGGAGCCCAGCAGGACCACCGCGAGCCAGGACGGTAGCCGCGGTTCTACCCACCGAACCGCGGCGTACACCGCAGCGAGCACGACCGGGACCACGAGCACGTCGACCAGGCCGGCGGCCGCGTCGGTGACGGCCGGCGGCAGGCCGAGCGACACCAGCCACGCGACGAGCGCGGCCCACAGCGCGGGCACGACGGTGCGCACCCACGCGACGAGACGATCGGACATAGGTTGGTTCAGCCTTCCTGGTTGTCGGGTCCCGTGACGTCGATGTCGACGCGCACGGTTCCCTCATCGAGGGCCTTGCGGGTGCCGGACTCGGCGGCCACGGTCACCGCGGCGAGGTCGAGCTCGTCGCCGGAACCGAGCTGGCGGACGGCCTCGGCGAGCCCTTCGACCTTCCCCACCACGCCAGCGAGCTGCGCGACGAGCGCCTGGTGCCGGCGGTCCTCCCAAGCGAGCACGGTGCGGACGTTGGCCTTGTGGGTCGTCTTCCCGCCGGGCGGTGTCCAACCCATGTCGAGCACGGTGTTTAGGAACGCGTCGGCGATCTCGCGGGCGGTGGGCATGTCGTCGTCCTCCTCGAGGAGCGCGGCGAACTCGTCGCGAGTGCCGCGGTAGGCGTTGGCGTCGATCGGTGACCGGCCGGCGACGGCGGCCGAGCTGGTGAACTGCAGCAGTGCCACCGGTAGGCCGCCGTAGCCCTGCCAGTAGTGGGATGGGACGTCGCCCCACTCGTCCGGGATGGAGCCGGCGACGTTGTCGGGGTAGCGGCTCGACCACAGCGGCGGCAGGCCGGCCAGCGACGGGGAACCGATCTGCTGCCAGTACCAGCGCGGCAGGTAAAGCAGCGGCACCCGGTAGCCGGCCGCGCGGAGCCGGGCCACGAGGTCCCGCGTAAGCGCGACGGTGCCGCTGTTGGCCTCGACGTCGGGAATCACCGGCACGTCGAGCGGCACCACGCGGCGGACGTGCGCGACCTGCGCGGCCGCCGACACGTTTCCGCGTTGGTAGTGGTACGCCGCGACGAGCAGCCCAGCTCGCCGCGCGGACGCCAAGTTCCCGGCGAACCGCGAGTCGGTGAAGCCGTTGCCCTCGGTGGCCTTGAGGATCACGAACGCGACGCCCTCGCGTGCGGCTCGTGCAAGGTCGAAAGCGCCTTGGTGGTGCGAGATGTCCAGGCCGAACGTGACGGCCATACTCAGCCTCCAATCAGGGTGAAGACCCACGCGAGCACCGAGCCGAGCACGCACACGGCTACCGCCCACAGGAGCTGTGTCCGCAGCCGCCGGTCGGTGGCCCGCTCCTGGTCACGCGCCGCCCGTTCCTGGTCCCGCTCCCGCTGCACCGACGCGATGTCCTTCTCTGCCTCGGTGACCCGGTGCTCGAGCACCGCGATACGCGGCCCCTGCTCGGCCGCGTGCGTGCGTAGCTCGGCTCCCAACGTGGTGAGGTCGGTACGAACTGCGGCGAGTTCGTCGTGCACGGTGGCGCGCAGCGTGTCGACGGCTTGGCCGACGTAGCGGAGCGCGACCTCAGTCGGCGCATCGGTCATTGCCGGATGTCCTCCAATCAGGTTTGCCGCAGGTAGCAGCCTTGCGGTGCGCACCACACCGCGCCGGTGCCGTTGGTTTGTGCGGTGAGGGTGAGGGGCGCCCAGTCGGTGCCGATGTGGCCGGCCATGCTGAACGGCCCTCGCTGTTCGGTGATGCCGCCGGTCTCTACCCAGCTGCCGACGAGCTGTCCGCTCACGCGAAGGCGGTACGTGATCGCCCCGGATCCGCTGGCGTGGCCCCAAGTCCCGTCAATCTGGATCCACGGGTGACTGACCGACGCGCGGCCTTCCCACAAGGTGGTTTCGCCGAGGATCTCGGCCGAGTCGATCGCCCACCGGCCCGTGTCGCCAGCAACGGGAACGCTCGGCGCGAACATCGGATAGAGCGGAACAGGGAGCCACGGGCGAGCCAGACCGGTGCCCGACTCAGCGTCGTCGGACACGATGATGCGGCCCGCATTGTCGGTGAGCGCCCAGAACTGGAGCCCACCAGCGGCGGTGTACGTGTAGAGAACGTAGGCACCGCCCTCGCGACGTACCCGAATGATCTGCTTGCCCTGGCCATCTGGTCCGATGTAGACGATCGTGTCCCCGTTGTCGTCGATCATCTGCAGGAACGCGTCATTGAGCAGTGTCAGGCCACCCTTTTCGATGGTTGCGCTCGTGAGCCCGAGTGACTTCCACAGCTGTTGGTACTGCCGTTCAAGGCGCTTGATCCGGTCGAGCAGGTTGGAAGGGGTGTTGACTTGCCCCACGTGTTCGGCTCCTTTTCCTACGCGACGCCATCGAGGAGCGGGGCCAGCGTGAGCGTGACCCGCTCGGCCGACGCGCCCGGCGAGAACGACATGTCGATGACGCGCACCGGTCCGTCGAACCCGGTGCGGTGGAAGGGGTCGGGCGGCACGGTGAGCCGGCCGTCGTCGCCGCGGTTCACCTCGGCGGCGGTGGGCGGGATGTCGCCGCGTACTACGAGCTTGGGCAGCACGACCGGCATGCGGCCTGTCTGCTGGTCGGCCTCGGCGTGGCCGGCGAGCGTGGCCGCGCCCTCCGCCGAGCCGTAGTTGTGCTCGGTCTCGAGCAGCGGGAACCCCTGGTTGTACTTGTCGACGTCCTCGTGCACCGCGATCGGCACGCCGAGGTCGACGCCTTCACCGACCGCGAACGCACGCGTCGTCATTCCGGTGCCGTCGCTCGGCCAGTTGTAGGACGTGACATTGCCGCCGAGTTCCCACACGTGGGAGCTGCCCTGCTGGCCGAGCCATGGTGTGCCGAGCCGGAGCACCCGGCGCGGTGCCGGCCCGTCCGGGTTGGGCGCGACGTCGAACACGATGTCGGGTCCGTCGAGCACGTTGCACAGCTGGCGGAGAACCTCGCCGGTCTCGGCGAGGTCGTGGCCCTGGTAGGTGCGGTCCCGCAGGGTGAACGACTCGGTGTCGTCGAACTCGACGAGGATGTTGCCGCCGGCGTGGGATTGCGCCAGGGCGACGAGCCGCCGGGCTATCTCGTTCTGGTCGACGTTGTCGTACGCGGCGGACAGGCCGGCAACGGTGGTGAGGTCCGGATCTGCCGGGATCAGCGGGATGACCTTGCGGTGGTCGAAGTACGTCCAGAACTCGCCGGCGCCGAGGGTGACAGCCTGGGTGGCCGAGTCGTAGCTGCGGGTCCAGATGATGCCGCCCCACTGTGGACGGTCGTCCCGGTAGGCGTAGATCACCCGCCGGCACGGCATGGTCAGGTCGTACGCGTCCAGGTGCGCCGTGCGAGCGCCGAGCTTCCATGAGCAGTCAAACCGGCCGGCGCCGTTCAAGGGCTTGTTGAACCGCACGCCGGTCGGCTTGATCTCCTCGAGGATCGTGTTGGTCCGCAGGTCGGCAAGAAGGTACGTGTAAACGGGTGGCGTCATGCGGGGACCACGTCGACTTCGAAGTAGTAGTCCGCCTGGGTGTTGAGCGGCCCCCAGCCGAGAGTGCCTTGCAGACCGGACTTGAACAGGAACCGCACCGTGTGGCCTCCCGTGTAAACGGTCCTGGCACGGCGGTACGGCAGGTTCAGGAAACCGGTCGCCGTCGGGAAGTTGGTCCCGGTCAGCTCGAGGAAGGACGCCGAGACCACATGGTTTTCCGTCGGTGCCGAGATTTCTGGTTGCACCGTGCTGTCGACGGTGATCGAGCCAGCGTGCGAGATGTACCCGATGTTCGACGTCACTGCGGTGAGCCGCATCCCCGCTCGACCTGCGATCCGGTATGGGAAACCAGGGTCCGGGATCACCAGCGACGCGAGGGTGTACGTGGTGTTCTGCGCCGCGGCGAACGCCGCGTTGGCGCCCGAGCCGGTCGCCGCCGGGGTGTCGTAGCTGACCTGTCGCGTGCCACGCCACACCGCACCGTCGAAGACATCGAGCGCATCGTTGTCAGTGCGGTAGGACGTGGTTCCGTTGGCGGGGTTGGTGATCGCCGCTGTCCGGTCGGCCAGAGATGAACAGACCGCGACGCCCTGCACGCGCCACGCGGTGTCGTCGCGGACCTCGACCCAGTTCCGGTCATGCCGGTAGATCGGCATGCCGTTGTAGGGGTTGACGATCGCGTCCCGCCACGTCTGGTTGGGGACAGGCAGCACGCCACCGACGGCCACGGTGATGCCGGGGTCCTCGGCCTGGATGTCGGACTGCTCGATGGTGATCGCGCCGGCCGCGACGTTGATGCGGGCCTTGAGGATGTAGTCCGGCGACAGGCCGCCGGCGGTCGGGTCCGGGTCGACCGGAACCACGGCCGGCGTGCCGACCACGTGCCGCACAACGAAATCCGAGTCTGCGTCACCGTGGTAGGTGTCGGACTGCTGGAACACGACCAGATCGATACGGGGGTTGGCCGGGTCGGCCGGCGCGGTGCCCAGCACGTCGATGGTCTTGATCGCGTCCAGACAGATGATGTAAACGCCCCCGCCGCCTGGACGGATCGACTGCAACGCGCCGCGGAACGGCGCGACGTGTACCTCGCCGTTCGGGGTCGGTGTGGTCGCGGTGACGTCGCCCGGCGTGGTGGCTGCGGGGAACATGCCGCCGTGCGACGTGACCGCACCAGACGGGACGATGAGCCCGCCGATGGTGAGCCGCGCGTCGAGCTCGTCGACCTGGCCCACGCCAGCGACGGCCCCCACGGCCCACGAGTGCCGCTCAGCCACGAGATTCCCTCCTCATAGGTCGGTGTGGTTGTAGAGGCACGCGAGCTGTCCTGTGCCGTCCTGGGACTCGAAACGCACCTGTGTGGTCGTGCCGGGCGGCAGGGTGAACCACTCGCGCCTCTGCAACTGGTTGTTGCGCGACACCCCGCTCGGCGTGAGCAGCACCGACCGATCCGCGGTGTTCAGGTCGAGCGTCTGCCCTGCCGGTAGCTGGTAGTCGTCCTCGAACCACAGCCGCTGGCCGGTGTCGCTGCGGGTGATCCGCGGCCCGAGACACGGCCCGGTGAGCCGCCACAGCGGTTGCACGTGCGCCCCGCCCTGGTTGGTGAGCGCGAGCTCGCCGCCGGCCTGGCCGGACCCGAACACGAGCGGGAACACGAGCGGGAACACCAGGCCGCCACCGCCGGGGGTCGGTGGCGTGGTCGACGGCGACAGCTGCGGCAACCTGAGTTTGCGCGGGTTGGTGGCCCGCCACCGGATCGCGCCCTCGGTCAGGCCGAGCGCGTAGCGCCGGTCCGTCGGGACGATCAGCCCGATACACCGCGCCCACACCTGCGACTTGACCCCGTCGAGTTGGACTACGAGCTCCTCCTCGACGGGGTTCTCGTCAGGCGTGGTGAAGCGCTGCAGCTCGGCCACCGCGGCACGGAACTCGGCCAGCGGGCGCACGATCCGGTAGGCCATGGTGATCGTGCGCCGGCCGACGAGCAACTGCCCAGGGTGGGCGCCGTGGTGGTTGTCGATGTCGACGTCACCGTCTCGCATGTCTGGCCGGTCGTTCCACCCCTCGAGCTGCACCATGCGGTAGGACGTGCCGGAGCCGAGCAGCAGGCCGCGCCACTCGATCTGTCGGTCACCGGTGATCAAATCGCCAGCAGTCATCAGCCACCACCCCGCGATAGCCAGTCCCACGCCTCGGCCTGCTCGGCCGGGTCGGCGTCTTGCGGTGCGTGGTAGTGCTCGATGTGCAGGGGAGCGCGGCCGCCGCCAGCGGCACCGGCGCCGGCCATGCCGCCAGCGGCACCGAACATGTCGGGCGCACCAGCACCGGCGAGCGCCGGCGATGGCACCGCGGCGTCAGCGAGCGCGGCCGCGGCACCGGTGACCGGGTCCACCATGGACTTGAGACCCTGCACCAGGCCCTCGCCGGACCAGACGCCGATCTGTCGGAACACCTTGCTAGGACTGGAGATTCCGAGGACGCTCAGCACGGAGTCGACAGCGTCACCGATGAGGCCCGTGAACCAGTCGATCACCGCGCTGGCCATCGACGCGAGGCCGTCGAGCAGCCCGCGGATGATGTTGACGCCGGCGTCCCAGAGCAGCCGGCCGAGGTCGCCGAGCGCGCCGAGGATCTTGCCCGGTAGCGAGGCCACCCAGGACACCAGCTCGCCGAGCTTGCGGATGGCGGCGTCCCGGACGCTGCCGAACCACGCGGCGATCTTGCCCGGCAGCGACGCGAGCCAGCCGAAGAAGTCGAGGATGTCGCTGATCCGGTCGCCGACCCAGTCCGCCGCGTTGGAGATGTGCTCGACGATGTTCCGGTCGATCCAGCCCCAGACTTCGCCGGCCTTCGTGACGAGCCAGTCCCACGCGGCGCCGATGGCCGCGGTGATCTGGTCCCAGTGGGTGACGATCAGCACGGCGAGCGCGATCGTCGCGGCGATGATCAGCACCCACGGGTTCAGCGCCGTGACAGCGTTGAGGATGCGCACGGCGGTCGTGACCGCGCCGAGCGCCTGCACGCCGGCGTAGAGCGCGATCGCCAGCGGACCGAGCCACGTCACGTTGGCAGAGATGAACGTAGCCAGGCCGAGCAGCAGGGGGCCGAGCACCTGCAGCCCGGAGACGAGCGTGCCGCCGACGATCTGCGCGAACTGAGCGAAGCCGGGTGCGAGCGCGACAATCACCGGCGCGAGCTGCTCGAGCGCGACGAGCAGAACATCGGTGACGACGTCCGAGACGGCGCTCAGCGCGCCGGCCAGGGCAGCGAGCGCCTGTTGCCCCTCGACGCTCTCGAGGAAGTCGGCGACCTTGCCGGTGATCTCCTCGAGCGTCTGCAGGAAGCTAGCGCCCTCGGTGTCGAACGCCGAGAACACGGCGCCGACGATCCGGCCGAGGTTCTGGAAGACGTCGATCAGGTCACCGATGGTCGAGAGACCGGTCGAGATCCACTCGTGCAGCTGGCCGGTGTCGCGTGCGTTGCGCACGAACTCGGCTGCCCCCTCAGCGGCGTCAGTCAGCCCACCGGTGAGGCCGGGCAGGAACTCCATGCCGACCGCCGCGGTGTCCAGCAGGATCGACGCCAGCGGCCGCAGCGTGCCGGCGAGCTCACCGGCGACGTCGCGGGTGCCGCCGAGGATGTCGTCGACCGTGGCGACCTGGCGGGCCTCGCCGAGGAACGCGCCGGCGGAGCGTGCGCCGGCGTTGAACTGGCCGGCGATGTCGCCGAGCCCGCGCTCGAGTACCGGGATGTACTTCCCGCCGAGGTCGCTCACGATGTCGGCCGTGTCGGCGAACAGCCGCTCTTGGACGCTGTCCTGCATGGCGTCCCACTCGTCGCGCATGTCGCGCACCGCGACGGCCGTCTCGCGTGCGGCCGGGGACAGCTCCTCGAGCGCGGCCGGGTCGGTGCTCGACAGCGCGTCGGAGAAGCCCTCCATGCCGAGCTTGAGCGCGGCGATCATGGCGACCGCGCCGGCACCGGCCGCCGGGATGAGCCCGACCGCGCCGGCCATCTGCCCGAAGATCGACGCCGATCCGGACAGCGCCGATATCGCTACCGGGATGTTCGACAACGAGTTTGCGGTCGACAGGAACCGGCTGGCCGCGCGGCTCGAGAACTCGTCGATGTCGGCCCGGAACTGGCGGAGATCGTCGCGTGCCCGCTGGTTGCCCCGTGTCCAATTCTTGTCGTCGAGCTCGAGATACCCGACGAGCTCACCGATGGTCAGCGACACTGCAGGCCCCCTCTTCTACAGCGCATCGAGCGCGGCGTCGATCGCCTCGTCGCGCAGTTCCACGGGTGCATGGGCGACGACGTGCCGCCACACCGACTGAGGGGAAAGGCCGCGCAGCAGCCAGAGGAACTCTCTCCGGCCGAGCTGGCTCAGCTCTTGCGCCGTGATCCGGTACTCGCGCCGGAAGTCCGCGACGATGTACGCCCAGTGCCGCCGGATGCGGGAGTCCGCGAAGATGCCCGACGCGCGGCGCGGTTCCCCGGTGCTTTTCCCTCGGCGTCGGCCTCGGCCTTCAGCTGCTCGGCCTTGGCGACGAGCTCGGCGGCCTCAGCGAAGGTCGTCGACTTGCCGGACCCGTTGGCCATGCCCCACGCGACCAGGACGCGCAGCTGCTTTCCGGTGAGCTTGTTCGCCTTCCACGCCTCGAGCGTGCCCTCGCCGAACAGCATCCCGAGCAGCTGCTCGAAGTCCTCGGGCCGCTTGGACTCGGCCAGCTCTCGGCTGATGTCCTCAAAGGACAGAGGCACGTCGGTCGGCACCACCACGTCGACGCCGAGAATCCGCTTGGTCTCCGGCGGATTCTCGGCGGCGCGGTGCTGCTCCCAGAACGCGAGGAAGTCGTCATCCTCGCGTGGCTCCACCTTGGCGGCCATCAGACCGCCTCGGTGGTCGACGCGCCGGACCGGGTCACGGTGCACGACCAGCTGATCACGGCGTTGTTGTCGCCGGACTGCTCGCCAACACTGAACAGGGCCGTAGGCCACACCTTCCAGGCTGTGCCCGCCGGACGACGGAATCGGATCCCGCCGAGTGCGTCGTAGCCCTTCAACGCGGCGAGATCCATGCAGCGGGTTTGGCCGGGGTCCTCGGCGTCGGTGATGTGGTCGGCCATGAGGAAGCCCTCGATCTCGATGCTGCCGCCGCGCTGTGTCGGAATGCCCTCCCACTCGCCGTCCGAGTCCATGTCCGTGGTGTCGGTGGTCTCCTCGTTCTCGGCCGGGTTGATCGTGATGTCCGTGCGGCCGGCGATGGCAAGCCAGGTGATGCCGTCCGCGGCCTGCACCTGGATGACCATGTCCCGCATGAGCTGCTTGCGCTGGGTCATCGTCCTTCTCTCCTTGGTTGGTGTGTGGTTCAGCCGCCGCGGTTGGCGGTGACGCGCTCGAGCTCGGCCCGGACGTTCACGGAGTACTCGCCATGGCCGAGCTCGTCGGCGCCCATGTCGATCGGTCCGCCCTGCAGCCCGACGCACAGGACCAGCCACGTGCCGCCGGGTAGGTCGCGGCTGCCGAGGCCGTGCAAGGCGTCGTAGACGGCCTGTGCGCGGCTCTCGGCGTCGCGTGCGTCGGTGTTGGTTCCGCGGATCCGCACCTGCACGTTGACCGTGTCGTAGGGCAGGCCAGCGTCGGACTCACCGGCGCCGTACCGGGACACGGCCAGCGCCGCGGCCGGTTCGGGCGGTAGCCGCTTGAGGAAGATGTCGCCGGTCGTGCCGGCGTCGTCGTAGGTGCCGAGGCCGAGCTCGGCGAGCAGGCGCGCAAACTCCTCGGTGACGGTCATCAGAGCGCCCGCCTGATCTCGGACTGCACGATCTGGCCCACTGTGTCGCTCTCGCGTTCGAGCGGGTCCTCGAGGTACTTCGCCTTGCGGCCCTCGTCGTGCTGGTAGTCGAGCTCCTCGTGTTGGCGCACCGCGTACGGGGTGTCGTAGGCGACGGCTGCGGTGAGGCTCTCGGCGTCGACGCTGGCGACCCCGGAGCGTTCGAGGGTGGCCTCCTCGAGGGGAACCTCCCTGCGGGACTCGCCGAGCACGTGCTCGGCCGCCTTGCGCAGTCCGCGCACCGCGCCCGCGCGCATCCGCGTGTCGGCCTCGTGGCCGTACCAGCGAAGCCGTGCCCGCTGTGGCATGCCGGCCCCCTCTCCGGTCAGGTGAGCGCGAGCTCGAGGTGATCAGGAGTCGGCAGGCCGGACGCGTCGCGTTGCTTCGCGGTGATGACGAATGCCTCACGGCCGCGCACGTTTACACGGCTCTTGGGTGGGGCCGTGGTGTCGAGCAGGCAATACACAGTGGACTCGGACACGACCTGTTGGCCTGCCTCGTTGCGGACCAGGCGCCGCGCGTCGTCGACGAAGCACCGCACGGGCACGGGTGGCCCGTAGCGGGGTCCGGTCGCGGACTGGCCGAGGTATGGCTCGACGGTGACCGTGTGCCGCCGCATCCATCCGGGGAACTTCACGCCACACCCCCGGATCAGTAGGTGCTGATGACCACACCGGGCAGCAGGCCGGCGAGCCGCAGATGGGTAGCCGCGTGCGGGCCGAGCGTGCGTCCACTCGGGAGCGTGACGCCGGCGGCCGCGCGGCCGCGCGTGAGGGACACCGAGCCGATGCTCGCCGAGGTGTACTGGCCGGCGTCGCCGAGCTCGTCGCCGGTCTCGTCCCACCAGACCACCTGTGCGCACACGGCGTCCCGTAGGGCTGCCTCGATCCTGCGATCGGTGGGCAGCTCGGTGACCGGGTCGGTGGCGTAGACGGCGGTGAGCAGAGCGTCGTCGACGAACTCCGATGCGCGCGTGCGGACGCGCTGGGACTCTGGCTCGGCCGGGACGACGAAGCTCGATCCCTCGGTGTAGGCGACGAGCTGCTCGTGCGTGGCGTAGATCCGTGCCACGGCTACTTGTCCTGCTCGACCTGGAGCACGGCCACCTGCAGGCCGGTCGGGTCGTCGTAGTCCCACCACACCCGACTATCGGACTGGGTGTAAACGGCCGGGAACGGTCCGATCAGGACACCGTCGGTGCTGGCCGGGATGGGGTGCTGCCGTCCGCCGTTCGTGACGGGCACTCCGGCCGGGCCGTTGGGGATCAGCACCGTGACCGTTTTCGGGGCAGGGTCGGCGTTGTCGACGCGCAGGAAGGTCAAGCCGTCGTTCGGCGCCATGTGGCCGTCAGCGATGGCCGGCGTGGGTGTCGGGGTGCGGGTGATCTGGCTGTTGATGGTCTCGGCCGCGATCGCGGTGCGGGCCATGGCGTCACTCCTTGCTCTTGCGGGTCCGATGCTCGGCCGGCGACGGGGGAGCATCGTTCTGCTGCTCGGCCGGCTCGGTGCCGGCCGACTGCTCCGGCGCAGGCCGCGTGACGTCGTCGGCGAGGCGCCAGCCCTGCTCGCCCTCGAGGGCCAGCAGGCCAAGCCGGGTGTCCTCGTAGTCGCCGGCGAGTGGCTGCACCCGCTCGACGACCCTGCCGCCCTGCACGCGCTCGTAGGTGGGCACTTTCGGGCCTCCTCGTGGGAAGGTGCCGGCCGCCGTCTCCCGTCGGCGGCCGGCACCGGTTCGGTGACGTCAGCCCTTGGCCGTACGCGTTGGCCGCTTCGGCTTGGCCGGCTCGGCGGTCGGCTCCGTGGGCTGCTCGGCCGGCGCCGGTGAGGCGGCGTCGGCGGGCTCGGACGGGTCAGCCGTGACCGGCTGGTCGTCCTGCGGGGGGTCGGCCGGCGGGTCGGCCGGGTCCTCCGGCTCGGCGGGCTCCTCCGGCTCGGCGACGAGGTCCCAGTTGTCGAGGTGGTCCAGGCGCACGGACCGTTCGTCGCGTGTGACCTCGTCGCCGGTGTTGCTGTTGCGGTAGACGTACGGCACGGGTGCCGACTCCTCTCCGTTGATGTCCGGTGTGGACGGCGGATCAGGGAACGTCGGCGCCCTTGATCAGCACGGCGCGGTTGGCGTCGAGCGTCTTGGTGCCGTACAGGCAGTCGATCGACACGACGTCCTGCTTCTGGTCGATGTCGTAGTCGAACACCACGCGCAGACCGAAGCCCTTGTAGTTCGAGATCGCAGCGTTCTGCGCCCCACGGGGGAGCGCCAGCGGCCGGAAAGCGAGGGCGAACGCGGTGCGGTGGAACGCGACACCGACCTCGGTCGTGCTGTTGCCGGTGGTCTGCGCCGGCTTCGCGATGTTCTGCGTCATGTACGGGTCGAACCCGAACACGCGCCGGCCGAGGTTGGCCTCCTGCAGGCCCTCGGTGTCGCCGCGGGCATCGGCCCGGTTGAACAGGTCGTCACCCATCCACGCGGCCTTGGTCAGCGGCCCGACCGCGACGCGACGATCGGTCATCGGCACCTTGGCCTGGTCGAGCACGGCGCCGGCGTCGATCGTCGTGCGCGGGTTGTCCCACGCGTACTGGATGTCGCCGGCGACGACACCGACCTCGGCCGTGATGTCGTTGCGCAGCGTCAGCACATCGCGGTCGATCTTCTGCGAGATCGCCTCCATTGCCGGGTTGAGCAGCTGCTCGTTGAAGTCCTCGATCTTGAGCGTGAGGTCTTCGGAGGTGACGGCGAACGAGACGTCGGCGAAGTGGTTCAGCGTGACCGGGATGCCGGTCTCGGTGGCGTTCTGGATGGTGATGCCGTTCGCGCGCACGTACTCCTCGGCGGTGAACACGGCCGGCTTGCGCACGGTGATGGTGTCACCGACGCGGGCCGCGAACTCCGGCTCGTAGTCGCGGTGCACGAGGTTGGCCATGACGGTCGTCTCGTACAGGTTGGCGAGAGCTGCCCTCGCGATGATCTCGGGGGTCAGCAGCGTGTTTGCCATGCTGGTTGTCTCCTACGGGTTGCCGGTCCGCGCCTTCTTGCGGGCTTTCCGGAATTCGTCTACGGATTGGGGTTCGGTCGTGTCCCCGGTCCCGCCGGAGAAGTCGCCACCCGATTGCCGCGCCGGTGCCTGTCCGGTCTTGAGCTTCGGGTTGTCCTGAACCGCTTTCTTGATCGCGTCGCCGAGTTTGGTCGGGAAGTCGTCGGCGGACGGGTCGAGCTTGTCCAATGCGGACATGAACGCACGGGAGTCGGCGAGCGCGTCCGGGTCTGCGTCGTGCTTGCCGGCGCCGCGGTAGACGGCGAGCTCGACGAGCGCGGACCGCTTGGACGAGCGCTCGTTCGTGAGCTCCTCGGCGAGCTTGGCCGGGTCCGGCGGCTCGTCCTGTTTGAGGCCGAGCGCCTTCGCGATGGCCTCGAGCGTCTGCTGATGCGTCTGCTCGGCGGTCGTCGCCTTGGTGCGGTTGCCGGCGGCCTCGGTGCGCAGGGACTTGATCTGCTTCTGCGCCCAGTCCGGCAGCGATGCGACGTCCTGGGGCTCGTCGCCCTTGTCCGTGTCCGCGCCGGACTGGCCGGTCTGCTGGCCGTCCTGCTGGCCGGTGCCCTGGGTAGAGCCTGTCTGCCCGGTGGTGCCGTCGCCGGTCTGGCCGGTCTCGGCGCCTGTGCCGGTGCCGGTTGTGGTGTCTCCCATGCTGTGCCCTCCTGGGGCTGTGTAAACGGATCGACGCCTGGTCGATCTTGACCAACAAACATCGTCGCGCGTGTTGACACCGTGCGGGTCCAGCCTGTACGGTTGTCAACATGCGCGACAAGGAAAATCGAGAGGCGGCCATCATGCTGATCACCGACGAGGATCTGTTCGGTCCGGTTGCCCACCAGGTCGACATCTTCGAGGCCATCGCCGAGGCTGAGGCCGAGGCGAAGCTCCCAACCACCAACCCCACCAAGGAGGTCCCCATGGCCGCCAACTTCGAGGCCGGCGACGCGGTGCGCTACCACGGCACCGTGGCCATTGCGCACGGTGTCGGGCACGTCGAGCGGGTCTACCGCAACGGGCGCCTCGACGTCCGTGTGATGGCGCCCTACATCCCTGCGCCGCGCCGGCCGTGGGGGCACCTGCTGCTCAGCGTGCGACCGTCGTCGGTGACTCGGCACGACGCGCCGGACTACGGCGACGAGCTCGGCGTGATCGACCTGTTCGGCTCCGGTCAGCTCGCGCTCGAGGTGGCCTGACCGTGCGCGAGTACGTAGGCGCGGCCACGGTCGCCGGCTGGTTCGGGGTCAGCCGGTCGACCGTGGCCAAGTGGCGCGAACGCTACGACTGCCCGGCGCCGAGCGTGACCATCGACGGTGTGCCGGGCTGGCCACAGAGCAGCGAGGCGGCCTGGCGCCGCTGGCACGCGCGCAGACCTGGCCAGGGCGCCGGCGGCGGCCGCCCCCGGTCCGTCAGCGGTGCGCCGGTCGACGTGGCGCCCCCGGCCGACGAGGAGTTCGCCGAGGACGTCCGCCAGGCCGTGAGCGCGCGCCAGCGAGCAACTGCGACGGCTCGTCGACAGCGCCAGACCGGATCAGGCGCCGGGTAGTCCGCGCTCGCGCGCGTAGGCGGCCTGGCCGGTCTGGTACCCCACGCGCCACACGCGGGCGAGGATGCGCGCGGCCGCCCTGTCCCGCTCGGCGGCCGCGCGTCCTGCTGCGGTACGGGGTTGCCGCCACGCGGGCACGTGCTCGGGCGCAAGCGGGTTCGGCGACGGCGGTGCGAGGCTGCGTCCGGCGGCGTAGCCGGCATCGCGCGCGGCGCGCACCTGCTCGGCCGTCACTGCAGCCACGACTCACCACCTGTCCTGAACCGACGTTCGGCAGACCCGCTCAGCAGCGTAGCGGCGAACACGTCGAACGTCATGCGGCCGTTGGCATCCCACCATTCCTTGAGCTCGTCGGAGGCCCAACGGCGTGCAAACGCCTCGTTCTGCCGCCACAGGTCCCGCGGGTCCATGCCGCGGCGCTGCCCCTCGGCGTTGAGTAGATACCCGTTGGTGGCGGCCTCGGCGGTGTCGTGTGCGTGTTGCAGCGCCTCGCGGTAGGCGGCGCGGGCGAGCTCGTCGAAACCGCGGCCCTTGTGGCCGTCATCGCGGAGTTTCGCGATCGCCTCGTCACGGCGCACCCGCTCGGGGTCGAGGTCGAACACCTCGGCGTAGGCGTCCTGTTCGGACATGCCGGAGGCAACGAGCTCGTCGTACTGCGCCCACTTTTCGGCGTCCTGCTCGTCGACGATCTCGAGTTCCTCGGCGTCGGCCTGGCCCTCGTCGACGTCGGGCTCGGCGGCCCGCCGGTCGAGCTCGGCGAGGATCGCGTCGAGCAGCTCCTCGTCGTCGGCGTGGTCGGCGATGCCCTGCTCGAGCTGCTCGTCGGTCCATGTCGTGATGTCCGGCATGGGCTCGGGCTGGTCGAGTAGGTCGAGCTGGTCCGGGTCCGGGTCGGCCGGCGGCTGCTGCGCCGGTGGCGCGGTGTCGTCCGGCCGGTCCGGGCGCGGCGAGCGCACGGCGTCGCTGCCGTCGAGCGTGGGCTGCACGTCCGGCCCGATGTCGCCGGCTGCGTCGTCGCGGCCGCGGGGCGGGATGTTCCCGGCGCCGATCTGCTCGCGGTACCGCAACCGCTTGAGCGTGGGGTGCTCGTCGAGGTGCTCGCGGAGCTCGGCCTGCGCCGCACGGACCCGACGGCCGGCGGCCTTGCGTGCGGCCTCGTCGAGCGCGCCGGCCTCGGCGACCTTGGCCGCGCGGATCTTCCGCTCGAGCGCGCGCTGCCGCTGCCGGGCCTTGTCGCCCTCGGGGTCGGCGGTCGGCTTCTCCGCCGGTCGGCTGACGCCAGGCAGGTACGCGCTGACGCTGTGCCGACAGTTCGGGTGGAACAGTCCGGCCAGCTGCGCGGCCGCGAGAGTCGCGGCAACGTGCACCGTGACGGGCTCGTCGGTCAGCTGGTGCGGCACGGTGATGTCTCCGGTGTCCGCGCCGAGCGTGAGGATTTCGCCTTCCCACGGGCGACACAGCGGGCATTCCTGCGGCGCGTTGGACACCATGATCAGGTCGACGTCGGCGGCCGCCAGGCGGTCAGTCTGGCCCTGCACGGCGGCCCGTTGGGTCACCGTGCGCACGGCCATCTCGACGTACGAGGAGAGCTGCCAGCGGCGACCGGCCCTGTCGGTGAACCCAGCGATGCCGCGGGACATGAACCGCGCCCACGCGGCCTGTGATGCCTCGCGGCGGGTCTGCGTGCCGGAGAGGGTGCGGGACACGGTCGCCGTGATGACGCTGCGGTAGGCGTCGAGGACGTCGCGCAGGATGTTCCGGGACTTCTCGCCGATGTCGCGGGTCACCGCGGCCGCAACCGCCTCGATGGCGGCGAAGCCGGGCACCTCCTCGGCGGCCGCGCGGGCGGCCTCGGCGAGACCGGACAGCGGGAACCACTGCGCCGGCAGCTCCTCGAGCGCCGAGCGCCAGCCGGCCCGGAACGCCTCGGCGGCCGCGTCGCGCACGGCGCCCTCACCAGCCGCCTGCAGGCCGGCAATGACGGCCTGCGCCGAGCGCCGTAGCGAGCGGACCGCGGCGAGCTTCTTCTCGGCCCACACCGGCGCCGGCATGTCGCGGTCGAGGTCGCCGGCCAGGTGCCGCGCGATGATCCGCACGAGCGCGGTCTCGGCCTCACGGTAGATGGCGGCGACGGTGGCGGTGATCTCGTCAAGCTCGTCGGGATCTACCGCCACCGCTCATCACCCCTCGTCGACCTCGGGCGGCTGCTCGGGCTCGCCGGTGCCGTCCGGTCGACCGGTGGCCGCGATGTTGCGTGTAAACGCCTGCGGGTCCGCGGTGTCCGCGCCCTGCTCGGCCCGGATCCGCCCAACCTCGAGGTCGACCTCCGTCGAGTCCCAGTCGGGGTGGAGCATCGCGACCCGCGTGCGGGTGGATGCGGCCTCGGCCGCGGCGAGCAGCTGCAGCGTGCGGGCGGTCCGTTCCGGGTCGTCGGCGACGCCGTCCGGCCACTCGATCGTGGGCCGCTCCGGTTCGATCCCGGACCGTTGAAACACCGTGGCGTAGACCTGCAGCTGTGTCTCGAGGTGCTGCCGCAGGCCCGGCCGCCAGTAGCCGATCTTCCGCGCGCGGGTGGTGTAGGACTTCCGCTCGCGCGCGTGGACCTCGGTCGCGGTCGCGGCCACGTCGCCGTGTTCGCCGAAGGTCTGCACGGAGTAGCCGGCGCCGCGCACGGCGTTCGCGAACAGGCCGCCGGTGGTGCGCTCGTGCTCCTCTACGCGGATCTTGAACTGCACCGGGGTCAGCATCGACGCCGTGCTGCCAGGCTGCGGGAGCATGTTCAGGCCGGCGTAAATCTCCTGCTCGGGATCCCACGTCGCGCCCTTGCCTGGCCCCTGCGACTGCAGGTACGCGTCCGGCACGACGAGCCGGCCTTTCGCCAGCCGGAGGTCACGCATCCACGACGTCCATGCCTCGTCGAGCTGGTCCATCACCGGTTCCACGCCGGAGAAGTCCGACCGGCCGAGCGGGGTGCCGCGGATGACGCGGTGCGGCCGCATGTTCGGGATGTAGACCGCGGTCGGGCGGCGGGCGCCGGTGGCCAGTCCGCCGGACTCGTCGAGCTGGTCGGCCCACGCGCGGGTGGCCGGGTGGTCGGTGAGCGCCATCGGTCGGCCGAGCCGGTCGGCGGTGCCCTTGTAGAGGCCGTGCAGGATCCAGCCGGACTCGTGGCGCTCGAGGTGCCGCCAGACGTCGTTGTCGTCGGGGTCGGACACGATGCGCCAGAACGTGACCGCTGTGAGGTAGCCGGCCCGCCACTCCGGCACGGCCGTGTCGGGCAGCAGTGCGTCGGTGAGCGGGTGGTCGGCTACCTCGGTGTCCCACGTGGTGCGCAGGTACACGCCGCCGTAGGCCGCGGCGAGCTCGGCGGCCTCGAGGAGACGCGAGTGCAGGCCGCCGTCCTCGAGCAGCTCGTCGAGCTGCTGCTGCGTCGTCTTGTTCTCGACACGGATTGTGGGCAGCTCGCCGAACAGGAGGTCGGCCGAGGTGGACGCGATGTCGCCGGCGAGCGGGATGTGCAGCTTGTTGTTGCGGAGCTCGCCGCGCGGGGTCGGCGTGCCCCAGAACATCCGGGCGACGCGGCCCACCAGGCCGCCGGCGTACTGCGACGGCCGGTCGTAGCCCTTCGGGTCGAGGCCGCCGAGCGCGCCGGTGGCGCCGTAGACCTGGGTGAGCTGGTCGGTGTCGCCGGAGTACCAGGCGCCCCACGTGTCGTAGAGCTTGCGCGGCCGCCGGCAGTGCGCAGGCGGCCACTCCATGTCTGAGACGGGAAGCGGCATCAGCGGGTCACCTCAACATCCCCTCGGGTAGGCGGTTTACACGCGCTCCGGCCAGTGCCACGTGCCGCCGGTGCGGCCGGCCGGGCCGGGCTCGAGCTGGTCCTCGAGGTGCTCGGCGAGCACGCCGCGGGCGAAGTGCTGCCCGGTTGGGTTGAGCACGCACAGGTCGACGTGCCCGACGAACGAGCCGTCGGGGCTGTCCTGGTACTCGTTCACCGCGGTCACGATCGCGGCGCGGCATTCCTTGCCGTACACGCCATCGGCGCTGCCGTGGCTCGTGTAGTGGACGATCCGGCTCACGCTCGGCCGCTGCGGGGTGGTCATGCTGCCTCCAGAAGATGTGGCCGCCAAAGGGCCTCGGTGGTGTGGACGACGTACCGGCCGCCGTCGAGTGAGTGGTCGTCGGCCTTGATCGGGGCGTCTTCGCCCTTCTGCGCCTGGTCGGGATCCCAGCTGTAGCCGGGGATCTCGTCCGTGAGGCCCTTGCACCGGCGGTGCACCTTGAGCCGGTCAGTGGCCAGCAGCGAGCCGAACTGGCGGATGCCGTCGACCACGCTGTTGTCCGCCAGCGTCGGCGTCAGGCCGTCGCGGTAGAGCTGCTGCACGAAGCTCGCGGCGGACGGGTCGACGATGGTCCACTCGGGACGGATGCCGCGCACGTTCGGTGCGTGCGGGATCTCGAGGTCGCCGAGCCAGCCGCGGAGACGCTCGCTGTACTCGTGGTCGGTGAGGGAGCGGCGGTGGTGCTTGGAGTCGTAGCGCCACTCGTGGGTGAGGTACAGCCGGCGGTCGGTGCCGAGGCCGAGCATCAGGGCGGCGAACGGGTTCGTTGTGCCGTAGTCGATGCCGAGGCCGAGCCACCGCGTGATGGGTGGGAGCACGTCGACGATGTGCCGGTCTGCGTCCCACATGTCGTAGACGGCGCCCTCGGCGAGGCACCACTCGCCGAGGATGAACCGCCGGTGCCACAGTCCGACGTATTGCCGCTTGAGACGCTCGACGTAGGACTGCTCGAGCGACGGGTTGTCGCCGAGCACGAAGTGCCAGTGACGCATGCCGACGTCGGCGGCCCGGAGGATGAAGTCCTTACGTAGCCAGTGCGCCGGCCCGTCCGGGTTCGTCGTCGCGAACAGCTTTGCGCCGGGGACACGGAGCCTCGAGAGGAGCATCATCCAGAAGCCACGCGGGAGGAGCGTTGCCTCGTCGACGTAGGCGAGGCTGATCGTCATGCCGCGGATCTTGTCCTCGGCCCGCTTGTCGTTCGCCCCGACCAGGTGCACCGTGCGGCCGAGGATGGTCGCCGTGTTGGCGCCGGCCGTGTGGTGGACCTGGGAGGCGAGCTCGCCGAACAGCTCGGCCGACTGCAGCGGGTCGAGCAGGTTCCGCTCGATCGTGTCCTTGGTCTTGCCCATGACCACGATCAGGCCGCGGGTCGGGGCGACGCTGACCGCGCCGAGGAACGCCAGCAGGGACGCGATCGTCTTGCCGGAGGACACGGCGCCGGACCAGAGCGCGATCTGCTCGGTTCGCTGCGACTCGACAACAGAGCGGATCTGCTTGCGGCTCAGGATCTTGGTGACCCGCTCGAGGTCAATCCTCGGGGCCGTCATCGGGCGTGTCCTGCATCTGGTCGTAGGCGCCCTGGAGCGCCCCGAACAGCGTGCCGATCATGCTCTTTGCGCCCTCGGCGCCGCTGTCGGTGTCGTGGTCGTCGATGCGCAGGCTCGAGGTGATGGCCGTTGAAACGCTCTGCATGATGTCGCGCTGGTCGCGGAACAGTGGTTGCGTGACGTCGCGGCTGGCGTAGGTGTTGTCCTTGCCGCCGAAGCTGTGGATCGTGGTCGGCGCGAACAGCTGGCAGCGGAGCCGCTCGGCGTCGTCGAGCAGCGCGTGCATGAGGTCGGCGCGGCGGGCCTTGGCGTCGGCGACACGGGCCTCGGTGGCGGCCTTGGCGGCCTCACGGTTGAAGCTGAGGCCGAGCTCGGCGGCGATCTTCGAGACGGTGCTGCCGGACCGGCCGAGCTCTTTCGCGATCTGGTTGCGGTTGCGGCCGGCCGCGTGCAGGGAGCGGACGCGGCGGCGGTCCTCGTCGGTGATCGGGCGGGCGGCCACGTGGCACCCCCTCACTTCAGAAACCTACCCCCATGGGGGTTGACTCACTACCCCCATGGGGGTAGTGTTGTTCTTGTCACCGAGAGAACCCACCAAGGAGGACACCGTGATCCACACCCGAATCCAGCTCGACCCCGGCGCCGAGATCAGCCTGCGGGCCGGCAGCAACGGCACCGTTGAGGTCGTGATCCAGGACCCGGGTAGCGAGTGCTCGAGCGTGATCGAGATGTCGCCGGAACAGCTGGCCGCGATCCGCCAGGGCGACGTCATCACCTGGTAGCAGCGAAGCGGGACCCCGGCCAGGCGGCCGGGGTCCCGCCCCGTTGGCGCGACACCCCGAAGGAGGCACGGACATGGCGGACATGACCTTGGATGAGCTGATCACCGCGTTGATCGAACTGCGCGACGAGCCGGACTCGATCGAGGCGTGCCGGCGCTGCCCCGACCTGTCGCGGGCCGCGCAGGGCGTGATCGCCCGCACGCGGGTCGAGCGCATGGAACAGGCGCTCGACCTACCGCGCATGACCAAGGTCAAGCTAGCGGCGGCACTGGGCGTGCTCCCCAACAAGGTCTATCGGCGGCGAGCACAGCACCGACCGAAGCCCCAGGCGTAGGCACGAAGGGCTGGACGCCGGGCACGTGGAACCCGGAGAGCTGTCCAGCCGCGGGGGCTCGCCCACGTCAGCCAAGGGGTAGCGCGAGAGACGTACGACGGCCCGGGTCGGGTTGGCTACCGCCCGGTCACCGCCTCGCCGGCCCGCCCGTCACCACGTCCAGGTGGCGCGGTCCCGGTCACCGACTCGCCTGCGGGCAGAGCTCCGCCCGCCGTAAGCGTTGCACGTACGCCTACCCATGGTCAACTTGCCTCGCGCGACTGGTCGCGACCGGCGGTCGCGCGGCCCTCGAGGTAGTCGAGGATCTCGCCGAGGTCGTAGCCGTCGGCGGTGCGCGTGATGTGCTGCCGGTGGACCCACGAGCGGAGCGTCGCCGAGGCGATCTCGTGGCCGGACTGGCGTAGGGCGAGCAGGGCCAGGCTGGCGGGTACGCGGCGCATCAGCTTGTCCCCTTTCGGTGGAGTCGGACCAGGTCAAGGCCGGTGTACGGCTGGCCGCAGCGTTTACACCGTGCGCCGTCGTGGCGGGCGCCGTCCGGGTCGCGCAGTCGCGCGGGGAACACGGCGCCGTCGCAGCCGGGCACGACGCACGTGCCGACCGGCTCGGGTGGGCCGTCGCCGGCGAGGGCGCGGGCCTGGGCGTGCAGCTGGCGCACGTCCTCGGCGACCTCGGACGCCCACCGCTGCGTGGCGCACCAGTCGAGCCGGCCGAGCAGGTAGCCGACCTCACCGGACACCGTGACGCGGCGCGGGCCGCTGTCGCTGCAGTGGGCGCGCACGAACATCGCGAGGCCGTGCAGGGTGCCGAGCAGCGACCACAGCGGGGCGTCCTCGTCGTCCAGGCCGCCGATGTCCTCGGCGGTGGATCGGAGGTCGAGCATGACGAGCACGTCGTCGCGCGCGGGCGGCCGTGAGCCGTAGCCGGGGGAGCGGCGGCCGGTGGTGCCGCGCGTGGGGGCGAGCAGGGTCGTGGTGGCGAGCCAGTGGGCGTAGAGCTCGAGCTCGCGGAGGCGCCGGCGGGTGCTCTCGGTGCAGGCGCCGCAGCTGTAGCGGTGGGTTTCGTTGCGGTGGCAGACGTGGCAGATCATCGGCGGAACCAGGGCCAGGCGGACCAGCGGCGGCGTGCCGGCGGTGCGGGGTAGGCGAGCCGGCGTGTGGCGGTCTCGACGACCACCAGGTGCGCGGCGTCGCCGGCCGGGTCGACCGCGGCCGCGTACGGCGGGAGCTGCTCGGCGTCGCACTCGGCGAGTACGGCGTCGATCTGGTCGAGGGTGGGTTGCACGTCGATCACTGGGTCTCGTCTTCCGGGAGTGAGGCAACGGCGTCGAACCGCTGGAAGTGGGCAGGGCCGCGGAGCTCGCGGCCGGTGAGCGGGTTGCGGCACGGCTGGCCGCCGGGCTTGGTGCCGTCGGGCATGAGCGGGATGTCGACGCGACCGAGGGCACCGCACCGCGGGCAGGTGGCCGCCTGGGCCTGGAAGCGCGCCATGTCGAACTCGTGCTCGGCGATCTCCTCCGCGGTGCGGCGCCCGGTGGTCATGGTGTCTCGGTCCGACTCGTGTAAACGACCTGGATCGAACGCATGTTCGTTACCATGGCGCCGTGATCGAAACCCCGCACACGCGATGGGTTGGCGACGAGATGCACGGACACTCGCCCGACCTCACCCCTGTGTGGGTCCGACTCGACGTCACGTTCCCGCGCGGTCCCGACGCACCCCGGCGCACCGTGCCGGACGGCCTCGACCTGCACGGCAACGTTCGCGGGCTGCTGTCCGGCTGGCTCCGCCGTAAGGAAGGCGACTGGCTCGGCGTGGTCAACTTCGCCGTGCCGTACGCGGACGGTCGACGCAACGGGCCGTTCCTGCGCGATCAGCTCGTGCCTGCCGAGGCGCTCACGCCGAGACGCGATCACGAGCCGCTGCCCTGACGCGCGCGACGGAGGCCGCGACCGGTCGCCGCTCCTCCGTCGATTTCGGCGACGAGTCGCCAGTCGCCGGGGATCTCGCCGGCGTCGTCGCCGTGGTCGTCGCGGAGGTCGAGCTCGTAGATCGCGGCCTCGCCCTCGTCGAGCACCACGCGGATGACGAACGGGTCGTCGGGGTTGGCGTAGATGGCTGCGTGCTCAGCCACGGCGGGTCTCCTGGGGCTGCTCGGAGTGGGTGGCCAGGGGGAAGCCTGGGACGCGCTTCCCGTCGGGCATCTCGATGTGCCAGGGGCCGGGGAACAGGCCGTAGGCGGCCCAATCGCACCCGCGCTTGGCGATGGCCTTGCCGGCGTCGGTGGTCGGTGGTCCGCTGAGAGCGCCGAGGCTGCGGCCGATGCACTCTTGGCCGAGTCGGCCGGTGTCGGCGCCTGCGTCGCGGAAGTCCTGGGCTACGGCGACGTCGGCGCAGTTGGGGCAGCGGAATGCCCACGTCTCGGGGTCGTCGCCGAAGGCGGCTCGGGCCTCGGCGACGAGCTCGGCCTGCGTGAGCGTGCGGCTAGGCATCGGTGAGCTCCTGGGGTTCTGGGCCGAACTGCGCGGTGGTCTCGCGGTCGGCGATGGCGGCGGCCTGGTCGCGGGTGTGGCCGGCCTCGATGGCGTCCTCGCGGATGCGGTGCCAGTGGGTGTGCCACTGCTCGGCGTCGGTGGTCACGTGCGGTCCTCGAGGGAAGCGACGAGGCGGGCGAGCTCGCCGAGTCGGTCGGCGGCGGGGCCGAGCTGGTCGAGGTAGGACGCGGGGAGTCGCTCGAGGGTGGTGCGGGCGGTGTCGAGGTCGTCGGCCAGGACGGCGCCGAGGGCCTGCCGAGCGGCCATCGAGTGACCAAAGCCGGTCAGGTGGCGGCCGATGGCGCGGAGGGTCTCGCCGAGGTCTGGGGCGGGCGGCGGGGTGGCTGTGGTGCTCATGTGGGCTCCGGGGGCGCGTCGGGGTGGTTGGTGGCTGAGATGGGGCGTGTTGGTGGATCGCGGGTCTGTACGCGCGGTCGTGAGTCACCTCGGGTGGCAACCACATCTGGTCTGGTCGCTTTAGGTGGCTGGTGATCTTGGTTGGTAGTGCGACATCTGGGTGTCACTTCATTCGCTGGATTTGTCACCTCATTCGCGGTTTCGGGTGACACAGGTGTCACCTCATTCGCGTTGCGGGTGCTGGAGTTGTCCACCGTTTCGGCCGGGTTGTCCACAGTGGTCGACTGGTTATCCACAGAGGACGTGACGGTTTGAGGTGACGTCTGGGCGTCACCTGATTTCGGTGCCGGGCGGAGGTTCGGCGTCAGTAGCTCGAACCGCTCGAGCAGGTCGGTAGGGCACGTGAGGCGGTACTCGGTCGTACGGCCCTTGCCGCCACGGCCGCCACCACGTGACACGGGCGCGATGAGCTGCCACTCGCGTAGGTCGTTGAGCGCGCGAATGACCGTGCGCGTCGTCTTGCGGGTGACGCTGGCGAGGATCTCGTTGCCGGGGCGCACGCGGGTGCCGTCCGCATCTGCGAACACGGCCAGGATGAGCGAAAGCCGCTGGTGTAGGTCCGGCATCGCGATGCGCAGGATGAGCCGCTCCCACTCGAACTTGCCCATCGGGATCGGCTCGGCGTCCGTCACTCCGTGCCTCCCTCCGCATGCGGGCCGGCGAGCCGACCGAGCTCGGCGAGGGCCTCGGCCTCGGCGCGGTGGAGCCAGTCGAGCCAGTAGCGGACGGCTTCGCGCTGGTGCTGGCGGACGTCCGCGGCCGCGGCGGCGGCGTGCGCCTGGGCCAGGAGGCCGGCGAGCTCGAGCAGACGCACGCTCGCCTCGGCGGCGGCCTGGTGCACGAGCCGGGACCTGGACTGCACCGCGGCCTGCAGCAGCTCGCGCAGGTCGACGTCAGCGCGCACGATGGCGCCGGCCTTGGTGGTCACCAGGTGGTGACGGCGCAACGTCGCGTCGACCTCGGCCGACGTCCACCCGTGCGTGTCGAGCAGGTCGGGCAGGGTGCGGCCAGCCGAGATCGCGCCGAGGATCTCGGCTTCAAACGCGGACGTCGCAGGCAGATCAGTCACTCGCTGGCCTCGACGTCGAACAGGGGCAGCTCGGTGTCCTGGGCCGGGCGGGCGGCCATCGTGCCCTGTACGCGCACGCCGCACTCGCAGACCACACACCGGCCGAGCTGGCGGCGGTCGTGGTCGGCGTGGCGACCGGTGCCGGAGAGGACGTTGGCCATGTCCTGCAGCTGCTCGGAGATCGACAGCCCGGACGCCGGGGCGTCGTTGATGGACGGGTGTTCGCGGTACCAGGCGCGGGCGGTCTGCATGGCTTGCGCGTGCGCGGCCGGATCGCGCCGGTAGGTCGCCGAGATCGGCTGGCGCAACGCGAACGGCAGACGGAGCCAGTCGGCGCGGCACGCGAACTGGTTGTCGGGCACCAGGCGGCCGCAGCCGGCCGGGCAGGCGTGCGTCGGCGTGGTAGGCATCTCGTTGTCTCCCAACGGGGCTTGAAACGTGCGCCCGCGCTGGCGGGAGTCACAGCGCGGGCGCACGCGGTCTCAGAACGGCGGTTCGTCGGTGGACTGGCCGGCCGGTGGGGCGGTCGCCCACGGGTCGTCAGCCGGGGCGCCGCCCGTGCCTCCACTGCCGCCACGGGTCACCTTGTTGACGCTCGGGGTGGCGTACTTGAGCGACGGGCCGATCTCCTCGACCTTCAGCTCGACAACGGTCCGCTTCTCGCCCTCGCGGGTCTCGAACGAGCGCTGTACGAGCTGCCCGGACGCGATCACGCGGGCGCCGCGGGTGAGGGACTCGGCGACGTTCTCGGCGGCCTGGCGCCAAATCTGGCACCGCAGGAACAGCGCCTCGCCGTCCTTCCACTCGCTCGACTGCTTGTCGAACGTGCGCGGGGTCGACGCGACGGTGAAGTTGGCAACGGCGACGCCGGATTGCGTGAACCTCAGCTCTGGATCGGCAGTCAGGTTCCCGATCACCGTGATGACGGTCTCGCCGGACACTCAGGACTCCTTGCTGTCTGGGGCGGACTGGCGCTGCTCGTCGTCGAGCGCGGCGAGCAGCGCGTCGAGCGCGTGCGCCGGCTGGGGGTCGTCGAGGCAGCGTTCGAGGACGTCGATCACTCCGGCAATCTGCGGCCGGGTGAGCTCCTTCGTGGACGTGATCTCGCGGCCGGCGAGCAGGGACACAGTGCTGTGCTTCTCGGGGCCGATGACGGCGAGCTTGGTCAACTGCGTGTGCAGCTTGGTCAGCTGCCGCTCTGTGGGCGGGTCGGCCGGCTCGGCAGGCGCGGGTGCCTCGGCGCCGGCCTGCTCGGCCGGCGTGGGCTCGGCGGCCGCCGGCGTGCCGCTCGGCTCGTGCTCGTCAACGAGCTC